>DASWRC010000129.1:0-28016 GCA_036403375.1 Pyrinomonadaceae bacterium
TCAAGCTCGCGCAGGTTGAAATACGCCGTCGCCACGTCGCTCACGAGGGTCGTAATCACGGCTTTGCGCGCTTCTTCCGAAGCCAGCAGCTCGGCTTTCGCCGCCTCGGTCGCCTTGCGCAGTCTTCCCCAGACATCGATTTCAAAGGTCAGCAGATTCAGCAGAATGCTGCCGAAGGTGCGTTGCTGCTTGATAGGCTCCGGAAGCTGTAATGAACCGTCGCGGGAACGCCGTTCGGTGACGACCTCGCCGCCCGCCGCGATGGTCGGATACTGGTTCGACCGGGTAATGCCCAGATTGGCGCGCGCGCCGTCAATACGGACGACCGCTTCGCGCAAATCGTAATTGTATTGGAGCGCCTCGCGAATCAGCTCCTGAAGCTTTTCGTCCTTGAAGACCTCGAACCATTTTGCATCGGCGAGCGTTTGCGGGTCGGTCTCGGGTACAGGCTCGTTCCGGTCAAGATTTTCGGGCGCTACAATTCGTGGTCGCTGGTATTTTTTTTTATCTTTTTTTGATTTTTTCTGCCCGAACGAGAAGGTACCAGCCAGGCATGCGATAACCAGTAAAAAAATTAACCGTTTCATACCTTTTCCCCCTTTCCGTCAGTCTTTGGCGGCACGGTAATCACCGCCGGCGGTGCAGCTTCATCCGGCAGGTTTCCGCTCTTATGGAGCGTCGGGTCGCCATTTGTAGACAGCGGTGCAAACTCCGCCGATTCTTCGTCCACGACCGAAGGCGGCGGCTCTAAATTATCCGGCAGCGGTTCGGTCGGTTTAGTCTTACGCCGCCCGAGACTTTCGACAAATGTGTAATTGCCGGGAATGATGAATACTCCGAGGAAGGTGGCGACCAGCATTCCCCAGAAAACGCCGGTGCCCATGACGTTCTGCGCGCCCGCGCCCGCGCCGCTGGCTTTCATCAAGGGAACAACGCCTAAAATGAAGGCAAAGGCGGTCATCAGAATCGGGCGGAATCGCAGCCGCGCGGAAGTCAGCGCGGCATCTTCCAGCGTCAAGCCTTCCTCGTGTTTCGCCTTGGCGAACTCGACAATCAAAATAGCGTTTTTCGCCGCCAGTCCGATCAGCATGACGAGTCCGACCTGGACATAGACGTTGTTGTCGTAACCCATCAGCCAGACGCCGAAAAAGGCGCCCAAGCCGACCAGCGGCGAGCCCAGCAGAACCGCCCACGGCAGCCGCCAGCTCTCGTACATCGCCGCGAGCAGCAGAAAAACGCAGACAATCGCGAGAATCAGCGTCGGTCCGGCAGGCGGGGCGATTTTTTCCTGGTAGGAAAGCGACGAATAAGCAAAACCCATTTCCCTGGGCATCGTCTCTTTGAAAACCTCTTCGAGCGCCGCGAGCGCCTGCCCCGAAGTGTAGCCGCGACCCGGCGCGCCCTGAATTTCGACCGAGCGCAAAAGATTGAATCTCGTCGTCAGCTCCGTTCCCGAAACGTCATCGATAGTCACCAGCGTCGAGAGCGGAACCATCTGCCCGGTCGTCCGCGAACGAACGAAAATATTTCCGATGTCCTTTTCGTCGAGACGCCTCGATGCCTCCGCCTGCACGTAAACGCGGTAAAGTCGCCCGAAGCGGTTGAAATCGTTGACGAACGAACCGCCCATCGCGGTCGACATCGCCTGAAACACCTCGTTAACGGGAACGCCCAGCGTGCGCGCTTTTTCGCGGTCAAGCTCGACCTTGATTTGCGGATAATTCGGGTCGAACGAGGTGAAAACATTGCCCAGCTCGGGACGCTCGCGCGCCGCCGCGAGAAACTTCGTCGTCTCATCGCCGAGCTGCTGGATGGTCATCGAACCGCTCCGGTCCTGAACCAGGAAATTAAAGCCGGAAGCCGCGCCGAAGCCGGCGAGCGTCGGTATATTGAACGGAAAGATGATGGCTTCGGGCATATCCCTGAACTGTCCCTGCAGTTTCGCCATGATTCCCTTCACGTGAAGCGCATCGCCGTGGCGCTCGTCCCAGGGTTTCAGCCGCGCGAATATCGAGCCGTAATTGGTTTGATAGGTATTCGTGACGACGCCGTAGCCGCCGACTGTTTGATACGCTTCGATGCCTTCGGTTTTGCCCAAGATATCTTCGACTTTTTTGAGAACTTCACTGGTTCGCGTAATCGACGCGCCCGGCGGAAGCTGCACGCTGACGCCGAAAATCCCCTGGTCTTCGTCGGGAATAAATCCCGCCGGAATTTGTTTTGCAAAGTAGAGCGCGCCGAAGATTACGAAGCCGACAATCACGATCGTCAAAATCGAACGGCGGATGAGCAGACGCGCGACGCTCACGTAACCGCTGGTCGTCACATCAAATACTTTATTAAAGGCTTTGAAAAACCAACCGAGCGGTCCCCACATCGGTTTCGGCGGCTTGAGCAGCAAGGCACACAGCGCGGGCGTCAGCGTCAGCGCATTAAAAGCCGATAACACCACGGAAATGGCGATGGTCAGCGCGAACTGCCGGTACATGCTGCCGACCAGTCCGGGAATCAGCGCGACCGGGATGAAAACCGCCGAAAGAATCAGCGCAATCCCGATAACCGGCGCGGCGACTTCCGACATCGCTTTGATAGTTGCCGCCTTCGGGTCTAACCCGTGTTCGAGGTGATGAATAACCGCCTCGACCACGACGATGGCGTCGTCAACGACGATACCGATGGCAAGCACCAGTCCGAACATCGAAAGCGTGTTCAGAGAAAAACCGAGCAGCGGGAAGAAAATAAACGTTGCAATAAGCGAAATCGGAATCGTGATGAGCGGAATAATCGTCGCTCGAATATTTTGCAGAAAGATAAAAACGACGAGTGTCACGAGTACCAGAGCTTCGATAAACGTGTGCTCGATCGACTCGATTGAAGCCTCGACCGCGGGCGTCGTGTCGTAAACGATTTTGTAATCCATGTCCGACGGAAACAGCGTTTTCGCGTGTTCCATCGTTTCGTAAATCGTTTCGGCAGCCTTGAGCTGATTTGCGCCCGGCAGGAGATAAACCGCCATCGCGCCGCCCGGTTTGCCGTTCAGCCGCCCGAACGAGTTGTAATCCTGCGAGCCGAGCTCGGCGCGCCCGATGTCTTTGACGCGGACGACCGAGCCGTCCGCCGATTGGCGAATGATGACGTTTTCGAATTCTTCGGGCGTCACGAGGCGTCCCGGCGCGCTGATGGTTTGCGTAAATTCCTGTTCTTTCGGCGTCGGCGGCGCGCCGACTTTACCGGCGGGCGCCTGCAAATTCTGTTCTCTGATGGCGGAGATAACGTCGTTCGGCGTCAGCCCGAGCTTTGCCAGACGGTCGGGGCGAAACCAGAGACGCATCCCGTAATCGGTTCCGCCGAAAAGGTCGACCTGGGCGATGCCCGGAATGCGCAGGATTTGGTCGCGCAGGTTGATACCGCAGTAGTTCACCAGAAAGTTTCCGTCGTAGGAGTCGTTCGGCGAAAAAAGCGAAATGACCATCAGGATGCTCGGACTCTGTTTTTTGACCGTCACGCCCTGCTGCGTGACTTCCGCCGGAAGACGCGCTTCGGCGGTCGAAACTCGGTTTTGCGTCAGGACGTTGGCGGTGTCCTGGTCGGTTCCGACCTCGAAATTAACGTCCAGTAACATGCGCCCGTCCGAAGTGTTCGACGATTTGAGATAAATCATGCGGTCAACGCCGTTTACTTCCTGTTCAATCGGTGTCGCCACGGATTGTTCGACGGCTTCGGCGGAGGCGCCCGGATAGTTCCCGGTGACGCGAATGTTCGGCGGTGCCAGAAACGGGTACTGCTCGATTGATAAGCCGCGAATGACGACCAGCCCGAGCATGACCATCAGGATAGAAATAACGATTGAGACGATCGGTCGGTTGATGAAAAAAATTAACATGGATTAACTCTCACTTGGCGGCGGAGTGGTTGCGCCTTCAGCTAGTTTGACCTCGCTTCCGGGTCGGACCTTCTGCATTCCTTCGACAATGACTCGCTCTCCGGCTTTTAGCCCGTCGAGCACAATCACTTCATTTTCGGATTTTTGACCGACCGTTATCGTCCGCACCGAAGCCTTATTCTGGGTGTCGACAACCATCACGGTCTTCGCGCCCTGAAGCTCCTGAACGGCGCGCAGCGGGATGACAACGGCGTCGTTGACCTCTTCGACGACGGCGCGAATCCGCGCAAATTGTCCGGGTCGCAGGTAGCTGCCCGGATTTTGAAAGCTGACCTGAACTTTGAGCGTACCGGTTTGAGGGTCAACCGTGCGGTCAACGACCCTCAGCGAGCCGGGATAAGGAAGCGTCGTGTCATTGGCGAGCATCATCTCGATGCGGCGACCGCCGCGCTGTCCGCCGCCCCTCGTCGGGTCGGTTAGATTTAGAAATTCGATTTCGCTTAATGAAACGTCAACCATCAGCGGGTCGGACTGCGAAATGGTCGCGAGCAGCGTCGCGTCGCCGCGCCCGACGAGGTTTCCTTCATCGACGTTCTTAAATCCGATAACGCCGCTGAACGGTGAATAAATATCGCAGTAACTGACGTCGAGCTCGGCTTGTATGATACGCGCCTTGGCGGCTGACACTTCGGCGTTCGACCGCTCAATCGTGTATTTGACCGCGCCTTCGAGATTGGTCACGTTCGCCTGACGGGATTTAACTATCGCGCGCGCCGATTTTTCGGCGGCAGTCGCCGCGTCCAGCTCGATTTCCGTGACGGCTTTTTCCCGCGCGAGCGGAAGCAATCGTTTTAAGTCCTGCTCGGTTTTGCTGAGCGTTGCCTGCGCGTCCGCCAGTTCCGCCTCAGCCTGAATAACATCGGTTCGCTGTTTTGACTGCGCCAGATCGGCTTCGGCTTTCGAGAGTGCGGCTTTGGCGGACTGCAGCGTTGCCACGTAAGGCGCTTTATCAATCGTAAAAAGAAGCGCCCCTTTTCTGACGGGCGTTCCTTCGCGAAAGTAAATTCTTTGGAGTATCCCTTCGACGCGGGCGCGAACCTCGACGGTTTCCGCAGCTTTTGTCTGACCGACATATTCGCTGAAAATCGGCACGGTTTTTTGCACGACATCGACCACGACGACCACCGGCGGCGGCGGAACGGCGGCTTCCGTTTTGGTCGGCGCGACCGCCTTACATCCGGAATTTATCAGCACCGCGACCGCCAGAAGCGCTGCCGCTGCCGAAACGGAAAGATTTATTTTGTGTAGATTGTTCATCGCTAATTTCTTCCTTGCGCCACGGTCTCGAAACGTATCTCACAAAGATTTCGAGACGGGCACAGCTAACCAGGAGAAATTTTCTCAAGTTATCGCTGTCACCGGGTTTGATGACAGCCTGAACAATTAGAAAAAGCGAGTTATCTGGGCGGAATGATTTAACGAATTCTTAAAAACGCCGTCCGTTTCCCGGGTTGGCGCTTCCGCTTTATTGTTTTCAGCTAATTGCTCGTTTGTTGATCATTTTCTCTGTCAAAAATAAAGGTCTGGATGATGCTGATTCCGATTCTATTGGCAGTATCGTGTTGATTCCACTGTTAAAACTGACAGTATTTCCCAAAAAACCCTCTCCCTTATTATCTACTTGCAGGAATTCTGCGGAGGGGTCGCGGCGCGGCTTTTGGAAAAGGGTTGAATACCGATGTTGAGAGTTTTTGTTGTAGCGTCTGTCATCGTGGCAGTCTGCGTGCTGATTCATATTACCGGAATGGTGCTGCTCGCCGAGTGGCTTATCGACCGCCGCGCTTCGCTCGAACGCCACAGCGCTTTATGGCGGTTGGGGCTGATACTGGTCATGGCTTTCGCGATAACCGTCATGCTCCATCTGACGGAGACAGCCATCTGGGCGGCGTTTTATTGGTGGTGGAGCCTTTTTCCCGATTACGAAACTTCGCTTTATTATTCGTTGACATGCTATACAACGATGGGGTTCGGCGATGTCGTGCTGCCCGAAAAATGGCGCTTGCTCGGCGGGATTGAAGGGTTTTCAGGCGTCCTTTTGTGCGGGCTTTCGACCGCTTTTATTTTCGTAATCGTCAGCGCGCTGCTGGAAATCCGAGCCAAACACTCGAACGAAAGCTGAAACTATTGTGCCTTTTTTTTTGTGAATTCAATACAAGTCTCCCGGGAGAAAAAACAAATGCGAATTTTCGTGCCGCGTAGGGCGGTTTTAACATTTATGACGCTCGTTATCGCTGCCGCGTCAGCTTACGCGCAGTCTAATTCAAACGAGCCGGCGAGCGAGATCGAGGTGCGCGGTTATTATTCGATACCGACGGGCGACGCCAGTTTTTCGGCGACCGGAAGCAGCGGCTCGACCATATCACTCAGCCGGGATTTCGATTTTCACAACCGGCTCGGGTTCGAGCTCGGTTACACGTACCGGACCGCGAGCGGCAAGCATAAATTCCGGGTTGAATACGACGATACGCGCTGGAAACGAGAGACGGTGCTCAGCCGGAGCTTTACGTTTCGCGGCGAAACCTTTCAGGCGAATCTCGCCGCGAGCGGCAACCTCCAGCTCAAAACCTTTCGGGCGATGTACGCCTATCGCTGGGGAACCGAAAAATTCAGAATCGGACCGATGGTCGATGTCGGAATCATTAATACCCGTTTGAAAATCAGCGGCACGACCAACAACGGAATGAGAGAGGCGGAAGGCTCGATTACAAAGTTTGCCGCGACCGTCGGCTACGATTTAGATTACAATCCAAACTCGAAAATCAGTATCTTTAACAATCTCGGCGGAATCGTTTTCAAGGGCGAACGCCTCTTTCACGTCGAAGGCGGAGTGAAATACTTTCCGGTTCGCGCTTTCGGCTTGGTCGGCGGCTATAAATACCAGTTTTACAAGACCGTCAAGGACGATAATTTCTTTCAAGTCAGCACGAACGGACCGTTTTTTGGAGGAATCGTTCGCTTTTAGACGAGCCTCAGGCTTTGCCATAAAAACTAACAAAACCGGCTTTCCGGGCTGAAATTTTACATTCCGCGCGTTACATTTTTCATTAATCGGCAGTCATTCTTTGCCCGATCCGAATGGCACGCGCGGAATGTAAAATCATTCCGCCGAAATCCCTTTTTTCACTTTGTTTTCAGACAACCGCCCGGTCCGGCGGCGAAAGCCTGCTTTAAATTACGCGGCGCGGCGATTTTAAGGCGTTATTCCTGTTAAAAATAACAGTTACCGGTAAATCGCCGCGCGGTAAACTCTTTCTCGGATTTAATATTCCCGTGACGGCAATTCATCGGTTAGCTCATTTGCGTCATGAACAGGAGACTCGCAAGATGAATTGGCTTTGGTTATACCGTACCCGATTATATATCGGCAACTCGATTTGGATTTTCCCCGCGCTGAGTCTGGTTGCGGGGCTTGTTGCCGTCTCGATTCTCTGGCGCTTCGAAGAAGCTTACGGGTGGGAAATGAACGTCACCCACGAAACGGCAATGGCGATTATGGGCACGATTGCCAGCTCGATGTTCAGCCTCGTGGTTTTAGTTTCGTCAGCCTTGCTGGTCGCCGTGCAGCTTGCCGGCGGGCAGTTGACGCCGCGAATCGTTACGATAATTTACCGGAATCCGCACCGCAAGCTCGCGCTCTCGATGTTCGCCTTTACTTTCACTTTTTCGATGGGCGTGCTGGTGCGGCTTGAAACTAGAGTCCCGTGGCTGACCGGTTATCTGGCGGCGTACGGTTTCATACTAAACCTCGCTCTTTTTCTTTACTTCGTTGACAGCGTCGGCAAGACTCTCCGCCCGGGCACCGTCCTGCAGACGGTTGCGTTGTACGGGCGCGAGGTAATCCACTCGGTCTACCCGCGGCGGATTACGGAAAATCCGTGCGTACCGCAGAATTTTCGTTACAATCGTGAAGAAAAGCCGCACCGCTCAATCGTCAGCCTCGAAGACGGAGCCGTGCTGGCATTTGACCTTAAAGGTTTATACACGCTTGCCGAGCTGTCGAACTGCCTCATCGAATTAGTGCCGGAAGTAGGCGATTATGTCGCGGCAGGCGACGTCGTGTTTCGGCTCTATCACGGCGGAGAGACGATTTCGGCTGAGGCGCTGCGCAATTCGGTCGCGCTCGGACCGGAACGCACAATGGAACAAGACCCGATGTTCGCTTTTCGAATTATTGTGGACATTGCTTCGCGCGCGCTTTCTCCGGCAATCAACGACCCGACGACCGCCGTGCTGGCGATTGACCAGCTTCATCACCTCCTTCGTGAGGCGGGCAATTGTTATCTGGCTCAGGGACAGGAAACAAACGGCGTCGGTCGCGTCCGATTAATTTACAGCGTGCCGAAATGGGAAGATTTCGTCCATCTCGCCGTCACCGAAATCCGCCATTACGGGTCAGACAGCATCCAGGTCATGCGCCGCCTGCGAGCGATGCTGGAAAATCTGGAAGAAACGCTTCCGATTATGCGCGCGGCGGTGCTCCAAAAAGAGCTGCAGCTTCTGGAAAATTCCGTCAAACGAACGTTTCCCGACCTTGAAGATCAGGTGCTCGCGGAAACGAGCGACCTGCAGGGAATGGGCGGCAACCGGAACGAAAATCACCATCTGGAACACTCGATTGGGGCGGACGCGGCGGACTTTGTCACCTCCGTCACCAATCACGAATGAAACGCCGTTTCCAATTTTGCGCAAGGCTCGACCGATTTCCGTCGAGCCTTGCCGCTTACGACCGATTTTTCTTACCTTATACTGTAAAAAATTACAGTTATTCACCACTTTAAACGTTGCTAATCTTTCGATTATTCATGGAAACGTTCTCGGTTTGCCCACCCGTAGAGAAGAGAATTGCGAGAGTCAATATGAGAAAAAATCTTATCGCCAAAGCAGCGCCGGGCGGATTTGTTCTTGTTTCTGTTGTTTTCGGGTGCAGGCTGTCAGCGCTAAAAAAATACTGTTCAAGACATGCCGCCGCGAAGCGACCGCCGTCTTAAACAGCGGCGTTAATCAGCAACCCGTCTTGGACGGCTCAGCCATTTTGAAAGGAGTAAAAGCCATGTCAAGAGAGTTAAATGTTATCAAAAACAGCGGAGATTACAGTTGCGGCACCCGCCGTTCCGCGAGCTGCGAAACGTGGGGACGAATACTCCTCGTCCCGCACAGTATGCCGGGAAAGAAATGAATACGAAAGACAAAGAAACCACGGCGTGCGGACTCGCCCTCTCACGGGCGCTTTGTTAAGGAAGAGGCAGAAGGCATTAGAAGACGAATTTCTCACGGAGTGAAGCACTATGGCTCAAGCAACAACACATCCCGGAAGCGAAATCCGCACCGGCAGTGTGGAAAAAGTGGCGGCTGTTGCCTGGCTGGTGGCGGCAACCTTTTACTTCTATCAATACGTCATGCGCTCAGCACCGGCGGTGATGATGCCGCAGTTATCCGAAGCATTCGGCGTCAACGTGCTCGGCGTCGCTTCGATTCTCGGACTTTTTTATTACGGCTATTCACCCTTCAGTCTGGTTGCGGGCGTCGCGATGGACCGGCTCGGACCGCGATTTGTGATGCCGCTTTCCGCCGCGACGGTCGGACTCGGCGCACTGCTTTTTGCGACCGGCAGCACTGAAATAGCGAGCGCGGGCAGGTTTTTACAAGGCGCGGGCGGCGTTTCCGCGCTCGTCGGAGCAATCTACATCGCGACCAAGAATTTTCCGGCTTCGCAGGCGGCAACCCTGATTGGTGCGACGCAGATGTTCGGAATGGCGGGCGGCTCCGCCGGACAATTTGCCGTCGGTCCGTTGATCGGCAGCGGCGTTGCATGGAACTCTTTCTGGATTTTCATGGGCGTCGCGGGTCTCATCATCTCCGGTTTTCTATTTCTTCTCCTGCCGAAAGACGAAACGCCCGCGCCGCCGGATAACTGGATAAAAAGCGCGGCGACCGGCTTTAAAACCGTGTTCTTAAACCCGCATTCGATTTTGTGCGGCTTGATTGCCGGACTGCTTTTCATCCCGACAACCGTTTTCGACATGATTTGGGGAGTTCGCTTCCTGCAGGAAGGACACGGGCTAAGTTACGCCGAGGCGGTTTTGCGTTCGGCGAGCGTGCCGTTCGGCTGGATTATCGGCTGCCCGCTGCTCGGGTTCATTTCCGACCGGATTGGTCGGCGCAAGCCCGTCATCATCGGCGGCGCATTAGCTCTGCTGGCTAGTCTCGCGTGGATTTTATACGGACCGACGAATGTTTTTCCGCCTTACGTTTTGGGTGTGTTGGCGGGAATAGCGTCGGGCGCGGCAATGCTGCCCTACACGGTGATTAAAGAAATCAATCCGCCGCAGTACGGCGGCACCGCGACCGGCGTCATTAATTTTTTGAATTTCACAATCACCGCCCTGCTCGGTCCGGTTTTCGCAAGAATGCTTGTGAACGTGTCGGGCGGCGCGTCGCCGATGGAATTAGCGCATTTTCAAACGGCATTTAAGCCGCTTCTGTACGGCGTCGGCATCGCCGTCTGCTTTGCAATCGTTTTGCGGGAAACCGGACCGGCGGTACGCGTGAAGGATGATACCGGGGAGGATAAGGAATGAGTCAGGCATCCGGAACAGGAACCGGTAAATACGAAAAATTGCTGGAAAGATGTAAGGCTCTGGAAGCGATTCCGACCGCCGTCGTTTATCCGTGCGCGGAATCAGCGCTCGCCGGTGCGGTCGAAGCCGCCGCGCTCCGGTTAATCGTTCCCGTTCTGGTCGGACCCGCCGGAAAGATTCGGGAAACCGCCGAAGCCGCCGGAATCGACCTCGGCAATCTCGAAATCGAAGACGTGCCGGAAAGCGTCGCCGCCGCCGCACGTGCGGTCGCGATTGTCCGCGAAGGTCGCGCCGAAATTTTGATGAAAGGCAGCCTTCATACGGACGAGCTGATGTCGGCGATTGTCTCGCGCGACGGCGGTTTGCGCACCGGTCGGCGCATCAGTCACGTATTCGTGATGGACGTTCCGACCTATCATAAGGTACTGGTTGTGACGGACGCCGCGATTAATATCGCGCCGGCGCTCGAAGACAAGGTCGATATTGTCCAGAACGCGATTGACCTTTGCGTTTCGCTCGGGCTTGAACGACCGAAAGTAGCAATCCTCGCGGCGGTCGAAACCGTCAATTCGAAAATGCCAGCCACGCTCGACGCCGCCGCGCTTTGCAAAATGGCGGAACGCGGGCAAATCAAGGGCGGGATGCTGGACGGACCGCTGGCGTTCGACAACGCAATCAGCCGGCAGGCGGCGCAAATCAAAGGCATTCGCTCGGAAGTGGCGGGCGATCCCGACATTCTGCTCGCGCCCGATTTGGAAGCCGGGAATATTCTCGCCAAACAGCTCAGCTTTCTCGCCAACGCCGACAGCGCCGGTCTGGTTCTCGGCGCGCGCGTGCCGGTGATTCTGACGAGCCGCGCCGACACTGTTCGGGCGCGGATTGCGAGCTGCGCGGTGGCAATGCTGGCAGCTCACGCGCGACGCGCGAAAATGTAAGGGAGATTTTCATGGACGACTACGCACTTGTCATAAATGCCGGTTCATCGAGCCTTAAATTTTGCGTCTTTCAACACCCGCCGTTCGAGCGCTGGCGGCTCGCGGCGCGCGGGCAAATCGAAGGCATCGGGACCGCGCCGCAAATTTCCGCCAAGGACGACGACGGCAATACCCTCGTCAATGAAAAACTCGATCCCGGCAAAGTCGGCGACGGAAGCGACGCGATTGGTGTGCTCGCCGCCTGGCTCAAATCAAAATGGCGCGGCGCGCGCGTGCTCGGCGTCGGGCATCGCGTCGTCCACGGCGGAGCAAGTTTTTCGAAACCGACCGTCGTGAACGGGCAAGTTCTATCGGCACTCTATGAACTTGTCCCGCTCGCCCCGCTTCACCAGCCGTACAATCTGGCGGCTATCGAAGCGGTGTTCGAGCGGCTGCCGGACGTGCCGCAGGTCGCCTGTTTCGACACGAGCTTTCATCGCGGGCACGAAGCGGTCGCCGAACTGATTCCCTTGCCGCGAGAAATCCGTCAAACGGGCGTCGAGCGCTACGGTTTTCACGGGCTTTCGTACGAATACATCGCTTCCCGGCTGCCGGAAATCGCGCCGGAAATCGCAATGGAGCGCGTCATCGTCGCGCATCTCGGCAGCGGCGCGAGTCTCTGCGCTTTGAAAAACGGCAAAAGCGTCGACAGTACGATGGGCTTTACGTCGCTCGACGGAATCTGCATGGGCACGCGTCCCGGGGCGATCGACGCGGGCGCGGTGCTCTATCTTTTTCAAAATATGAATTTTTCCGCGAAAGAAGTGGAGACGATTCTTTACAAGAAATCCGGGCTGCTGGGCATTTCCGGCATCAGCAACGATATGCGCGACCTGCTTGGACGAAGCGAGCCGGAAGCCGCGCTCGCGGTCGATTTTTTCGTCTACCGGGTCGCCAAGGAAATCGGTGCGCTGGCGGCAGTGCTTGGCGGAATTGACGCGCTCGTCTTTACGGCGGGCATCGGCGAAAACTCGCCCGAAATTCGCCGCCGTATTTGCGAGGCTTCGCGCTGGCTCGGTGTCGAACTGGACGAAACCGCCAACAACGAAAAGGCTTCTCGCCTTTGCGCGCCCGAAAGCAAAGTTGCTGTTTATGTAATTCCGACCAACGAAGAACTAATGATCGCCCGGCATACGGGCAGAATTCTCGGCATTCCGACAGAAGGTAAGGAGATTGAATATGGTAACACCAATTTCACAGCTGGAAGCATTTGAAAAAATCAGTTCCGCCTGGGAAGGCTTTAATGAGGGCGGCTGGCAGAAAAAAATAAATGTCCGCGATTTTATTCAACAAAACTACACGCCCTATGAAAGCGACGCGTCTTTTCTCGCGCCGGCGACCGAACGGACCACAGGGATTTGGGAAAAATTAAGCGAGCTGTTCATCGAAGAACGTAAAAAAGGCGTGCTCGACATCTCGCAAATTCCAAGCTCGATTACGGCGCACGCGCCCGGTTACATCGACCGCGAGGCGGAACTTATTGTCGGTTTGCAGACGGACGCGCCGCTCAAACGCGCGATTATGCCGAACGGCGGATTGCGAATGGTTTTAAGCTCGCTGAAAGCCTACGGCTACGAGCCTGACCCGCACGTCGTCGAGGCGTTTACGAAATATCGCAAAACGCATAACGAAGGCGTTTTCGACGCGTACACGGCGGATATCAGAAAATGCCGCAGCTCGCATATCTTAACCGGCTTGCCCGACGCCTACGGTCGCGGGCGCATTATCGGCGACTACCGCCGCGTGGCGCTTTACGGTACGGCGTGGCTCATCGCGCGCAAGCAGGAAGAAAAGCGGAGTCTGGACGCGGCGATGTCAACCGAGGCAATTATCCGCGACCGCGAAGAGCTCGCCGAACAAATCCGCGCGCTTGAGGAGCTGCAAAAAATGGCGGTTTCCTACGGGTTCAATATTGCAGTTCCGGCGAGCAATGCGCGCGAGGCGGTGCAGTGGCTTTATTTCGGGTATCTCGCGGCGGTCAAGGAACAGAACGGCGCGGCGATGTCGCTCGGACGAACTTCGACTTTTCTGGACATTTATTTCGCGCGCGATTTGGCGAACGGCACACTTACGGAAGAACAGGCACAGGAAATTATTGACGATTTCGTTATCAAGCTCCGCATCGTCCGTTTTCTCAGAACGCCCGAATACGATGAGCTTTTTGCGGGCGACCCGACATGGGTTACCGAATCAATCGGCGGAATGGGCGACGACGGTCGCTCGCTGGTCACGAAAATGAGCTTTCGTTTTCTGCAGACGCTTTATAACCTCGGTCCGGCGCCCGAGCCGAATCTGACAATCTGGTATAACCCGCGGCTGCCCGAGGGCTTTCGAGATTTTGCGGCACAGGTTTCGATAGATACCAGCTCGATTCAATTTGAAAACGATGAAATTATGCGCAACGCGCTCGGCGACGACGGTGCAATTGCCTGCTGCGTCTCGCCGATGCAGGTCGGCAAGCAAATGCAGTATTTCGGCGCGCGCGCCAATCTCGCCAAGTGTCTCCTCTACGCCATCAACGGCGGCAGGGACGAGTTGACGGGCGAGCAAATCGGTCCGGAAATCGGGGCGGTCGAAGGTGAATATCTGGACTATGACGATGTGATTGATAGATTCGACCAGATGATGACCTGGCTCGCCGGCGTTTACGTCAATGCGATGAACGTCATCCACCACATGCACGACAAATATGCTTACGAGCGCATCGAGATGGCGCTGCACGACTACAATCCCTCGAAAACGATGGCTTTCGGCATGGCGGGAATGTCGGTCGTCGCCGACAGCCTTTCGGCAATCCGTCACGCGAAAGTCAGAGTAATTCGCGATAAAACCGGACTGATAACCGATTATGAAACGACCGGCGAATTTCCGATGTTCGGAAACAACGACAACCGGGTCGACCATATCGCGACCTGGCTGGTGAGCACTTTTATGAACAAGCTCAGGAAATATCCGACTTATCGAAACGCCGAGCATACGCAGTCGGTTCTGACGATTACTTCAAACGTCGTGTACGGCAAAAGCACCGGCAATACGCCGGACGGCAGAAGGCACGGCGAGCCGTTTGCGCCGGGCGCGAACCCGATGCACGGGCGCGACAGCCACGGCATCCACGCCTCCGCGGCGTCGGTTGCCAAAATTCCCTTTCGCGATGCTTCGGACGGCATTTCGCTGACGGCGACTCTGCTGCCGGTCGGGTTAGGAAAAAACCTTCGAGACCGCACCGTTAACCTGCGAAGCATGCTCGACTCATTTTTCAGCGTCACGGGTTTTCATATGAACGTTAACGTTTTGAACCGCGATACATTGTACGACGCGATGGAGCACCCGGAAAAATATCCGAGCCTGACGATTCGCGTTTCAGGTTACGCCGTGAATTTCGTACGACTGACGCGCGACCAGCAAATGGACGTTATCAGCCGGACTTTTCACGGAAGTGAGGGGGTTATATGAACGCCGAAGCAACTTTATCATCGACACCGCTCACCGCGCGAAGCCCGTATGAGCTTCGCGTTAATCTGAGCAAAAACGTCCCCGAGAATTATGTCAAACAGGCTCTCGAAACCGGCGAGACCGGCTTTCTCCATTCGTTTACGACCGGCTCGACCGTCGATGGTCCGGGCGTGCGTCTGGTCGGGTGGACGTCGGGCTGCCAGTTCAAATGCCTTTACTGTCACAATCCGGACACGTGGAAGATGATGAACGGTCTGCCCGTCACACTCGAACGCGCCGCCGAAGAGCTGAGCAAGTACCAGCATGGATTAAGGATTATGCGCGGCGGGCTTACCCTGAGCGGCGGCGAGCCGCTGATGCAGGACCGTTTTGCCGTCAGGTTGTTTGCCATCGCGCAGAAAATGCGAATTCACACCGCGCTCGACACCAACGGCTCGCTCGGCGCGCGCCTGTCCGATGCGGAGCTGGAAAAAATCGATCTTGTCATGCTCTGCATAAAATCCCTAGACCCGGTTCGACACCGCGCGCTGACCGGCAAGGATTTAGCGCCGACGCTTGAATTCGCTCACCGTTTGGCGGAACGCAAAAGACCGGTGTGGCTGCGCTTTGTGCTCGTTCCGGGACTGACCGACGACGAGCAGCAGGTCGATGAAATGGCAAAATTCGCCGCCGGCTTAGGTGTCTGCGAGCACGTCGATATATTGCCGTTTCACCAGCTCGGTCAATACAAATGGGAAAAACTCGGACTTCAATATCCGCTGGCTAACGTTGAGCCGCCGACCGCCGAGACAATCAAACGCGTCTGCGAACAGTTTCACGCCGAAGGATTAACGGCATATTGATTGAAGATTTATCCGATTTGTTCGGGCGGAGGTTCGATTTAGCGAGGAGAAACGCGAATGGAGGTTAACGATGTGCTGGATTTCTTACCACTTTGGGCGTTGTGTGTGCTTACCGTCCTTATCGTCCTGATTTCGATTGAGGGCGGTCATCGCCTTGCGAGATATCGCCCGGTACGAGTGCTTGAAACGACCGAGATACCGGTCGGAACAATTGTCGGAGCAATACTCGGGCTGCTGGCTTTTATGCTGGCTTTTACATTCGGCTTTGCATCGTCGCGCTTTGAGGAAAGAAAGATTGTCCTGATTGAAGAGACAAACGCTATCGGAACGGCATACCTCAGAGCCGGGCTGATGCCCGAACCGGTGGCGACCAATACCCGCAACATCCTGCGTGAATATATCGATGTCCGGCTCGATTACGCTCTCGGGCAAAATAAAACGAACGCGATTTTAAGCTCTGAAAAATTGCACGAGCAGCTCTGGCAGCAGGCGGTCGCCGCCGCCGAAAAACGTGATACGCCCATCAGCGCGCTTTTTGTCGATTCGGTCAACACGGTTATCGACCTGCACACCAAGCGCCTCATGGTCGGTCTGCGCAACCGGGTTCCCGACGTGATTTGGGTCGTGCTTTATTCGCTCATCATCTTCTCGATGGTGGCAATCGGTTATCAGGGCGGCTTGACCAGCGCCAAACGCTCGCTCGTCGCGCTTCCGCTCGTTTTCGCGTTTTCGGCGGTGCTGATGCTGATTATCGACCTCGACCGTCCGGGCGAGGGTCTGCTGAGGGTCAACCAGCAATCGATGATCGACCTGAAGAATTCCGTCGCCAATCCCGGCGGCGGGCAGCAATAGAAAACTATGTTAGAGATTATTTATCGTTATGACCCCGAATATCGGCGCGAGCGCAAGCCGCCCGTCGATGCCGCCGATGCCTGCCGGCGTTTGAAGGAAGGCAACCAAGCCTTTGCGCAGCTGGCGGCGGGCAATGTTTCCGGCACTCGAATAATTCATATGGATGTTACGGACATCGGCTGGGGCGGAGTTCCCGCACAAAAGCCGTTTGCCGTCGTTCTCGGCTGTGCCGACGCGCGCGTGCCGACCGAAATGATTTTTGACCGGACTTCGAACGAATTGTTCGTCGTCAGGGTCGCCGGAAATATAATTAGCCAGGAGCTTCTCGGAAGCATAGATTATGCGGTCGAGCGTCTCGCCGAAAGTCTCAAACTGATTGTCGTGCTCGGACACAGCCGTTGCGGCGCGGTCACGGCGGCGGTCGATGCCTTCCTGACGCCTGCCGAGTATCTCGGATATTCGACCTCTCATCACCTGCGCTCGATAATCAACATTCTGTTTCCGGCGGTGCGCGGAGCGGAGCGGGCGCTTTCGGTCAGATGGGGCAAGAAAAGCGTAAACCTGCCGGGCTACCGCATCGCGTTAATTGAATGTTCGGTGATTATGAACGCCGCGCTGATGGCTTCGATACTGCGCAGCGAATTTGGCGACGCGACGCAGGACCGGAGCATCGTCTTCGGCGTGTACGATCTGGCTTCGCGCCGCGTTCATGTTTCCCTGCTGCCCGAACAGGACAAAGAGCCGGCAATTTACTTAATGGAAGCCCCGATGGGTCGAGAGGAATTTCGCGAATTTGCGTTCAATGTGGCGGACAGCCCGTTTATCACCCGTTTATTGCATCAGGAGGAGTAGAAATGAATCAGGAAACAGCTTTGCAGCCCAATTTTTCGGTGTTAGGCAAATTTCTGCGCAGCCCGATGAACTGGCTGCTCGCTTTTATACCCGTCACGATTATTTTGGAACACACCGGCGGAGTGCCCGCGCCCGTGATTTTCTTTTCGGCGGCACTCGCGATAATTCCGATCGCCGCGCTCATCGTGCATGCGACCGAGCAGCTGGCGACGCGCACGGGCGATGCCGTCGGCGGGCTTTTAAACGCGACTTTCGGCAACGCGCCGGAATTAATCATCTCGTTCGTCGCGTTAAGAGCCGGTTTTCTGGATATGGTGCGCGCCTCATTGGTCGGCGCGATTATCGCTAATATTCTGCTCGCGCTCGGCATTGCATTTTTTCTGGGCGGACGGCGCTACCACGAACAGCGATTCAATCCGCAGGCGACGCGCGCCTACAGCACGATGATGTTTGTCGCCGCTATCAGTATGGCGGTGCCTTCCGCTTTCAGCCGCGTTTTCGCGCCGCAGGGCGTCGTCCGGCAGGCACAGCTTTTGAATATCGGAATCGCCTGCCTGCTGCTCGTCGCTTACGGGCTTTATCTTTTGTTTTCCTTAAAAACTCATCGCGAGCAGTTTTCCAGCGTCGAAGCGGCGGAAGAATCGGTCCACGAAGAAGGCGAGTGGAGCTTGCCGGTTGCCGTCGCCGCTTTAATCGGCGCTTCGGTGGCTGCCGCCTTCATCAGCGAAATTCTGGTCGGCGCTGCCGAAGGAACCGGAAAGGCACTCGGAATGTCCGAAATTTTTATCGGGATAGTCCTTCTGGCGGTTATCGGCGGGGCGGCGGAAAGCGGTTCGGCGATTGCGATGGGACGCAAAAACAAGATGGATTTGTCAATCGGCATCGCGCTCGGAAGCAGTATCCAAATTGCGCTTTTTGTCGCGCCGGTGCTTGTGCTGGCGAGTTATTTCATCGCGCCCAAACCGCTCGAACTTTCCTTCAACCGCGCGGAAATCGGCTCGCTCGGGATTGCCGTGCTGATCGGCTCGCTGGTCTGCGGCGACGGTCATTCCAACTGGTACAAGGGCGTCCAGCTCATCACCGTTTACGCGATTATCGCGCTGATGTTTTATCTGATGCCCGTGATAACGAGTTAAAAACCGGCACGCTTTTCAGGCACAAGTTTATGACGCAAGAAATATATACCAGAGAAAATTTAAGGCACGCGCGGGCAACCCCGCTCGCCTCGATTTTCGGCAGCGGATTTCTCGTCATTGTGCCGATTCTAAACGGCGCGGTCGGTCCCTATTCGATTGTCGCGATGGCGGTTGTCTGCGCTCTCGCATACGCGATGGGTTCGGTTATCCGCTTCAACATTATTCATGCCGAACCGCTGCTCGAAAACGGTCGGGAATCGCCGCGTGTCGCGCGCTACGAGCGCACGGCAAACCTCGCGCTGGTGCTCGCTTACGCCATCTCGGTCTGTCTGTATATCCATATTCTCGCCGCTTTTCTGCTCGGCGGATTCGGAATCAGCTCGCCGCGTTTAGAGAACACGATTACCGTTGTAATTATTGCCGGAATCGGCGCGCTCGGCAGATTTCGCGGGCTTGATATGCTGCTTGTTCTGGAACGCTGGGCGCTGCGCCTGACGGGCGTGCTCGTGCTCGCGCTGATTGTCGGGTTCGGGTTGTACGACTGGCATGCATTTCAAGCGAACGCGCTCGTAATGCCGGTTTTCCCGCAGCAGGACTTGTGGACGATGATGACGGTCGTCGGCGGAACGCTGATTGTCGTGCAGGGCTTTGAAACGTCGCGCTATCTCGGCTCGGAGTTCGACCGCGAGATGCGCGTCTGGTCGTGCCGGAGCTCGCAGATTGTTTCGACCGTTATTTATCTGGTCTTCGTCGCGGCGGCAACGCCGCTCATGCATTTTCTCGGCGGCAAGGTCGAGGACAACGGGCTGCTTGTGCTGGCGGCAAAAGCGGCTTCGTGGCTTCCGGTTCCGCTCGTTTTCGCGGCGGTGCTCAGCCAGTTCAGCGCGGCGGTTGCAGACGTGGTTGCCGGCGGGGGAAATGTGGACGAATCCACACAGGGACGGGTTAACGACCGGCAGGCATACGTTCTGATTTGCGGAATCGCAATCATCATGGCGTTCGCCTCAACGCTCACGATTCTTTCGTTCGCGTCGCGGGCTTTCGCTTTTTACTACTTCCTGCAATGCCTGGTCGCAATTTGTGTCAGTAGAAAAACCTGGCAAAAGGCTGCCATCGGCGCGCTCGCGGTGGTGCTGGCTTTTATCACGCTGTTCGCTGTTCCGGCAGGTTAGAGAGCGGCAATCGAGGAGTTCAAATTCATGCATTCAAGCGATAACAATGATGCTCGAATCATTCAAAACGATAACGGCAACGCGCCGATTATCCAGAGTGTTCTTCATCCGACCGATTTTTCCGAAGGCAGTCAGGTCGCTTTTTATCATGCGCTCAAGGCGGCAGTACAAGCGCAGTCCGCGTTTACGATGCTGCATGTTTCAACCGACCGACACTCGGGCTGGTCTAAGTTTCCCGGTTTACGAGAAACTCTCGAACGCTGGGGACTTTTGCCGGAAGGCAGCCCGAAATCGGCGGTTCTGGAGCTCGGAATATACGCGCGCAAAACCATCGCCGAGCAGGTTGACCCGATCGAAGCCGTGCTCACTTATTTACGGAAACATCCTTCGGATTTAATCGTGCTCGCCACCCGCCAATATAAAGGCGGCGCGGCGTGGCTGCACAAATCGGTCGCCGAGCCGGTAGCCCGCCGGGCGGCGCAGATGACGCTCTTTATCCCGGGCGACTGCAAGGGATTCGTCTCCGCCGCCGACGGTTCGGTTTCCTTAAGCCGCGTGCTTATTCCGGTCGCCGAAGTTCCGCAGCCGCAGATGGCGCTCGAAGCGGCGGCTCGCCTGGTGACGACGTTAAATTGTCCGAACGGCGTTTTCACACTGCTGCACGTGAGCAATTCGGACACGATGCCCGAGGTCCGGTGTCCTCAAGTCGAAGGCTGGGAATGGCGCAAAGAAGTGCGCGGCGGCGATGTGATAAAAACGATTACCGAAACCGCCCGCGAGCTGAAAGCCGATTTGATTGTCATGTCGACCGACGGTCGAAACGGCTTTCTCGACGCCCTGCGCGGCAGTCACAGCGAAAGAGTTCTGCGAAACTGCGCGTCTCCGCTGCTGACCATTCCGGTCGGTTCATTCGCCGAGGCTTATCTCGCCTGACTTTAACGGCTGAAAATCGAGTTTTTGGAAGATGCCCGTCGAGCGCGCACCTTGCCGGCGATTTCATTCAATCGTAAAAGCCAACCTGCACTGTCACTTCTAACAGTTGCCCGCTTATCAAGCCGAAAATAAAATTATAAAGCAAGCGGAAGTACGTTCAATACCTGCTCCAAAAACAATAACCGGCGGTAATCAAATTCAAGATTTCAAATTTTTAATTTAAGAAACCGGTACGAAAAATTCAAGTCCGAACCTTCCGGAAAACACCGGGCGGCAGCAGACATTTTAATCGAAAAATACCGCGCTGCGACGGATAAGTGTATCGTTCCCGTTCTGCGAAAGGAGAAAAACAATGGCTATCAAAATTGGCATTAACGGTTTTGGGCAGATTGGAAAACAGGTTTATAAAGCTATCCGCCAACGCTACGCCGAAGAAATCGAGGTTGTCGCCGTCAACGACGCCGGTCGCGTCAATGTCATGAAGCAGCTTGTGAAATTCAACTCGAATAACGGTTCGAATAATGGTCGTTTTTCCGACGCTGTCACAACACTTGAAAACAGATTTATAACCGGCGGCGGCGAAATCAGAATCCTGTCGGAACGCAACGCTTCGAAACTTCCGTGGGGCAAGCTCGGCGTTGACATCGTTATCGAATCGACGGGTTTGTTCGGCAGGCGGGAAAAAGCCCAGCTTCATCTTGACGCCGGTGCCCAAAAAGTGATTATTACCGCGCCCTGCATTGAAGAAGACTTAACTATCGTCCTCGGCGTCAACGAGACGATGTACGAGCCGGAGCGGCATCATATTCTCTCTATCGCATCGTGCGTGACAAACGGGCTGGCGCCGGTCGCCAAGGTGCTCTTCGATAAATTCGGCATCGAACAGGGCGTCCTGTTTTCCTATATGAATTCGCAGCGGCTGCTCGAACTCGAAGCCGATGAACCGTGCGACTCGGGCAGC
The DNA here is from genome assembly GCA_036403375.1 of Pyrinomonadaceae bacterium. GTDB lineage: Bacteria > Acidobacteriota > Blastocatellia > Pyrinomonadales > Pyrinomonadaceae > JAFDVJ01. Next base: position 21,697 of record DASWRC010000129.1, read on the forward strand.
CCCACGCAGAAAACCGTTCCGTCCAAAACCGGCGCGGCAAAGGCGGTCGGAGTAGTTATCCCGCAGCTTAAAGGAAAATTTACCGGGATGGCTTTCCGCGTGCCCGCCCCGCCGTTTTCGGTTATCGACTTTACCGCATTGCTGTCAAGAAAGACGCCGGTCGAAGAGATTAACGCCGCGATGAAGGAATACGCCGAAGGAACGATGAAAGGCATCCTGAATTACTCGGAAGTGACTTTTGCAAAGAGCGATTCGAAAGGCGATGCGCACTCGTCCATTTTCAGCGCGCCCGACACACTGGTCGTCGGCGGAAATCTGGCGAAGGTCGTCGTCTGGTACGACAATGAATCGGGTTACTCGATGCGCGTCGCCGACCTGATTCATTATCTGGCGGCAAAAAAAACGAAGGCGGCGGTCGTGTAATCAATTTTCGGCACGCGTCGCCGGTCAGGCACGGGTCTGCGAACAGGAAAAGATTGAGGTGAGCGAATGAAAATCTATTTTCACGGCGCGACGGGCGATGTCACCGGTTCGGCATTTCACGTCGTCACCGACCGCGCCAGCGTTTTGGTAGACTGCGGTCTGTTTCAAGGCAAAAAGAGTGTGCGCGAGAAGAACCGGCGCGCAGATAAACTCGAAGGCGGCAGGCTCGACGCGGTCGTCCTGACGCACGGACATCTCGACCACGTCGGGCGATTGCCGCTGCTCACCAAAAAGGGTTATGACGGTCCGATTTATGCCACGCTGGCGACGATTGATTTGGCGACGCTTATCCTGCGCGATTCGCTCTTTTTGCAGGAATCCGACCTTGCGCGCGAGAACCGCAAACGCGCGCTCGCCGGCGACGAACCGCTCGCGCCCTTATTTGAAGAATCCGACGTGCGGCGACTGAAATCGCTGACCAAACCAATCCTATACAAACAAACGGTCGAAATCGCGCCCGGAATCAGTATTCGCCTCATCGATGCCGGGCACGTTATCGGTTCCGCCAGCGTCGAGATGACGGTCGAAGAGAACGGGAAGAAAAAGATTGTCGTGTTCTCCGGCGATTTAGGACCGCGCGGCGCGCCGCTGCTCAACGACCCGACGCCGTTCGAACGCGCCGACGTGGTCATTATGGAATCGACCTACGGCGACCGCGACCACCGTTCGCTCCGTGAAACCGCCATCGAGGGGCGCGAGATTATTGCCAAAGCAATCGAAGCAAAAGCCAAAATTCTGGTTCCGGTGTTTGCCGTCGGGCGGACACAGCTTTTGCTTTACCTGCTGGCAGGCGCGTTCAGCCGCGGCACACTTCCCCAATTCCCGATTTTTCTGGACAGCCCGATGGCGATTGAAACGACGAAAATCTACGGCGCGCATAATGAATTGTTTGACGAGGAAGCGCAGGAAATGGTGAAAACCGGTGAATTGAAACATCAATTGACGTTCACCCGCCCGTGCCCGTCGGTGCAGGATTCGATGGCGCTCAACAGCGTGGACGGTCCGTGCATGATTATGGCGGGCAACGGCATGTGCAGCGGCGGGCGGATTCTTCATCACCTCAGGCAGAATCTGCCGGTTGCGGAGTCCGCCGTTTTGATTGTCGGTTATCAATCGCCCGGCGCGCTCGGCAGACGACTGGTTGACGGCGCGGAATCGGTTTCGATTTACGGCGAAAAAATCCCGGTGTGCGCCGCGATTCATACAATGGGCGGATTCAGCGCGCACGCCGGACAGAGCGATTTGCTTAAATGGTTTGCGCCGGTGGCGCCGTCCCGCCCGCGCGTTATCCTGACACACGGCGAGGACAAAGCGCGAAAAGCGCTCGCCGAACAGATTTATTTAAGACACGGCTTAACCGCAGAATCCCCGAGCTTAGGCGACTGTTATGAAATTTGAACGCCGAGAAGGAGAAAAAAAATGAAGTCAACCGAAATTAGCGCAAAGAAAATGAATGTCGTGAGCCTCGCGGACGAGGACGCGGTCAAAGAGGTTTTGATGGATTCCGTTCTCGGACTCCGGGAAGTCGTCAACAATCTGGCGCGCCTTGCGCCGACCCGCCGGACGCGTTACCGCGTCACCATCTTCGGCTCGGCACGCGCCAAACCCGGCACCATCGCCTATGAAGAAACGAAGCGCGTCGCGGTCGGCGCGCTGCCGAAATCGGCTGTGACATCATTACGGGCGGCGGTCCGGGATTGATGCAGGCGGCAAACGAAGGAACAAGGCTGGCGGGCGAACCGCGCTAAATCTTTAGGCATCCGCGTTGACCTGCCGTTCGAGCAGGAAGTCAATCCGTTTGTCGAGACGGGTTTCGAGCACCGCACGTTTTTTACGCGCCTGCATCATTTCGTGCTCGCCCCGGAAGCTTTTATTGCTGCGCCGGGCGGCATCGGCACGGTTCTCGAAACGGCGATGATATGGCAGCTTTTGCAGGTCCGGCATCTCGAAAACACGCCGCTCATCCTGGTCGGAAAAATGTGGGACGGCTTTGTCGAGTGGGCACGAAATTCGATGCTTTCGTTTGAAACGCCGCTCGGCAGGCGCTGACGCTTTTCGATATTCCGAGATGCGTCGAAAACAGCGACGCGGGCGATTGAGATAATCCGCGAACATCACGCGTGCCGGGCGAATCAAAAAACACAGGAAGCAAATGTCTCCGCCGGAACGCCATCAGGATAAAGGCGTTCCAATCCCGCGCCGGACATTAAAAAAGCTTAAAATGTTCCGAAAACCGGTTAAAGATTTCAGGTCTTCGAACCGGAAAACGCGAGTTCGGCTTGTTCGGCTTGTGCGGTTTCTACATTCGCCGGAAGCGGGTCGGGATTGTTGGCGACCCAGCCCATAAAGATTTGATAGCCGAGCGCCAACAGTGTCGCTCCGACGAACATTCCGAGGATTCCCCCGCTCGCCATGCCGCCTAACGCGCCGAGCAGAATTACGGGCATCGGCGCGTCCACGCCGCGCCCGAGCAGCAGCGGTTTTAAAATATTGTCCGACATTCCCGTGAGCAAAAGGATAACGGTGTGCATAATCGCCGACGCGCTGGAGTAATCACCGCTCGACCAGATGTAAATGATAACGGGAATCGTCACGACCAGCGCCGGAACCTGAAGAATACCCAGCACGAGCACGACGATTGCCAGCAATCCTGCCGCCGGAACTCCCGCCAGAAGCAGCGCCAGCCCGATCAGAATCGCCTGAATAGCCGCGACGCCGATAACGCCGAGCGCGACGGCGCGGATGGTTGCCGTCGAAAGCTTGGTGAGCGTTTCGCCCTTTTCATAACCGACCAGACGGTCGAAAATCGCCCGGCTGCTGCTGGCGCCCGAATCGCCGTACGCCATGACAATGCTGCCGACGATAAAAGAAGCCACAAACATTAAAAGGCTGCCGCCGATACTGGCAACGATGCCGAGCGCGGTCTGCGCCAGCTCGCTGATTTTCGGCTGCAGACTCCGCACCAGTCCGGGCAGGTCGGCGTGCGCGTTCGACCAAATCTCGTGAATTTGTTTGCCGACAACGGGCAGATTCTCGATGCCTTCGCGCGGCGGCGGTATCGAAAGCGTATCGGTCTGCACGGCGACGATGAAGCCGCGCACGGTGTCGGCAAACGAATTCATCAAAAGCGCCGTCGGGACGACGATGAGCAGCAAACCGCCGATTACCAGAACCGTCGAAGCGAGCCACTGCTTGCCGCGCAGCAGGCGGGCGATTCGCTGGTGCAGCGGATAGAGCGTCACCGCGAGGATGACCGACCAAATCAGGAGCGTCAGAAACGGCGAGAAAATTTTGTAACACAAAACCGCCAGCGCGGCGAGCAAGCTGGCGCGTATCAAGACATCCAGAAGGCGCGACGACGCGCGCTGTTCGGGTTGTGATTCCGGAAGCAAAAGCGGGTTTAAGGGTTCTGCCGTGTCCATAATCTTTGACCTCGTATAAGAGTTAAAAAAAATTCAATATCGACCGGCGCTTTTCAGGCTCGGACGGCAAATAAAGCTTTGCAGCCCGTAAAAAAAATGCCGCCGTAATTTTTAAGACAGGAAACGGGCGGCGTCTCTTTAAATGTGCGCAAAGCGTCGAACAACCGAAAAAATATCTCCGCCGTCTTTATAAATCCCCGATTCCAAAGAAAATATTGAGCAGCAGAAACAATCCGGTGAGGAAAAACACATACGTCGCGGCGAGCGCAAACGGTGCGGAATACAGGTGTTTTAACCCGCCGAGAAGCATTTTTTCTGAATTCCTGTAGTCTCTGATTCCGACGCCGAGCAGAAACAATCCCAATAGAATCAAAAATACTCCGACATTTCGCGGCACTTCGGGGCGCATCAAAACGGTTCCCCTTTCGACCAGTCCGAGCAGAAGCTTAAAAACCGTAAAGCCGAAAACAATCAGCCAAATTCCGAGGCGAAGCCAGACCATGAGGCTTTTTTCGAGCATTATAAGGGTCGTTTTAAGCGCCCAGTCCGCGCGCCTGTTTGCGTGACGGCTTGAATTAATTTGAATCTCGTACATTTTTTTGCAAGCCTCCTGAATCCGAGCCGCGAAAACCTCTTTCAGTGAATTAAATCTTTCAGTGCCTGACAAAACCAGCCGCTCCCTCGGGGGCAATCGCTTATTTTTTATTGAATGTCCTGATATTTACCAGCTCCCACGGATTCTGGTAGGCTTCAATCTCCAGCTCGCCCTGCTTGTTGAGCTTGACTTTTGAAGCGGGCATGAGCGTTCCGACGCTCTTGCTTTTTTCCTTGTTGATAATGATTTCGCCCATCGAGATTGCATAGTCCATGGTTCGGGTCGAAGCCCATGCTTCGCCGAATCTGATGGGTCGGTCGGTCACAAAACGAATCTTGACGCTGCCGTCCGGCATCTTGAATTCGCGGATATAATTCACGTCATAGCCGATTGTTCCGGTAATCGCGATGCGTCCTTTCGACTTCATCTTATCGAGCGCGTTAGCCAGCCCTTCAGACCCGTCCGCCTGAAAGGATTCCAATAATACTTTCTGGTCATCGGCGGTCGAAAATTCATAGATGCGCAGGTCGACACTGACAATCCTTCCCATCTGCGTGGACGTTCCCCGCGCGGTCGCGCTGATCTGCTTGATTGTCTGGGCGGACGCCTCCGCACCCGACAGTAGATAAAGGCACGAGACAGCGGCAGCTGCCAGCAATATGCGGCGTAAACGATTGTTTCTCATATAAAAATTTTCTTCCTTCCGGGCAGCGATTCGACGCGGGCTGCCTGAATAAACTGAATTAAATCGCCAATTACCAGAATTTTATCGCCCGTTCGGCGGCGGGTTAACTGTTATTTTTAACAGTTATTTCGGGACAAATTTGTACGGATAATCGGTTTGCAAACAAAACAAAACAGCTGCGAGCCGGGGAAATGGGGCGTCAAAAGCGCCCCTTCAATAGAATCGATAATAATACGTCTTTTTTAGGGAGAAACTTATGTTAAAAAGCAAACTTATAGCTGCCGTCATTTCTCTCGCCGGATTATTTCTATCGGCATGCCAGTCGAAAGCGCCGGAAACGCCGGTTTCGGCGAATACGAGTACAAACGTGCCGACGGTTAATAAAGCGGTTGACCCGAAAGTTGTCGAAGAGGTCAAAGAGATGCTGACCAAACACGACAAAGCGCTCAATGACCAGAATATTGACGCCGTCATGGAGACGTTCTCGCATGACCCGAAAGTCGTGATGCTCGGAACCGGACAGGGCGAACGCTTTACCGGTCAGGACAATATTAAAAATGCCTATCTCGAAATTTTCAAAGACTACGATAAAGGCACGCTCGTGACCAATTGTGATTGGAAAACGGGCGACGCCGACGCGAACGGCAAAATTGCGTGGATGGGGGCGACCTGCCAGGCGAAAGATTCGATAAAGGGAAAGGCGCGGGAATATGTTCTGAACGTTTCGGGAGCGGTCGTCAAAGAAGATGCCGGATGGCGGTTCGTTTTGCTTCATATGTCCAACTCGCCGGGCGGCGCGCCGCCACCGCCGCCGGAAGAAGCGAAAAAATAGACCGGTTTTATTGAATCGGAACGATTACACAAACCAATAGATTTTTTCGTCGTGGAGAAAAAAATGAGCGATAAAAATAAACATATCGAAAATGAAGCGAGAAAGGATTCTGACGACGCCGGAGAAACGACTTCGCGGCGCGATTTTCTGCGCAGTCTCGGAAAATGGTCGGGTGTCCTTATCGGCGCGGTCACGGCGGCAAATCTTCTTGACCCGCCGAGCGCCGCCGGCTGGGTCAACGGCGGCGGCGGAAGCTGGGTCAACGCGAGAGGCGGCGGCGGCGGAGGCTGGGTAAATCGCAGC
>DASWRC010000130.1:0-14464 GCA_036403375.1 Pyrinomonadaceae bacterium
TCGTCTGGTTCTGGCTTTTATTGGCAAGCTGTTCGGTTTTCGTCAACGCACAGCAAACACCGGCGCGCGATTTTTCCAAAGAAACGGCGCGCGTCTCGCCTGATTGGGTGAAAGACGCGGTGATTTACGAGATTTTCGAACGCAACTATTCGCAGAAAGGAGATTTTAATTCGATTACGGCTGATTTAGACCGTCTGAAAAATCTCGGCGTGACGGTTTTGTGGCTGATGCCGGTTCATCCCGTCGGACGAATTAAAGCCAAAGGGACAATCGGCTCGCCGTATGCCGTTCGGGATTATTACGCGATTAATCCCGATTACGGTACGGCGGCAGATTTGAAGCGTTTAATCTCGGAATCGCACAAGCGCGGGCTCAAAGTCATCATCGACATTGTCGCCAATCACACGGCGTGGGATTCGGTGATGATGAAAACGCGCGCGTTTTATACGCAGAACACGCAGGGCGAAATCATTCCGCCGGTGCCGGATTGGGCGGACGTCGCGGATTTGAATTACGACAACGCGGAGCTTCGCCGGTACATGATTGAAATGCTGAAATCATGGATTCGCGATTATGATTTGGACGGCTTTCGCTGCGACGTCGCCGGGTTTGTGCCGACCGATTTCTGGGAACAGGCGCGCATGGAGGTCGATAAAATAAAGCCGGACACGATTTGGCTCGCCGAATGGGAATCGCCCGATTTGCTGGTCAAGGCATTTAATCTCGATTATTCGTGGGAAAATCATTCGGCTCTGATGAATGTTTTGCAGGGCAGCCTGCCGGCTTCGGAAATCCGCCGCGTGTGGGAATCGCAGCACGCCAAATTTCCGCGCGGCGCGCTTTTGATGCGCTTTTCCGATAATCACGACGAACGCCGCGCGATTGCGCGTTTCGGCGAACGCGGCGCGCTGGCGGCGCAGGCGCTCGTCTTTACGCTTGACGGCGTGCCGCTTATTTATAACGGTATGGAAGCGGGCGACACGACCGAATCGGGCGCGCCCGCGCTGTTTGAAAAACTGCCGGTTTTCTGGCAAATTGCCGACCGCCGACCGGAATTTCCGCGCTTTTACAAGTCGATGATTGACTTGAGAAAAAATTCGGCGGCGCTTCGTCGGGGCGATTTGCGGTGGCTTAAAAATTCCGACGAAGCGCGAGTTTTGACGTTTAGCCGAACCATCGGCACGGAGGATGTTTTGGTCGCCATCAATTTGTCGAACCAGCCGTTTTTCGGCGCGGTCGAAACGTCCGGGGTTTTTGAGGAAATCACGCCCGAAATCGGCGCGCCTTTGCCGCCCGACGACGACAAGCCGAAAGCCAAACTAAAAAACAACGCGGGATTGCCGGCTATCTCGCTCGACGCTTTCGGTTACCGGATTTTCAGGAGGAAAAATTGATGAAAAACATTATTTTATTTTCCGCATTGCTGGTCTGCGCGTTTGTCTTTGCGGCAAGCGCGCAAACGAACCAGCCGCGCACGGTGCGCGAATTTTTCAATCTTCTGCCGCAAAGATATTTTGCGCTCGAAGGCTGCTCCGACAACCCGACGAAAGCCAACTGCGACCGCGCGCGGCGCCGATATGTCGAAAGTTTTCTGGAAACCGAAGACGCGGCGAACGGTTACTGGAAATCGGGCTGCGACGGCGCACAGACTTGTCTGACGATGGCGCTTTTCAAGCGTTTGAACGGAACCTATATTGTCGCGCTGAAAACCGAGTTTGAATCGGGCGCGGACAATTATTTTCTCGAATACAAAAACGGGAAATGGTTTGATGTGGCGAGACAGGCGGTTCCGAGTTTTTCAAAGAACAATATCTACGAGCTGCCGCAGAAAGGCACGACCGTCGAAGTCTTTGCCAGGAAAAATACGGACGATATTCCCGAAAGAGGCAAAAAACTGTATGAGCTGGTTTGGAAAAACGGGAAATTTTCGGTAAAAAGATAAGTGCGGTCATTTTTTACTCCCTGTAGTTTCGTAGTTTGGTAAAATTACGGTCATTTCTTTTTGACTGCAAATAACCCGACTAAACAATTCGGCAGCGGCGAAAACTTTGGCTTTCGCCCGTGCTTTTCTTGAGCAATAGTATCTTTATCTAAAATTTAAGGAGAAAAAACACGATGAAAATCGGTGCAAAACTTTTAGGCTTATTGTTTTTAACAGTATTTTTTATGACGGCGTGCGTCCAGCAGCCGCAAACCGGAAACACCACGACGACCGGTAATTCGGCTCCGACGAGCGGCAAAATAAAAATCGGGTTCGCGATGGCGACCGTCAAAGAAGAACGCTGGCAGCGCGACCAGGCGGCTTTTCAAAAACATTGCGATGAACTCAAGGCGCAGGTCGAGTGCATCATCACCGTTGCCGACAATAAAGCCGATAAACAGTTGAGCGATGTCGAGCAATTGCTGACCAACGGCGTCAACGTTCTGGTTATCGCCCCGCAGGAAGCGACCCAGGCGGCGGAAATGGTTAAAAAGGCGAAGGAAAAGGGCGTGCCGGTTATCAGCTACGACCGCCTGATAAATTCCGACCAGATCGACGTTTACATCTCGCACCAGGTTCCGGTTATCGGGCGAAAAATTGCCGAATACGCGCTTGCCAAAGCGCCGAAAGGAAACTACGTGATGGTTTACGGCGCTTCGACCGACAACAACGCCGTGATTATGAAAAAAGAGCAGCTTGCCGTTCTGCAGCCGGCGATTGATAAAGGCGACATTAAAATCGTCGCCGACCAATTTATTACTGACTGGAAACCCGAGGAAGCTCTGAAATTCGCCGAAAACGCTTTGACTCGAAACAACGACAACATTACGGCTTTTGTCGTCTCGAACGACGGCATGGCGGGCGGCGTGATTTCCGCGCTCGAAAGCAAACAATTAACCGGAAAAATTCTCGTCACCGGACAGGACGCCGAAAAAGCCGCACTGCAAAGAATTGCCGAGGGCAAACAGTCGATGACCGTCTATAAACCGATTATTCCGCTTGCCAACGCGGCGGTCGAAGCGGCGATTAAACTGGCGAAAAAAGAATCGCTCGCGGAAGCGAAACCGTTTATGAACGACGTCCTCAAGAAGGAAATCCCCGCAATTTTGCTTGAAGTGATGGTGGTTGACAAAGACAATCTGCTGACGACCGTTATTAAGGACGGCTACGCATCGTTTGAAGACGTTTACAAAAACGTCCCGGCTGACCAGCGACCCAAGCAGTAAAAAAAAGTGGTCGGTGGTCGGTGCTCAGAAGAAATCTGATTTAACTGACGACCGGTCACCGACCACCGACCACCGATTATGAAACCGATTCTTGAAATGCGTTCCATCGTTAAAGAATTTCCGGGCGTGAAGGCTTTGGACGGCGTGACGTTCGACCTTTTTGAGGGCGAATTTCACTCGCTCATCGGCGAAAACGGCGCGGGCAAATCGACGCTGATGAAAGTTTTATCGGGCGTATACCCTTCGGGAACTTACGAAGGCGAGATTGTCATCGACGGCGAAGTTCGCCAGTTCAAAACGATTCGCGATTCGGAAAAAGCCGGCGTCGCGATTATCTTTCAGGAGCTTTCGCTGGTGAAGGAATTAACCGTCGCCGAAAATATTTTTCTCGGGCGCGAGCCGAATAATTTCGGGTTGATAAATTGGTCGGAGCTTTACCGGCGCGCCGCGAAATTGCTGAAAGATGTGCATCTGCCGATTGACCCGCGCACGCCGGTCGGGAACTTGGGCATCGGGCAGCAGCAGCTCGTCGAAATCGCCAAAGCGCTGTCGCAGGACGCGAAAATTCTCGTTCTCGACGAACCGACCGCCGCCTTGACCGAATCGGAAGTCGAAACGCTGTTCACGATTTTGCGGAAATTGAAGGAACGCGGCGTCGGAATGATTTACATTTCGCACAAACTGGACGAAGTTTTTGCAATGAGCGACCGCATCACGGTTTTGCGCGACGGGCGAACGGTCGGCACCGAAAGCGCGCTCGCCCTGACGAAGGACAAAGTCATCGCCCTGATGGTCGGGCGCGACGTCGGCGATATTTTCCCGCAAACCTCGCACGAATTCGGCGAAACGGCTATGGAGGTCAAAAACTTAACGGCTTACGACCTCGATAATCCAAACAAAAAGCTGGTCGATAATGTTTCGTTCAGCGTACGAAAGGGCGAAGTTCTCGGCATTTCGGGCTTGATGGGCGCCGGACGCTCCGAATTATTGATGTCGATTTTCGGCGCGTGGCAGGGCGGCTCGACGGGTGAGGTTTCGGTCGAAGGCAAAAAGGTTTCAATCGGGTCGCCGTCCGACGCGATTAAAAACGGCATCGGATTTGTCACGGAAGACCGCAAGCGTTTCGGTTTACTGCTCGAACAGTCGATTCTCGACAATATGACGCTGGCAGGCTTGAAGAAAATCTCGGGCGCGTTTCTGACGCATCGCTCGCGCGAAACGGTGGCGGCGCGCAAAGCGATGCAGTCGCTGAAGGTCAAAGCAAATTCGCCGGTCACGGTTGCCGGCACGCTTTCGGGCGGAAACCAGCAAAAAGTCGTGCTCGGAAAATGGCTTTTGACGAATCCGAAGGTTTTATTTCTCGACGAACCGACGCGCGGCATCGATGTCGGCGCGAAGCAGGAGATTTATTCGGAAATCAACAAGCTCGCCAAAGAAGGCTTGGCAATCGTCATGGTTTCGTCGGAGCTGCCCGAAGTTCTGGGGCTTTCCGACCGCGTTCTGGTGCTGCACGAAGGCAGATTGACGGGCGAATTTTCAAAAACCGAAGCGACGCCCGAAAAAGTAATGGCGGCGGCGACCGGAAATCATTAAGGTTTCGTTTTTATTTTTTACAACTTTAAAATTATGGATGGACAAGAACGATCGAAAGGTTTCAAACTCGAAACTTCCAGCTTGCGCGCCTACACGATGCTCGGCGCACTTATTGTCATTTGGCTGTTTTTTCACTGGCAGACCGGCGGCACGTTTCTTTCGTCGGGAAATCTGTCGAATTTGATGCTGCAAACGTCCGTCACCGGAATTCTTTCGGTCGGGATGCTGATGCTGATTGTCGCCGGGCAGATTGATTTGTCGGTCGGCTCGGTTCTGGCACTGGCGGGCGGCGTCGCGGCGATTTCGCTGACGAATTGGAATTACGGACTTTTGCCCTCGATTTTGCTGGCGATTGCGACGCCGATTGTCATCGGAATCATTCACGGCACGTTAGTCGCTTACGGGAAAATTCCGGCGTTTATCGTCACGCTCGGCGGACTGCTGGCATGGCGCGGCGCGATTAAGGGCGTTTCACGAAGCGAGACGGTTTCGGTCGCCAACCCGACCTTTAAGACGTTCGGGCAAGGCTTGCTGACGACTGAGACGGGCTGGGCTTTAGCCGTTCTGGCGATTGCCGCGATTGTCTTTTTAGCTTACCGGCGCGCCAAATCGCAAAAAGACTACGGGCTGGGCGAAGCCGATTACAAGACCGAGCTGCTGAAAACCATTTTGCCGGTGATTGCGATTCTGGCGTTTGTCTACGCGCTCAATTCGTCGGGCGGCGTGCCGGTCGCGGTGCTGATTTTTGCGCTCGTCGCAATCTTCGGCGTTTTTATAACCAATTCGACGACCTTCGGGCGCTATCTTTATGCAATCGGCGGAAATACGGACGCCGCGCGGCTCTCGGGCATCGACACGCGGCGCAATATTTTGAAAGTTTATATGCTGCTCGGCGTTTTGACCGGAATCGCGGCAATCGTTTTCACCGCGCGGCAGGGGAGCGCGACGCCCGACGCCGGAACTTTGAAGGAACTCGAAGCGATTGCCGCCTGCGTTATCGGCGGCGCTTCCTTGATGGGCGGGCGCGGCACGGTCTTCGGCGCGTGTTTGGGAGCGCTGATTATGGCGAGTCTCGATAACGGAATGTCGCTCTTAAACATTCGCGATTTCGTTCAGGAAATCGTCAAAGGCACGATTCTCGTCGCGGCGGTCGGCGCGGATATGGTCGGGCGGAAAAGTTAGAAAGGGAAAAAGTTAGAAAGGGAAAAAGGGAAAAGGAGATTTTATGAAGAGGTTTTGCCGTTTTAACTTAAAAATCTTTGCCCCTTTGCGCCTTTGCGCCTTTGCGGGAATCTTCTTTCTTACTTCTTTCGCTCAAACGCTCGCGCCCGGCGCGCCGGGGAAAGATGCGCAGTGGGCGACCGCCGGAAAACAGGGCGTCGGAACTTCCGCCTCGCTCGAATCAAAAGTCTGGTTCACGCTTGCCGAGGGCGTAATGACGGAAGTTTATTACCCGGACGTGACGGTCGCGAACGTCCATCTTTTGCAGTTCGTCGTCGTTAATCCGAAGACGAAAAAAGTTGAAACCGAGCAGACGGACGCTATTCATCAGGTCAAAGATTATTTCTCCGAATATTACGATTATCAATTAAAAAATAAGGATAAGCCAAAGGCGTTGTTTCCATCGTCGCCGCTTCGATATCAGAACCCGGACGATTTGGCTTCGCTTCGTTTTTATCAGGTAAACACGGCAAAGAGCGGTGAATGGAAAATCACGAAGGATTATGTAACAGACCCGGTTTCGAATACCGTTTTAATCAACGTTCAATTTGAAACGAAAAACAAAGACCTCGCACTTTATATTTATTTCGACCCGTCGCTTAAAAACAGCGGAATGCACGATACGGCTTGGAATGAAGGACAAGCGCTGCTCGCAAAAGACGACGACGTATGTTCGGCGCTGGTCACTAAGGAGCTAACGGAAATCTCAAACGGATTCTACGGGGTCAGCGACGGCTTGGAGCAGTTAAGAAAAGACGGAAAAATAACTTCGCCGTATTCCAGAGCGGAAAACGGTAATGTTGTTCAAATCGCAAAAGTCGGCGCGAATGGAAAAAATCTGGGAATTTTTACGGTCGCGCTCGGTTTCGGGAAAACAACCGACGAAGCCTTGCAGATAGCGCAGAGTTCTTTGCGAAAGGGCTTTGTAAATCCGTTTAATGATTACGTAAAAGGCTGGTCGGCTTACGTTAAAACGTTGCCGAAAGTTGACCCGAAATATCAGGCGCAGCTTAATATGGCGGCGATGATTCTCAAGGCGCACGAAGATAAAACGAAGCGCGGCGCGAACATCGCCTCGCTGACCGTTCCGTGGGGCGGCGGCGAAAATGCGAACGAGAATAATATCGGCGGTTATCATCTGGTCTGGTCGCGCGATTTGTATCAGGTCGCGACCGCTTACATGGCGCTCGGCGACCGCGAGGCGGCAAACCGCGCGCTCGATTTTGTTTTTAATGTGCAGCAGAAGCCGGACGGCAGCTTTCCGCAAAATTCGTTTCTCGACGGCAAGCCTTTCTGGGGTTCGCTGCAACTCGATGAAGTCGCGTTTCCGCTGATTCTGGCGTATCAATTAAAGCGTTTCGATAAAGCGACGTACGAAAATCACGTCAGGCGGGCGGCGGATTTTCTCGTTAAAAACGGACCGAAAACGCCGCAGGAACGCTGGGAAGAAAAGTCGGGCTATTCGCCTTCGACGATTGCGGCGGAGATTGCCGGTCTCATTTGCGCGGCGGAAATCGCCCGAAAAAACGGCGATAAAGCCTCGGCGCTCGTTTACACGGCGACCGCCGACGATTGGGCGCGCAAAGTCGATATGTGGACGGCGACCGTCAACGGCAGATACGGCGACGGCAATTATTATGTTCGCCTGACGGAAAACGGCAAGCCCGACGCGCTCGAAAAAACGGTTTTGAATAACGGCGCGGGAACTTTTATTGAAAACGAGATTGTCGACGCCGGATTTCTCGAACTCGTGCGGCTCGGAATCAAACCGGCGGACGACCCGCTCGTAGCCAAATCGTTGAAGGTCGTTGACGAAGTAATCCGCGTTAATACACCGAACGGCGACGCATTTTACCGTTACAACCATGACGGCTACGGCGAAATGGACGACGGGCGGCGCTGGAATTTCGACGGCAAATACACGGGCAAAGGCAGGCTTTGGGCGCTGCTTTCGGGCGAACGAGGGCAGTATGAGCTGGCGGTTCTTGGTGAAATCCTGCTCAAAGTTTTTAACGATACAATTCGCCAGGGCAACGAAAAAGCGACTTCTAATAAAGGTAGTGAAAAATCCAAACTTATCAATGATTACGAACAAAAAGTTACTGCTCGCCTGAACGCGATACTCGGTTTTGCCAACGAAGGCTTGATGATTCCCGAACAAATTTGGGATAGAAAGGAAACGCCGAACGCCGATAAGCAGTTTGTTCCCGAACTGAAATTCGGCGAAAACACGGGTTCGGCAACGCCGCTCGCGTGGTCGATGGCGCAGTTTATTCGCCTTGCCGTTAATTTAAAGGCTGGCAGAAATCTGGACACGCCCGATATTGTTTACGAACGCTACCGCAACGGGATTCCCGGTCAGGCGAGCAATTTCGGCGGAATGGACGAAACGGCGATTTTACCCGTTAAGGCTGGCGAAAAATTCAGCTTTACGCGGCAAGCCGTTAAAAATACGAAAGTCGCGGCTTCTTTTCAGGGCGTGACAAAGCTCGTTCCGGTTGATGAAAACGGCAAGTTTTCGCTTGATATCGTTGCGCCCGAAACGGAAGAAACCGGTATTATCGCCATTGAAATGCCGGACGGCGCGACGGCTTTTGAAAGGGTAAAAGTGCGCGCCGCCGATAAACTCGAACCGCCGCAGTTTTCCGCCGAAACAATCGAAAAACTCAAAAACGCGAAAACGAGCCCGCTCATCGAAAACGGCAAAGCGATTCTGTTTTATCGCGGCGCGGCGCGGAATGTAATGGTCGCGGGCGATATGACGGGCTGGAATCCGCGAATTTACATGCAGAAAGTCGGCGAAAACCTGCACGCCGTCGCGCTCGATTTAGCGCCGACCGCGCGCGCCGAATACAAAATCGTCGTTGACGGAAAATGGCTGACGGACGAAGCAAATCCGAATAAACTGGACAACGGCGTCGGCGGCGAAAATTCGGTTCTGACGATGCCCGGGTATAAAACGAGCGACTGGATTAAAGGCGAAGACGTCTTTTTGGATAACATCGACTTCAGGACGGAAGTTTTTAACGGGACTCGATTGATGCAAGTTTATAATCCGGGCGAGTGTGTGAAAACATCGTGCCCGGCGTTATATTTCCAGGATGGGTCAGATTACGTTAAACGCGCCGAGGCGGTTCACATTCAACAGAATCTCGTAAAAGCGCGTAAAATCAAGCCTTTCATCATGGTCTTTCTCGACCCGAAAGACCGCATGAAAGAATATTGGGCGTCGGACGATTACGCGCGATTTGCGGCGACGGAAGTCGTTCCGGCAATCGACGCGAAATACAACACCATTAAAAGCCGCGACGGGCGCGGAATTATCGGCGCCTCCCTGGGCGGTATTACGAGCATCTGGGTCGGACTGAAATACCCGGAAGTTTTTTCGCGCATCGGCGGGCAGAGCTCGTCCTTCTGGGTTGATAACGAGCGGGTCGTCAAAGAATTGTCGAAGCTCGACGCGAATCAAACGAAATTCAGGTTTTATCTGGACGACGGCAGCATGGAAGGCACAGAGGACACGCGGCGCGTTGTTGTGATGCTGCGCGCGAAAGGTTATCCGGTGACTTATCGAATAGGCGAAACCGGGCATAATTGGACGAGCTGGCGCGATCGGCTGGCGGACGCCTTTGTTGCTTTTATGAATTAAGTATAAAATCATTTATTGACAAGACTTGCAGATACAAACGCAGTACCGGCATCTCAAATCTTGAAAAATAAAAATCAGGGCAGCTTAAAATTTTGAGATGAAAAAAATCGTATTAGCTTGCGATTTAGGCGGAACAAATTTACGAATGGCGGCGATTGACCGTCAGGGCAAAATTCTTTATCGCACACGGCGCGAAACGCCGAAGTCCGACCGCGCCGACGAGATTGTCCGGACAATCGTCGAAGAAGCCAACGAATGCCGCGAAGCCATCAGGGCGGAAGGCGAAATCGAGGCAATCGCGGCGGCAGTTCCGGCAACCGTGAGCGTCGAGAAAGGGATTCTGATGAAATCGCCGAATGTGCCGTGTCTCGACGGTTTCCGGATGGTCGCGGCGCTCGAAAGCGAACTGAATATTAAAGCCGTGATTGAAAACGACGCCAACGCGGCAGCGGTCGGCGAAAACTGGATGGGCGCATCGCGCGGCTGTAAGAATTCGATAATGGTCACATTGGGAACAGGCGTCGGCGGCGGAATTATCATCAACGAAACCGTCTTGCGCGGCATCGACGGCACGGCGGGCGAAATCGGTCATATCTGCGTCGAACCGTTCGGCGAGCCGTGCGGCTGCGGAGCGCGCGGTTGCGTCGAGCAGTATTCTTCCGCGACGGCAATCGTCCGCCTGACGCGCGAAAAAGAATCGCTCTATCCGAAATCGGAATTGGTCAATAAACCCCGTCTCACCTCGGCGGATATTTACGAAGCGGGAAAACAGGGCGACGAGCTCGCGCTGGAAGTTTTCCGCCTGATGGGCTTTTACCTCGGAATCTCGCTGGTCGATTTGATAAATATTATGAACCCGGAAGTTATCGTCATCGGCGGCGGCGCGGCAGCCGGTTGGGATTTGTTTATTCATCACGTCGAAGACCAGATTCGCAGCCGTGCATTTTTTGAACCCGGAATGCGCGCCAAGCTGGTGCGCGCCGAATTGGGCGACGACGCCGGGTTATTGGGCGCGGCGCGGATTGCGTTTGACTAGGTTTTACGGGATCAGGTTTACGGTTTTTCTTTTTTTTATTTGCAATATTTCAAATAAAACATAAAATTTAAGCCGAAGTTAGAACTTGAAACTTGAAACCTTGAACTTGAAACCAAAAATTTATGGACGTTTACCACAAAGTTTTAGTCAAACTTTTTGACGTAACCGGCGGGCGTGAATCCGAGACGGTCGATTTAAAGGAACTGGTCAAAAGGGAAGGCTATCTTCCGAGTTACCCGCAAATCAAGGAGCACCTGAGCGGACAAAGCTGGATTACGGAAACCGCGCGCGTCGATTCGGTAAAAATCACGCATTGGGGCGTGACCGAAGCTAAAAAATCAAAAGTCGGCGGCGGTGAAGATTCACAAGTCTTAAAAAGGGAAGTCACCCGTACGATTTCCGAGACGCGCGAGCTGATGAACTTTCTCGAAGAGCTTGCAAACGACGTATCTAAAGAAAATATCTCAAAGGCGGAAAAAAAACTCAATGAGATAAATTCAGCCATCCAAAAACTAAAGTCGAGCGTCTAACTGATTTCGCTTGCCAACTGCTCGGCGTTTCGTGTAAGATATTCGTTTCCTGCGATGCGTAGGGGCGTGTCAGGTGGGTTTCGCGCCCACTTTTTATTTTGCGTACGTATTGTTTATGAGCAAACCGATTGTCAGTGAGAGAATCCACGAAATGGCATTGAAAGTTGCCGTGGAAGCCGGCGTCGAACTCGTTCACGTCGAAGAAAAAGGAACCGGAAAATCGCGGGCATTACGCGTTTTTATTGATAAACCGGAAGGCGTCACGATTGAAGATTGCTCAAAGGTGAGCCGCGCGCTCGGCGATTTACTGGACGTCGAAGATTTGATTCACACGGAATATATCCTCGAAGTTTCGTCGCCCGGACTGGAGCGCGAGCTTTACAATTTGAAGGATTTTGAAAAATTTGCGGGAAGTCTCGCAAAAGTGAAAACCAAAGCGCCGATTAACGGGCAGAAACATTTTCGCGGGCGTATTACAAGAGTCGAAGGCGAAGAAATTTTCTTTGACGACCGGACAAACGGGGAAGTCAGCTTTCCTCACGACACGGTTGCGAAAGCCAATTTGGAGTTTGATTTAGAAGCAGAGTTAAAGGGTAAGAAATAGTTGAGAGTGAAGAGTCGAGAGTTGAGAGATAGAAAAATCTCGCCACTCGCCGCTCATCACCCGCTACTCTAAAAAGTATGACATCAACCATCGGACAGAATATCGAAGCATTGTGCACTGAACACGGGCTTGACCGGAATTTGATTATCGAGGCGATGAAGGACGCGGTCAAAGCCGCGGCGCGCAAGCAGTTTAGAAGTTACGATAAAACGGGCGAAGGCATCGAAGTTGATTGGAACGACGAAGAAGGAATCGTCGAAATTTCGGCGCAGAAGACCGTTGTCCAGGAAGTCGAAAATTCGTCGGTCGAGCTTTCGCTCGACGAGGCGGTCGAACTAACCGGTGATGATGAAATCGAGCTTGGCGACGTGCTTTTGATTCCGCTGCCGACCGAAGAATTGGGACGCATCGCGGCGCAGACGGCGAAACAGATTCTCGTGCAGAAAGTGCGCGAAGCCGTCCGCGAAAAAGTTTATGACGAATATATCGACCGGAAAGGCGAGCTCATAAACGGGATGGTCAAACGTTTCGAGCGCGGCGATATGATTGTCGATTTGGGCAATAACCTGGAAGCGGTTCTGCCGAAAAAAGAACAGGTTCGGAGCGAAAACTGGGCGCAGGGCGAGCGCGTTCGCGTGGTGATTGTTGATGTTTCAAAGGATTTGAAAGGACAGCAGATTATTTGCTCGCGAACTTCTTCCGAGCTTCTCAAGCGCTTGTTTGAAATGGAAGTTCCCGAAATTTACGACGATACGGTGGTTATCAAATCGGCGGTTCGCGAACCGGGCGACCGTGCGAAAATCGCCGTCGCGTCGAACGAAAAAGACGTTGACCCGGTCGGTGCGTGCGTCGGGATGAAAGGTTCGCGCGTGCAGTCGATTATCAAGGAGCTGCGCGGCGAAAAAATCGACATCATCGAATGGTCGGAAGAACCGTCCGTGTTTGCGGCAAACGCTCTCAGCCCGGCAAAAGTCAGCCAGGTGCGCATCGTCGATATTAACCGCCGCGTGATGGAAGTCATCGTCACCGAAGACCAGCTTTCACTGGCAATCGGTAAAAAAGGACAAAACGTCCGGCTCGCCACGCGGCTGGTCGGCTGGGACATCAACATCATCAGCGAAGACGTTATCAAGAAAGAAATTGCTCAGCAGATGGGCAAGATGATTGCGTCGGGCGAAGCGGTTCCGCTTTCGGATTTGGAAGGCGTGTCCGCCGCGCAGGCTGCTGAATTGAAGAGTAAAGGAATTGATTCCGTGCAGGCTTTAGCCGAAACGTCGATTGACGATTTGGTTGACACTCTCGACGTCAGTCTCGATGAAGCCGAAAGAATTATCGGTGCCGCGGCGGCGGTAGTTGCCGCCAGCACCGAAAAACCCGATGAAGAATCGGATGAAGCTGCCGAAAATTCGGAAACGGAAAATGCTGAGGAAGAACAGGCATAGGCAGGTTTGAATGAATACAAAGGTCAGAACAAGGAGCATTGGCGATATGAAGTAATTCTAACGGTTTGCTGGCGTTTTACGGTTCTGATTTATCAGTTGTTTTTAGTCGGGCGGATGACAGATATCCGTCTAAATTGAATATAAAATAAATTATGTCCGTAATTGGCAACAAAGTTAGGGTTTACGACCTTGCAAGAGAGGTAAAGCAAGACACCAAGCGCATCATCGAAGAGCTGCGGCGCGAAGGTGCTGATGTCGATGTACCTTCAAATTCCGTTTCTAAAGAGCTTGCCGAGAAAATTCGCAACAAGTATTTCCCGAAAATCGAAGCTGCGCCGAAACGTCTAATCAAAGTAATCAAGAAAAAAACTTCAGATTCGCCGCACGGCGAAGACCCGGCAATTCATGAAACTGCCGAGCCGGTTTTCGTTTCTGCGTCCGAAGCGGAGGAAGTCGGAGAAATTTTCGTGCCGCAGGCGGACGAAGCTTCGAAGCCCGAAGCGAATAAAATCAAGGTTCTGACGCCGAAAGTTTTAAGACCGCGGGTCGAAGAGCCGGAAATCGTCGAGGAAGAACCGGCGCCGGTGTTGGCTGCCGAAGAATTCGCGCCGGCGGAAGCGGTTATCGAAGTACCGGAAGAAATCACGGAAGTCGAAGAAACCGCGCCGCCGCTGGTCGTCGAGGAAGTCAAAGCAGCAGCAGAAGTAGAAGAAGAAGAAGAAGAAATCGCACCGCCGGTTATCGAGAGAGTCGAACCGAAACCGACGGGTCCGAAAATTTTCACGCCGGGAACGAATGTTAAGCAGCTTACGCTGAGACAAGGCGCGCTCGATAAAGGCATAAAAGTCGGCGACCGGCTTGTTCCGGCGACTCCGACCAAAACCGGCAAGCTCAGCGACGAGCATAAAAAAGAACAGGAACGCCAGCGCGAAAGCGAGCGCGGACGCCGCGACGGTCGACGCGTCGATAATCGCCCCGGAATGGCGGGACGCGGCAAACCCGAGTTTCGCGGCACGCAGGGCGAAAGCGCGACGCCGATGACGGTTTACACGCCGCCTTCGGATAATCGCCGCAAGCAGGGACGTTCGAGCGGTAAAAAAGGCGACAAAACCTTTGAAAACCGTCAGGGCGGCGGACGTTTTGATGAAAAAGAATTTAACGTGCCGCGTCCGAAATCGATTG
>DASWRC010000131.1:0-12930 GCA_036403375.1 Pyrinomonadaceae bacterium
AAAAATAGACGAGCTTTGAAAGCAGTTCGAGCCGCGGCTCGTTTTTCAGCTCGTGAAATTTGTCCAACGTCGTTTCAAACGAAACGCCGCGGTCAACGGATTCGAGCAGGATTTTATCGTCCGCCCGCGTTTCGATGCGGCAGCGCGCCATCAAATCGACGGCGAAATTGACGGTCGCCGCGCCCTCGTGAAATAAGAAAAGGGGCGGAATGTCGATTGTCCCGCCTGCCAGGTCAACTCTGGTCGGAGCCGATGATTCGATTATCACTAAACTATTTTCCTCTTAATTTTGTTAATTTTCTATCGGGATTTTTAATCTCACAAAACGAAATATATTACCGTAAGTTGTAGGAAATTTAACAGTCGCCGTGCTAACTTTTTGCTGCCCGCGACGATTCTTTTTGTTCTTCCGGCTCTTTTTCGTCCCGGTTCGGCGGCGTTGTCAGATGCAGTCGCTCGCCGATATTATGAAGTTTTTCCTGCGCGGCGTCTTCGATAACGTGAATTTTTTCCTCGATTCGGTTGATTGTTTCGGGCGCGACTTCTTCGACTTTTTCCGACAGCCAGTATCTTTCAATAACGTAAAAAACGATGATGCCGAACAAAAGGATAAAGAAAAGCGCGATGCCGGCTTTCTGGAAATCGCCTAAAAGGCTCGTAATCGCACCGCTGAAAAAATAGCCCAAGCCCGAGAGAATCAAAACCCACGTGCCGCAGCTTATCGCGTCGAGCATCACGAAACGCGGGAAAGGCATTTTGGCGATGCCGTAAAAAAGACACATCGCCGACCGGATGCCGTAGATATATTTGGAAATGATGATGGCAAAGCCGCCGAATTTTTCAATCAGGCGTTCGACGCGCGGCTGCGTCATCTGGTACATCCGATAATCTTTCGCCTTTTCGTGAAAAAGTCGTCCAATCCAGTAACCGCAGCTGTCGCCGACCATTCCGCCCAGTGTTCCGGCAAGAAAAACCTTAAAAAAACTGTATTTTCCAAAGAATTCGCTGTGTGCCATCGCGCCCGACATCAGCAGTGTAATATCGCCCTCGACGGTGCAAAGCGCGAAAACCGCGTAGATGCCGTAATCGGCGATGAGTTGCGCAAGGTGTTCCATAAAAAAACGGCAAAACCCGATTTAGCGGACAATCAAAGAGTAACTTTCCGAAAGCCTTTGAGTCAAACGATTTAAGTTTTAAGCAATTGAATTTATTATTCTAATCAGCGGTTGACACTCGCGCGGCAACTGTCTAAAATCGCGTTAGTTTCTAGCCTTAAAGTCGTGTAAACAGGAAGTTTTTATCATGAGTGAAGCGGTTCTTCAAACGCAAAAAGCGGTCGGTGTGGAAGTTACGACTTCCGCTTTTAAGTCGGTTTGTCTGGATACAGGCGGAAATATCATCGATTCTTATTCCAAGACGATGATTCGCGGCGACGATACCGCGCCGCAGCTCGTTTCCTTTATCCGCGAGCTGCTGGTTAAATACGGCGATTTCGACCATATCGGGATTACGATTCCCGGGCTTATCAGCCGCGATACGCGCCGCGTCGCTTATTCCGCCGCGTTTCCCGAACACCAGGACGTTGACCTCGTCACCGAGCTTGAAAAAATCACCAAATTAAAAATCCTCATCGAGAACGACGCCAACGCCGCCGCCTACGGCGAATATTTGCTCGGCGCCGGACGCGGCAGCCGCAGTATGTTTTACGTCACGCTGGGCGCGGGCGTCGGCGGCGCGTTTATTTTCGACAACAAAGTCTGGCACGGCGCGGGCGGTTTTGCGGGCGAATTCGGATATTTGGCGATTGACGAAGAAGGCACGCGCCTCGAAGAAGTCGCTTCGGCGACGAATATTATACGCCGCACGCGAAGCCGTTTTCAGCAGGACAATACATCATCTTTGCGCGGCTTGCCGGGCGCGGAAATCACGGTTGCAGACGTCGTGCGCGAAGCCCGCGAAGGCGATGATTTCGCGCACCTTATGTTAGAGCGCACCGGTCGCTACGTCGGCACCGCGATTGCGGGCGTCATCAACCTGCTGAACGTCGATAAAATCGTCGTCGGCGGTGAAGTGATGCAGGCGGAAGACGTGGTGCTCGACGCGATTATCGAACGCGCGCGCCTGATGTCGTTCAAACCGTCTTTCCAGACGACGCAGATTGTCGCCGGCGAGCTTGGCGAAACCGCAACTGCGGCGGGCGTCGCGCTGCTGTCAAAAAACTTGCAGTAATTTTAGGAAAACAGCAAAAGTAATCAGTCTTATCAGCAAAACTTATTTAGTGAAAACTTGCACAAACGGGGCGAAAAAACATAATTTTTATAATTTGAAGTATCTTGATTGCGGTATTTGCGGAATTTTCCAGATTTTGCAAAAATCAAGATAAGCAGTTGGTTAGCGGTTCTTAAATAGAAGTAAAAATAATTTCGGCTCGTAATCCCTTCTTACGAAACATCGGGGTACGTGGTCGAACTATAACTTTTAGAGTTTTCGGACAAAACAAGATGGCACAGATATTTCATCGCGGAGCAAATAATATTGCTAAGGCGAGCATCGCTGTAGTAATCGTTTTAGCGGGTGTCGCAGGCTATGCCTATACACAGATTGCGCGTTCTTCGTATTTAACAAACAAGTTTTTGGAACGCCAGCAGCCCGTCCAATTCAGTCACAAACACCATGTCGGCGACGACGGCATCGATTGCCGTTATTGTCATACTTCGGTCGAAACCTCGTCGTCCGCCGGGATACCGCCGACGCAGACCTGTATGAACTGCCACAGCCAAATCTGGTCGGACAGCCCTTACTTAGAACCCGTCCGTGCAAGCTTCCGCGATAATAAACCGATTGAATGGGAACGCGTCCACGATCTGCCGGAATACGCCTATTTCAACCACAGCATTCATATTGCCAAAGGCGTCGGCTGCGCGTCGTGCCACGGCGACGTTGCCGATATGCCGGCGGTTTACCAGGCAAATACTTTACAGATGGAATGGTGCATTTCATGTCACCGCAATCCGGAGCCGAATATTCGCCCGTCATCCGAAATTTTCAACACCGCGTGGAATTCGGACGAAATCACGCCCGAGCAGGAACAGGAAGTCAAGGAAAAAATCAGCAAGCTCCGGAGCAAGGAAATGCTGACGAGCTGCTCGACCTGCCACCGCTAGAGCGAAAAGCGGGTCTGAGCAGTAAAGGTGGCGGATTTTTGAAAGTTTAGAAAGTAATTTAATTTTTGAGGAAAAAAATGCCGAGCAAAGATAGTCAAACGAACTTTGCATTATTGCGAGAAAAAATTCTCGGAAAGCACGGAAAAGATTATTGGCGCAGCATCGAGGAATATGTCGACACGCCGGAGTTTGCGGATTACGTTAAATACGAGCATCCCGAACACGCCGACACGTGGGACAATTCTTTGAGCCGTCGTAATTTTGTCAAGGTGATGGGCGCTTCCCTCGCGCTCGCCGGACTTTCGGGCTGCGTCATTCAGCCGTCCGAAAAAATCGTTCCATACGTCAGCCAGCCGGAAGATATTATTCCCGGAAAGCCTTTGTTTTTCGCGACGGCGATGACCTTAAACGGAATTGCAACCGGGCTGTTGGCGAAATCGAACGAAGGACGCCCGACGAAAATCGAAGGCAATCCCGAACATCCGGGAAGTCTCGGCGCGACGGACGTTCGCGCGCAGGCGAGCCTTTTGAATCTC
The DNA here is from genome assembly GCA_036403375.1 of Pyrinomonadaceae bacterium. Lineage (GTDB taxonomy): Bacteria > Acidobacteriota > Blastocatellia > Pyrinomonadales > Pyrinomonadaceae > JAFDVJ01. The sequence continues at coordinate 3,701 of DASWRC010000131.1, forward strand.
TACGACCCGGACCGTTCAAAAGAAATTACCTACCGCGGCGCGCCTTCGACATGGCAGGCGTTTATGACCGCGTTGCGGGCGGCGGTTGAAGAAAATCGCGCGGGCGGCGGCGCGGGTATCAGATTTTTGAGCGAAACCGTTAGCTCGCCGACATTAATCGCGCAGTTTCAGCAAATCGCGCGTGAATTGCCGGGCGCGAAATGGTACCAGTACGAGCCGGTTAATAAGGACGCGGCGACCGCCGGCGCGAGGATGGCTTTCGGTTCAGCCGTCAATACGGTTTATAAATTCGACCAGGCAGACCGCGTTTTAACGCTCGACAAAGACATTTTCTCGGACTTTAACGTTCGATACATGAAGGATTACACAAAACTCCGGCAGTATACGAACGGTAAGGAAGAACTCAACCGGCTCTACGCGATTGAAACGACTTTATCTTTAACGGGCGCGAAAGCCGACCACCGTCTGCCGGTCAAACCGAGCCAGATGACCGAAGTTGCCAAAGCCGTCGCGACGGCGCTCGGCGTTTCGGGCGCGGCTTCGAGTTACGGCGAAAACGCCAACTGGATTGCCGCGATGGCGAAGGATTTACAGGCGCATCGCGGGCGTTCAATCGTCGTCGCGGGCGACAATCAGCCGCCGGTCGTTCATGCGCTTGCACACGCGATGAATCAAGCGCTCGGCAATGTCGGAACAACCGTGATTTATACCGACCCGCTCGTTGCAAACGCCGACGTGACGCAGACCGAACAGCTTCGCGCGCTTGTACAGGACATTGACGCCGGCGCGGTGAAATTGCTCGTTATCCTCGGCGGAAACCCGGTCTACAATACGCCCGTCGATTTGAAATTGGACGCCGACCGGCTGAAGAAGGTTCCGCTTCGCGTGCATCTCGGGCAGCAGGTGGACGAAACGGGCGAGCTTTGTCACTGGCACGTTTCGGAAAAACATTATCTCGAATCGTGGAGCGACGCGCGCGCCTTCGACGGCACGGTTTCGATTATCCAGCCGCTGATTGCGCCGCTTTACGACAGCCGCAACGCGCACGAAGTCGTGCAGCTTTTCTTCCAGGAAAATTACGACAAGAAAGATTACGACATCGTTCGCGGGTTCTGGCAGAGTCAGCCGATTAATATGACGGTCGCGCCTGCCGTGACGCCGCCGACGACCGGCAATCGCGAAGGTTCGCAGAATAACGGACAGCAGACGGCGCAGCGAACCGAGCAGCAGACCGAAGGACAATCGCAGCAGCGTACCGAAACGCAAACCGCGCCGAGTCCGGCAGCGACGCCGTCCGCCGCCGTCAATAATGGTCAGACGAGCGCGACGAATCAGCAGCGCACGAATCTCGCGCCGGCAGCGTCGCCAATTCCGCCGACCATCGTGCAGACGACCGGTCAGGCGACGACAAATGCGACAACGGCGACGGCGAAAACCTTTGAAGACAACTGGAAAAAGGTCGTGCACGACGGGTTCGTTCCGAATTCAGCCGCCAAGCCGAAAACGGTTTCGGTCAACGCCGCGTTTTTGACGCAGCCCGTCACTACTACTACGGCGCCGGCAAGCGGCGGAACATTGGAAATCTCGATTCTGCCCGACCCGAACGTTTACGACGGTCGCTTTGCGAATAACGCGTGGCTTCAGGAATTGCCGAAACCGCTGAACAAAATTACGTGGGAAAACGTCGCGCTCGTCAGTCCGAAAACGGCGCGCGATTTAGGCTTGAACACTTCGAACGAGGCGGAAGAATTTACAGGCGGCGCGCAGGGCACGAGTTTTATCAACACGCGCGGCGGCAACCAGTTCGCGGATTTGGTGAAAGTCAAATATCAGGGCGGCGAAATCTCGAAACCCGTTCCGGTCTGGATTCAGCCCGGTCAGCCCGACGGCGTGGTGACGCTGTTCCTCGGCTACGGGCGGACGCGCGCCGGTCAGGTCGGCAACGATTTGGGTTATAACGCTTACGAAGTCCTGCGCTCCGATGCCATGTACGGCACGGGCACGCTCGACAAAACCGGCGATTCGACCAATATTGCTTCGACGCAGATTCACTTCAATATGGAAGGACGCGACATCTTGCGCGTGCGCGATATTGCCGATTTGGAAAAATACGAAAAGGCGGACGAGCAGGAAGACGAATACGACAAAACGATGTATCGTCCCGAAGATTTCCAGACGCTCTATAACCAGAATCATCGATGGGGCATGACCATCGACATGAACAACTGCGTCGGCTGCAATGCCTGCGTGATTGCGTGCCAGTCGGAAAATAACATTCCGGTCGTCGGCAAGGAACAGATCGAGCGCAGCCGCGAAATGCACTGGCTCAGAATCGACACTTATTATTCGGGCAGTGTGGACAACCCTGCCGGACCACACTTCCAGCCGATGCTCTGCCAGCAGTGCGAGCAAGCGCCGTGCGAGGTCGTCTGCCCGGTTCACGCGACGGTTCACAGCGCCGAAGGCTTGAACGATATGGTTTACAACCGCTGTATCGGAACGCGTTACTGCTCGAACAACTGCCCGTACAAAGTCAGAAGGTTTAACTTCCTGCTTTATCAGGATTGGAATACGCCGCAGTACAAATTGATGCGCAACCCGGAAGTTTCGATTCGCTCACGCGGTGTCATGGAAAAATGCACCTACTGCACGCAGCGCATCGCATCGGCGCGTATCGAAGCGCAGAAAGACAATCGAAAGGTCAGAGACGGTGAAGTTATAACGGCTTGTCAGGCGGCTTGTCCGACCGATGCGATTATCTTCGGCGATTTGAACGACCGTGAGGCGAAGGTTTCCCAGCTCAAGGAAGACCGCCGCAACTATGTCGTGCTCAATGAACTCAACACGCAGCCGCGCACGACTTACCTTGCGAGTTTGAAAAACCAGAACAAGGAAATGCCGGATAACAGGGAATATAAACCGATTGACCCGAAAGAAAAAACGGGTGGTTATTAATTAGTTCCGAGTTCCAGGGGGCGGAGTTTTGAGTAAAAAACGCTTTGAAACTCCGGACACGGAACTCTAAACGCTGAACTCGAATAGAGAGCTATGCAAGACATCAAGGATATTCAAAGAAAAATTTACCCGCCGATGGTGGAAGGCGAGCATACTTTTTCGACCGTTACGGACAAAATCTCCGACGTGACGCTCAAGAAAAAGACGCCGTTTCATTGGTTTATCGGATTCGGCATCGCGTTTATGATTGCGCAGGTGCTCCTGATGACGATTTGTTATCTCGTCTACAAGGGCATCGGAATCTGGGGAAACAATCAGCCGGTCGGCTGGGCGTTCGATATTATCAACTTTGTCTGGTGGATTGGTATCGGGCACGCGGGAACGCTCATTTCGGCGATTTTGTTACTGCTTAACCAGAAATGGCGCACGTCAATCAACCGTTTTGCCGAGGCGATGACGCTGTTTGCGGTCGCCTGCGCGGGCATGTTTCCGCTGCTCCATACGGGGCGCCCGTGGCTTGCCTACTGGATGCTGCCGTATCCGAACACGATGGGCATGTGGCAGAATTTCCGAAGCCCTCTGATGTGGGACGTTTTCGCGGTTTCGACCTACGCGACCGTCTCGGCGCTTTTCTGGTACGTCGGCTTGATTCCTGACCTTGCAACCTTGCGCGATAGAGCGAAGAATCCTTATTTTCGCTTTGTTTACGCGGCGCTTTCGTGGGGTTGGCGCGGGTCCGCACGGCACTGGCACCGGTACGAGATTGCGTACCTTTTGCTCGCCGGGATTTCGACGCCGCTCGTGCTTTCGGTTCACTCGATCGTTTCGTTCGACTTCTCGGTGGCGCAGCTTCCGGGCTGGCACGCGACCATCTTTCCGCCGTATTTCGTCGCCGGGGCGATTTTTGCCGGATTCGCGATGGTTTTGATTCTTTGTATTCCGCTTCGCCACTGGTACCGGATGCAGGATTTCATCACGCACACGCACCTTGTTTATATGGGCAAGGTCATGCTTGCGACCGGTTTGATTGTCGTTTACGGCTACGCGATGGAAGCGTTTTTCGGCTGGTATTCGGGCGCGCAGTACGAAGTTTTTATGATTAAAAACCGTATCTGGAACGGACCGTACTGGATGTTTTACTGGTTCCTGATTTTCTGTAACGGAATGTCGATTCAGCTGCTCTGGTTCAAGCGCTTTCGCGAAAGCGAATTCTGGCTGTTCGCGATTTCGATTATTGTCAGCATCGGTATGTGGCTGGAGCGTTTCGTGATTATCGTGACCAGCCTGCACCGCGACTTTTTGCCGTCGTCGTGGGCGATGTACAGTCCGACGAAGTTCGACTTGTCGATGTTTCTCGGCACGCTCGGGTTCTTCTTTACGCTGATTTACCTGTTCGTTCGATTCCTGCCGATTATCTCGATTTTCGAGGTCCGCACGCTTTTGCCGGACGCGAACGTGCACGGGCATTCGCAGGATTTCGAGGAAATGGTCAACGAAGTCGAAAGAGAACATATTGATAAAGGGAAAAACAAAGTTTCTTAAAAGGTTGTTTGCGGTCGCGGTTTTGCCCGCATTTGGCTTTTGACATCTCACCCATGTCAGGCTGTCTGCCAGCCGAGCGGCGACTGCAAACAACGTAGAGCTTAATTGTTATGGATAAGAAAATTTACGGTTTGATGGCGGAATTTGACACGCCGACCGAATTGGTTGACGCGGCGCGACAGGTGCGCGACGCAGGCTACAAGAAAACCGATGCTTTTTCGCCGTTTCCGCTTCACGAGATTGATGAAGCACTCGGCATCCGGCGCAGTATTCTGCCGTATCTGGTTTTCGGCGGCGGAATTGTGGGTCTGCTAAGCGGACTCGGGCTGCAATGGTTTACGCACGTTTTCGAATATCCGATTATCGTCGGCGGGCGCCCGCATTTTTCTCTGCCGGCGTTTATTCCGCCCGCCTACGAGATGACGATTTTGTTTGCGGCGTTCGTCGCGGTTTTCGGGATGCTTCTTCTGAACGGTCTGCCCTCGCCCTATCATCCGGTTTTCAATGTCGAGCGTTTTGCCTTAGCGACGCGCGAAAAGTTTTTTCTGATAATTGAAGCGAAGGACGAAAAATACGATTACGAGGAAACGAGAGCGTTTATGGAAAGTTTGAATCCGCAGGAGGTTTTCGATGTTGAAGAGTAAACTGCTGTGGACGGCAATTTTAAGTTTAATCGCGATAACCGCCGGCTGTCGCTACGATATGCAGGACCAGCCGCGTTATAAGGCGTACAAGCAAAGTGATTTCTTTGCCGACAAACGGGCTTCGCGCGATTTGCCGCAGGGCACGATTCCGCGCGGGCAGCTCCGTTCGGACAAAGCGCTCTACACGGGCAAAAAAGACGTCGTCGACCCGAACGCGGCGGTGCAGACCGTCAAGGACGAAGCCGGAAATACTTTGATTGCGAGCTTCCCGAATGACATTGACGAGTTTCCCGTGCCGGTGACGAAAGAATTGGTTGACCGCGGCGAGCAGCGTTACAAGGTTTTTTGTATCGTCTGTCACGGTCCGACCGGCAACGGCGACGGAATGATTGTCCGGCGCGGATTTTCAAAACCGCCGACCTACAACGACGACCGCCTCAGGAACGCGCCCGTCGGACATTTCTTCGACGTTATCACGAACGGTCAGGGCAAGATGAACAGTTACGCTTCACAGGTTCCGGTCGCCGACCGATGGGCAATCGTCGCTTATATCCGCGCATTGCAAATCAGCCAGAATCCGACCGGCGAAACGAAGCCTTCAACAATGACGAATAGTAATACGAACACGACAACACAACCGGCACAGACGCCGCGCGCCGCAACATCGCCAAGCCCGACCACAGCAGGAGGAAGACGATAATGGAAAACAATTCCGAATATCTGGCTCCGGCGGAAATTAGTCGTTGGCGTAGTTTGGCAATCGGCGTCGGCGGAATTTGTACGCTGGTAATGGCAGCCGTCGCCGTGCTTTTTAAGGAAGAAAGAGAAATCGTGCTCCGCGCCTGGCTGCTCGGCTTTATGTTCGCGTGCAGTTTGGGCGTCGGCGGGCTTGGTATTCTGCATCTTCAGTATTTGACGGGCGGCGCGTGGGGCGTTGTTATCCGCCGCGTGGTCGAAGCCTGTTCGCGAACGATTCCGTACCTGCTGGCACTCTTTATACCGATTGCCGCCGGCGTTCCTTACCTGTACGAATGGTATCACCTGCACGAGCAGGGGGACGACGTCGTTATGCATCGCGGCTGGTATCTGACGTGGGGCGGATTTGTTGTCAGAGGCATCGTTTACTTTGTTATCTGGACTATCATGCAGACGATGCTCAACCGGTGGTCGGCAAATCAGGACAAATCGGCGGATTACGAAGAATCCGCAAAATGGCTCGGCGCGGCGACCGCTTTTTCGGGTCCTTCGCTGGTCATCTACGTGCTCGTCGTCAGCTTTGCGACCATCGACTGGACGATGACGCTCGACCCGCACTGGTTTTCGACCATCTGGGGTTTCCTTTATGTCGCGGGCTGGGCTTTGAGTTGTTTCTCGTTTTCGGTTGTTATCTTAGCTTATCTTTCTGACAAAGCGCCGATGAACCGAATCCTCGGCAAGCGCCATTTTCACGACATCGGCAAATTGATGCTCGCGCTCGTGATGGTTTGGGCATACTTTAATTTCTCGCAGTTTTTGATTATCTGGTCGGGAAATATACCGGAAGAAACGGTCTGGTTTCTGGCGCGCATGAAAGACGGCTGGGGCTGGGTCGGATTGATTTTGATTCTGTTCCATTTCGCGTTTCCGTATCTCGTTCTGCTCTCGCGCGACATTAAGCGCAACGCCAAATACCTGGCGATAATGGCGGGCTTTATTCTGGTCTTGCGTATTGTTGACGTGTTTTATCACATCGCGCCGAGTCCTTCGACGACCACCGGTCACGAATTGCATTTCAACGCTTTCTGGATATTGTATCTACTCGGACCGCTCGCGGTCGGCGGAATCTGGCTGTGGATTTTCTTTGGCGAGCTGGCAAAGCTTCCGCTCGTTCCGATTAAAGACCCGTTTTTGGAGAACGCTATCGAACACGGAAAAGGACATTGACAATTACGAATTTCAAATTGCGAATTACGAATTAAAAAAATATTCAAACTAATTCGTAATTTGAAATTCGTAATTCGTAATTGAAAAAATTATGGGAAGTACAAAGCACGAAAAATCTTTTGTTGATTATGACAAGCCGTATGAGCAGAATCTCATCGGGCTGCGCGGAATTATTTATTTCGGCGTCGGTTTGTTTCTTTTAATTGTCGTTACTTTCGGTTTGATGTGGGCGCTGCAAAACGTGATGGAAGACAACGCCCACGTGGAGAAAGACGCGAAAAGCCCGCTCGCGCTGACCGAAGAAGAACGTCTGCCGCCGTTGAATGGTCCGCGCCTGCAAACCGCGCCGGGCTTCGGCGTTGACGACCCGAAAGGCGGTCGCGTCAATCTCGAGCTGCGTGCGCCGCAGTCGGAATATCGCGAGCTGCACCGGATTTGGGAAGACGAATGGGAAAACGGTCGCAAAACCGTCAGCCCGGACGGGAAAGAGACGCAGATGAGCCTCCCGATTGACCAGGCAAAGGAAAAATTGATCGAGGAAAACGTGAAATCGCGCCCGAATAGTGAAAACGCTCTCGACGAAGCGCGGACATATCAGTCCTATTCGAGTTCGGGCAGAACGCGAACGGACAGAAGAAGGTAGTAAAAATGAAAAAAAGTTCGGCACAATTAGCAGTTTTATGGCTGAAACTTTTTGCGGTTATCTTAATTTTTTTGACAATCGGAAATGTTTCGGCGCAGCGCATCGAGCATTATAATTCGCCGCTTTACTCGCCGAAAACCTACGACCCGAACGAAGCGGGAACGAGTAACGGTTTGCCGCCGATGCTGGAAAAAGCCGGCATCGAGCAAAAGCTGGGCGCGCAGATTCCGCTCGACGCCGTGTTCAAGGACGAAAACGGCAGGGAAGTTAAAATCGGCGAGTATTTCGGCAAGCGTCCGGTCATTCTGGCACTCGTTTATTACGAATGCCCGATGCTCTGCAACGAAGTTCTCAATGGTTTGACCGGTTCCTTGAAAAGTTTAACGTTCGATACGGGAAAAGATTTCGATGTCGTGGCAATCAGCTTTGACGCGCGCGAAAACGACAAACCGGATTTGGCGAAGAACAAGAAAGAAAGCTATATGAAGCGTTACTCGCGCCCGGGCACGGAAAACGGCTGGCATTTTCTGACCGGAACGCAGGGCGAGATTGACAAAGTAGCAAACTCCGTCGGGTTTAAATATGCGTTCGACGAAGCGACCAACCAATTTGCGCACGCGGGCGGCGTGATGGTTATAACGCCCGAAGGCAAGGTCTCGCGTTATCTTTACGGCATCGATTACGCGCCGAAAGATGTAAAATTTGCCGTCATGGAATCGGCTGAGAACAAGGTCGGCAGTTCGGCGGAGCAACTGTTGCTTTACTGCTATCACTATGACCCTTCGACCGGAAAGTACGGTTTGTCGATTTTGAAAGTGATGCGGCTTGCCGCCGTCGCGACCGTTTTAGGACTGGGCGTAATGCTTTTCGTCTTTTGGCGACGGAACAAAGCCAAAAGCGGGATTGAAGTTAGTTGATAAATTTTAAGTTCCGATTTATGAAAATCTGAAATTTGAGATTTGAAATCTGAAATTTTTTTGAGATATGCAAAGTAATTCCTGGGTTCCATTATTTCCCGAGCAGGCTTCGAGTTTCGCGTGGCAGGTCGATTTACTCTATTTCTACCTGATTCTCATCAGCATCGTGTTCTCGATTCCGATTGTGTTGGCGATTTTTTACTTTTTCATCAAATACCGCGAAAAAGAAAAATACGCGACGCCTGACGAAATTCACGGTTCGATACTGCTCGAAACGACGTGGTCGATTATCCCGTTTGTCGTCTCGATGACGATTTTCCTCGGCGGCGCGATTCTTTTCCATAACCAATACCGGATGCCCGCCGAATCGATGGAAATTTACGTCGTCGGGAAACAGTGGATGTGGAAGTTTCAGCACAGCACCGGACAGCGCGAAATAAACGAGCTGCACGTGCCCATCGGGCGCAAAGTCAAGCTGACGATGACGACCGAAGACGTTTTGCACGACCTCTACGTTCCGGCTTTCAGAACCAAGGCGGACATTGTTCCCGGTCGTTACACGACGATTTGGTTTGAAGCGACGAAACCGGGCAAATATCACCTCTA
>DASWRC010000132.1:0-2236 GCA_036403375.1 Pyrinomonadaceae bacterium
ACGCCGTCCGATTCGAACCGCTGGTTCGTTTTCGACGACCGCCAGATGTATCGCCCGAACGAAGAAGTGTCGGTCAAAGGCTATCTGCGCCGCGTCACGGGCGGAAAATTTTCCGACATTGCGGAATTCGGCGAGTCGAAAACCATTAATTATATTTTGAAAGACGCGCGCTACACCGAAATCCTGCGCGGGACGGCAAACATCAACCAGTTCGGCGCGTTCGATTTCAAGCTGAAGCTGCCCGAAAATATCAATCTCGGCTACCAGCGGCTCGAATTCTGGTCGCGCGAGATTTCCAATTATCCCGAGTTTACGCATAACTTTCAGGTGCAGGAATTCCGCCGTCCCGAATTCGAGGTGACGGTCGCCGCCGAAACGCCCGCGCCGTATTTTGTCGGGAATTCCGCCGTTTTCGGGGCGGAAGCAAAATATTACACGGGCGGATTTTTGGCGAATTCCGACATAAATTGGCGGGTTGCCGCCTCTCAGACAAATTATTCGCCGCCGAATCACGAAAGCTATATATTCGGCGAGTTTATCCCGTGGTGGCGTTCGTATTCCGAATATTCTTTAGAGCGCTCGCAAAGTTATGGTAATTCGACGGCGCAGTTCGGCGGCGGCACGACCGGTGCGAACGGTAAACACCGCATCAACCTCGATTTTCTGTCGGCAAATCCGGCGCGACCTTACAACCTGTCGGCGACCGCCGAAGTGCAGGACGTGAACCGCCAGACGATAGCTGACACGAAGACTTTTATCGTTCACCCGTCGGAAGTTTACGTCGGGCTTCGGACGGCGAAAACTTTTGTCCGGCAGAATGAAGCTTTTCGGGTCGAGACAATCGCGACCGACATCGACGGCAAAACGCTGGCGGGCGCGCCCATTGAAATCAACGCCGTTTTGAAAGATTGGGTTCATACCGCCGGTTCGTGGCAGGAAGTTGTTATCGACACGCAAAACTGCAAATTGGTTTCAGCCGCCGAGCCTGTTTCGTGTGATTTTACCGCCAAAAAGGGCGGCACTTACTTGATTACGGCAACCGTTCTGGATGCCAAAGAGCGACCGAACACGAGCGTTTTGACCGTCTGGGCGGCGGGCGGAAACATGCCGCCCAAACGCGATGTCGAAAAACAGGAAGCCGAGCTGATTCCCGGTAAAAAAGAATACGCGCCCGGCGAACAGGCGGAAATTCTCGTCAACGCGCCGTTTTTCCCGGCGGAAGGCGTGATGACTCTGGAACGCGCGGGGATAGTCAAAACCGAGCGTTTTTCGATGACGGAATCCTCGACCGTTTTGCAGATTCCGATTGAAGAGCGCTATTTGCCGAACGTTTCCGTCAAGGTCGATTTGGTCGGCACGACCGCGCGCACCGACGATAAAGGCGTGGTCGATAAAAGCGCGCCGGAACGTCCCGCCTTTGCGAGCGGCGAGCTGAATCTGAACGTTTCGACCGCTTCGCGCAAATTAAACGTGACGGTCGAGCCGTTCGCTCAAGTAACCGAACCGGGCAAAGAAACGAAAATCAAAATCGATGTCAAAGACGCGGCGGGCAGAGCGGTTCGTGACACGGAGGTCGCGCTCGTGGCGGTTGACGAAAGCGTTCTCGCCCTGACGAATTACAAGATTCAGAACCCGCTCGACGCGTTTTACCAGCAGCTCGCGCCGGGCGTGACGCATTATCATTCGCGCGAAAAGATTGTGCTTTCAAAGATTCAAACCGAAAACGCATCTCTTGATTTGCTCGCGCAAGGAAGGACTTTTACGAGTTTAATGCAGGTTGCCGAGACGGTTTCGATTGACGGCAGCCGCGCCGACGTTAAGGAAAATTATAAAAGATGGGTCAAGAAAGACGTTGCATACATAATCACGGAAAAGGAAAAATCGGCGCTCAATATTCGCCGCAATTTCGACGCGCTGGCGATATTTTCGCCGTCCGTGAAAACCGACGCGAGCGGCAAAGCGACCGTCGCCGTTAAATTGCCCGACAACCTGACGCGGTATCGAATCACGGCGGTGGCGGTCACGAAATCGAAACAATTCGGGCTTGGCGAATCGACGCTGACGGCGCGGCAGCCTTTGCAGGTGCGTCCCTCGGCGCCGCGCTTTATGAATTTTACAGACAAGGCGGAATTGCCCGTCGTTCTGCAAAATCAATCGGACGCGCCCGTAACGGTTAACGTCGCGATTCGGGCGGCGAACGCTAAATTGACCGGCGGCAGCGGGCGACGCATTACGA
>DASWRC010000133.1:0-2330 GCA_036403375.1 Pyrinomonadaceae bacterium
CTCAACCTCATCTTTCACTTCTTCCGTTTCAACGGTTTCATTCGTTACTTTTTTCGATTCTCCCATAATTTTTCACCTCACTTGTTAATTGATCGTTAAATTAATGAAGACCTTATTATAATAAAGACTTCAATCTTAATATCCGGTTTAGCGCGAAATGTTACAAAAAATCCGATTTTTTTTCGATAAGCGATTTTTCAGAGTTCTCGTGTAGTCAAAAATTCACGGGTGGCTGTAACATTTTCCGAAAATGCGGATTAAGATTAAGGGCAGAATTTTCGGCGCAGGAGCAAAATCTTTTTTGCTGAAGACTGAAATTTACCATGACAAATTATGAAAAAAAGAGCTTTGCTGATCGGAATTAACAAGTACCCGTACATGAGCGAAAAGGGACAACTCAAGGGCTGCGTAAATGACGTTCTGTCAATCGCGGCAGTTCTCGAAAATCAGTTCGGCTTTGATAGAAATGAAATTACGGTCCTCAAAGATAAGGAAGCGACGCGCGACTCAATTATAAGGGAATTGAAAAAATTAGCCGCAGAATGCGAACAGAACGACGTGATCGTATTTCATTTCAGCGGACACGGCTCTCGAAGGCGATCGAAAATTCCGGGCAAACCCGACGGCGTGGAAGAAACGATCGTCCCCTATGACAGCGGACGCAAAAAACATCCGAATCGCGACATCAGCGATGAAAATGTAAAGGCGTGGGTTTCACATCTGACAAAAAGAACATCGAATGTCACGTTGTTCTTCGACAACTGCTTTTCCGGCTCGATCGTCCGCGATGAAAGCACCGAACAAATCCGCTCGATCGAACAGGATGATCGTGTTTATGATCCTTCGGACGAGCTCGCTCAAATCGATATTTTTTCTCCGGCAGTGGAAAATTTATCAAAGCTCGCCGACCGCTATTCGATGATTGCCGCCTGTGAAAAAAGCGAATACGCCCGGGAATATACGAGAGATGAAGCGTGTTACGGGGCTTTTACTTATTTTCTTGTTCAGGAACTCGGCAAGCTTCCGAAAACGGCTACTTACGACGATCTTTATGAACAGCTGAATCTCAGACTAACTTCCCGTTACACTCTCCAGCATCCTCAGCTGGAAGGCATCGGTAATCGACTGCTTTTTAGCGGCATCGAAAAACCGGATCTGAGGTATGTCGCGGTCGAAAATCGCGAAGGCGACAAAATTACGCTCCTTGCCGGAGCTATCCACGGTTTAACGAGAAAATCCCAATGGGCGATTTATCCGGCGGCAAGCAGCAATTTCCCGCCTGAAAAAAAACTCGGCAAGGTGAAAATAACCGAAGTCGGCGGGGTAGTTTCAAATGCAAAGATCTTATCCGAAACTGCGGCGAAAGCCATTACCGCCGGATGCCGCGCGATTGAAGAAGCGCATTTTTACGAAACGCCTTCAATGTCCGTTTCCATCGAATCGGTAGGTGCCGGATTAGAGTATTTGAAAAAAGAGATTCTCAGGCGGTTGAAAAAATCCCCCTGGCTGAAGGTCGGCAGTAAAAAACATTCGAAAAATACGGTCGTCAGATTGATTCCATCTTCGCAAGATAGCGTTAGAATCGAGGCGGTCGATAAAAAAGATGACAGTATATTGTTCGATATGATCTCTAACGCTGTAGAAGCGACGGATAAGATAATCGACTATCTCGAAAAATTATGTCGTTACCAGACAATTCTGGATTTGTATAATCCTTTCGGAGAATTAGAAAATATCGAATTTAACCTGCTTCAGAAAACCGGTGATGAATTGCGCCGGGCAGAAACAGTTTGGAACGGATTACCGGTCTATACAGAGGGAGAAGCAATCGGTTTCGAAGTGATAAATAAATCGTCTGAAAGTATCTATATCGGTGTCCTGGACCTAGGATTGACAAAACGAATCAGCTTACTTTACCCATTTCGGGCGGCAAGCGAGGGAATGGGAGTTAAACGCGCGATTGCCGATAAACTGATTAGCTCCGCGACCGGAACTTTAACGGTCGGAAAAACTCCGTCAGATAGAATAACCTTACGAATTCCCGAAGAAGCGCAGATTGAAGCAGTTCCCGGTTTGAATAGGTGGGGAGGTAAAGAAGCCTTTAAGTTGATGATAGCTTTAAGACAAACGAATTTCAGAGTAATTGAGCAATTAGGAATTATCAGGTATAAAGATTTGTCACCGCTTGAAAGTTTAATATCCGAAGTCTTAAATGGAAACCAAACTCGGGAAGCCGAGCGGGATTATAATCATTTGAATAATTGGATTACGATTAACCGTGGTTTTTATTTATGTAAACCTTGATAGAGAATATTGCATTTTACCGAAAT
>DASWRC010000134.1:0-28153 GCA_036403375.1 Pyrinomonadaceae bacterium
TTAATATCGAAGCACAAAACATATTTACCGCACTTAAAAATTCCGTTAAAGAAACACAAAAAACATTATTTCCGTTACCTATCGAAGACGTCAGATTTTACTTGCTCCGGGTAGAGGAAATTCCGGCAAGTTATAAAATTACCGATACGGTCGATGATCGGGAATTTTACCTGCATCTGTGGGCTTTTAAGAATAAAGAAAAATTAAATCTAAATTGTGATAAGGAAGATAAATTGTGTGAAAGCATTTACAGTACAATTCCGCACGAATTGACGCACGGTGCAATCGAAGATTTAGTCGATGACAAAAATTTAAGCTGGTTTAAAGAAGGTTTAGGGAACTATGTCGGTAAAGAAGTAAGCCGTAAATACAGACCGTTAGCGGTCGAAGAAAGTTTTAAGCAAAACATACCTGAAATATCGCTGCACCGGGACGATATTCGAGAAAGTTTGTTTCTATGGGAACATTTATCTTCAGCGGAAAGAACTAATGATTCTATGAGAAATGAGTGGTTTCGGTACATTGCCGCCGAACAATTAATCCGGTTAATTATTAAAAATGCAAAAAATGAAGGAATCGAAAAACCGCTCGATTTGCTGCTGACAAAACTAAAAGAGCAAAAGGATAAACCCGGAAAGCCTGCCGGTGCGGAAGAGATACTTTCTTTGATTCAGGAAAGCCTGAAGGTTGCGCCCGGAAAATTAGGAAGTTTGGATGGGCAGACACAGAAAAATTTAGTTGATGAGGCATTAAATTTACTGTTGCAAAATGAAACCGACACCGAGAAAAAAAAATACGCCCTTTATGTTTTGGCTGGAATTGACGATGTTCAAATATCCGAATATTGGATAAAATATTTGCTCGATGCAATCTACCGGCAAAAAAATAACAGCGAATACCAACGGGAATTAGCGGCGACGGCTTTGGCGCGGCGATTTAAACAAAATGGCTTTGATGAAATTTTGAATGGTTACTTGAAATTGAGTAAAGAAATGAGCGGAAAATCACTAAAAAAGTTAAAAAAAGAATTACAAGAACTCTCCATTCGTCCGCCCGTTCAGTAGTTTTTCACTGAGTACTATCAATCGTGCCATGCCGGTGCCGGCACTCGGCGGCGAGCAGATTATTAAAACTCGTGCTGATACCGCCCGAGTTTTTGTGGTAATAGTTTGTAATGTGAACGGATTTTAACGGCTGATTCACGATAATGTTTTATGTTTCGTTTGTGAGTGATGGACAAATGATGACAATACGATGGCAGAAATCATCAAAATCAATCCGTCAATTCCCCAGAATTTCAGGAGCGGAATCGATTGTCCGCCGCTGAATGTCCAAAAAGGCTTGTTAGTCACCGCCCAAACCAGCATCTGTGAAAAAACACCGAATCCGGCGATGCTCAAAAATGTGGAAAGAAACGCTTCACGGCGAAACATCGCCGAAATTTCGTTCGGGATAAACGCGCAGAATTGAAAAATCAGCACCGGCAGCCGAATAACGTCGTGCAGCAGTGATTTGCTTTCCGCTTCGCCGACAATCATCACGTTGCGGCGCATAATAAATAACGTAAATAAAGCCGAGATAATCGAAACGCAGATCGAACGAACAATTGCTTCGTCCGTATGATCATTCGTGCCCGTGAAATACGCGAAAGAGAATTGGAAGAAAAATTCGAGCAGATGGCTGATGATCGGCACGACCATCAAAATCGTCAATAACGCCTTCCACGGCGGTTCGACACGCCGAAACCCTTGAATCAGCGCACCGCCGACGCCGGCAAAGAGAAACCGGAAAGCAAATTGGACAAGCGCCGCGCCGATTGCCAGTTTGAGGCTTTCTTTGCCGACCAGATAAGTAATCAAAAAGATAGGCGCGCGAAGCGTTCCGCTCAAAATCGCGCCCTTGTAATTCCAGTAGCGAATAAACAGCGACGGGTTTCGCAGTAGATTCGACCAGGCTTCGCCAATCGTGTTTTTCGGCGCGATGCTCGGCGTTTCTTCAAATGTCATTTCGTTCATCATATATAAAACGTGGGCGAAAATAATACTTTTTATATTATTCACAGATAAACCGCAGATTCACACAGATTTATAAATTGATTTTATCTCCGGTTCATCTATCGGATAAATTATTCCTTTCAAGCCGCTTTTGCTTTCTTTTCCTGTTTTACCTTTTCGGCAATTTCGATGGCTTCGCGGTAGGCGTCGTAGACGGCTTCAAAAACCGAATCCCACGAGCTTGACATTGCGTTAGCGCGCGCTTTTTTCTTCATTACCGCGAGCTTTTTCGGGTTTTCCATCAGTTCGAGCGAATATTTCAGAAAATCATCGGCGGTTTCGGCGATAAAACCCGATTCGCCCTGCTTGATGATAAATTTCGGTCCGCCCTGATTCGTGACGATTGCCGGAACGCCCGAAGCATTGGCTTCCTGGGCGACGTTGCCGAACGCGTCCGTCTCCGAAGGGAACACGAAAACGTCCATATTAGCATAAGCGGCGGACAATTTCTCGCCGTCGAGAAAGCCCGTAAACTCGGCGCGCGTCATGTTTTTTTCAAGCCATTCGCGCTCGTTGCCTTCGCCGACGATGATGAATTTGAAATTGTCCTTGCCCTTTTCAATGAGCTTCTTTTCCAAATCCGCGAGCAGGCGCACGTTTTTCTCGGCACGCAGCCGACCGACAAAGCCGAACCGGAAAATCCCGTCCGTCGCGGTTCTTTTTTCCGGCGAAAACTTGTCCGTGTCAACGCCGCGCGACATCAGACGCGAAATGCGTTTTGTGCCTCGGGCGAGCAGGTCAACCAGCTCCTGGTTCGGCGAGAGCACGACTTTCGGCATCTTGTAGTAATAAACCGCGCCGTCCATAATCTTGCGCTCGGCAAATCCGGTTAAGGAATCTAAAGTTTTTTGCGGCAGAAAACGAAGCATTCGCGTCAGCCGGCGGGCGGCAAACTCGTGCAGGTTAGTGTGCCACGAACCGACGAGCGGAATTTGCATCTTCCAGGCGAGATATGCGCCGACAATGCTCACGTCGTTCAAACCCGTAATATGCATCACGTCGGGCTTGAAGTCCACCAATTCACGCAGCACGCGGTTGACGTGACGCTGAAAAAGCGGGTCGTATTTCAAATCTTCATCCATCGGAAACGACACTGCCGAGCGTTTCAGCGAAATGTATTTGATGCTTCCGTCCGCGGCGCTTTCCGTTTTTTTTCCGGCGTGAATACAAAGATAAGGATAGCCGTGGCGCTTGGCATATCCGATAAGGCGTTTACTGGTCATCGCGACACCGTTGACTTCCAAAAACGAGTCAGGAAAAAAGGCGACGCGGGGAA
The DNA here is from genome assembly GCA_036403375.1 of Pyrinomonadaceae bacterium. Taxonomy (GTDB): domain Bacteria; phylum Acidobacteriota; class Blastocatellia; order Pyrinomonadales; family Pyrinomonadaceae; genus JAFDVJ01. The sequence goes on from DASWRC010000134.1 coordinate 3,331, forward strand.
TTTCTTTCACTATGCTTAAAACAAAAAGTTTGGCGGACTTCTCAAGTCCGCCGTCAAAATTAAAGCTGAATTATAAATTACTACTATAAAAACTAGACCGCATCGGAAGAAAGCGTTTGCGGCGCGATGTCTTCCAGATTCGGAATTTCAAAATGCGTTTTCGCGGCGTCTTTCGGCACGCGGTCGTATCCTTTACGCGCGACCGCAAAAAACGGGCGCATTTTCGGACTTCCCATAAATCCGAGCGTCCAGATTGCCACGCGCAGCCACGTCGGACCGCCGCGCCGCCAGCCGTGTCCCGATAGATTCGTCAAGCCTTTTTCGTCGCCGATGTCGAAATATACGCGGTCGAACCAGCGCCGGCGACCTTCGTCAAATGCGGGATAATTCCTGAGGATTTCCGAAAACGACTCCAATTGGCGCGAATGAAGCGGCTGTTTGTATTCCGGCATCATGACGACTTCCGAGCGTTTATCGACGCGGATTTCTTCGACGAATTCTTCAAACGTACCGGCGTTCGTCAGGTTGATGACCGTGTTCGGTTTGCAGCCGTGACGGTCGCCGCCGGTCGCAATCGGAATGTTTAACGCTTCCGCCATTTCGATGACGGCTTTGTTTTCTGACCACGCGCGGAAACCGTTGATTTCAAAAGCGTGAATCCATTTCCCGTGTTCTTTGATGAAATTTCTAAGCAGAAATTCATGGCTTTCTTTGCCGACCAATTCGATGTCCCACAGCGGGTGATTCAAAATCACGAGAACCTGCGGCATCTCGTTGAGCATCGCAAACAGCTCGTGCAGGCGTTCGTTCGACGGATTCTCGCTGAACGTAAAGCCGACCAGCGTCTGCGTCAATTCAACCGCCCGCGCTTTAGGCAGATTATGCACGCCGACGTGGAAAAAACCGTATTCGAACGGCACTGTCCATTCGAGCGAAATCGGCGCTTTCGAGTTCTCCTGTTTTTCGTTCAGTTCCAATGCTCCGTCGATGCTGTCGTGATCGGAGATTGAAACAATCGCATCCAAACCGGCTTCGTTAAATTGCTGTTTCTCAATGCGGAAAACGTCGTGCGGCGTCATCGGCGGCGACCAGAAAGCGGTCGAAAAATCGATGCCTTTGCCTTCTTTTTCCAAATAATTGTCGCGTTCTTTTCGCCAGAAATACGAAATTATGGGAAGTTTTTCCGCATAAACCGGAACGAAATCGAGCATTTCTTTGGAATATTCGGTATGACAATGAAGAGAAACGCCTGTTTTGGCTTTCGGGGCTAAACTTTCAGCTTCGTGCAGAATATGCAGTCGCGTTTGTTTTAAATTCATCATTTATCTCCAAGTTACAGGTGCAACTAAACGTATAAAACTATCAAATCTCGCCAGAGATGTAAATTCGTCAGATGGCTGACTCCTCCTTCCTGTTGTACTGTTTTTGGTTTGCTGCTTCCCGGGCTCGTTTCGTGACCTGCAAATTTTAACATATTGCGCCGAAAAATACAGTCTTCGGCGCAAATTTCAAAAAAATGAAAAAAACTTGTCACAAATCAAAAATGCGCGGTGTTTTCCATTTAACAAGAGGAAAACTACTTTCCTGTAATTTCATAAAAAACTCGAAAATGAGGAGAAAAGCAATTATGTCCTGGTTAATATCATTGGTTTTGGCGGGTGTCGTTTTTTCAACGGATACAACCGTTCCCGTGCGCCAGAATAATTTTACAAATAACGAAACGACGACCACGAAGGTTATCAGCTTGGACGAAACCGAGCGGTTCGAACAAACCTATCCTTTAACTGCCAGCGGCAGAGTCAGCGTGTCAAACGTCAACGGTTCGGTGACGATTGATACGTGGGATAGAAAAGAGGTCAAGCTCGAAGCCGTCAAAACCGCCGATAGCCGTGACCGCCTGGCGGATGTCGAAATCCGTATCGACGCCAAGCCCGATTCTTTATCAGTCGAAACCGATTACGACAACTGGAAGCGCAACAGCGACCGGACGTGGAAAAATTACGGGAAGCTGAACGTCGAATACCATCTGACTGTTCCGAAAAACGCGGTTCTCGACCAAATCGAAACCGTCAACGGTTCGGTCATCATCACGAATTCGAATAATATGACGAAAGCCTCGACCGTCAACGGACAGGTCACGGCGACCAACCTGCGCGGGATGGCTGACCTTTCGACCGTCAACGGCAATATCGAAGCCAATTTCGACCAGCTTCAATCGTCGAGCAAGATTAACCTCGACACGGTCAACGGCACGGTGAATCTGATGATTCCGTCGGATGCCAACGCGACGGTCAAAGCGGAAACCGTCAACGGCAGCATCAACAACGATTTCGGTCTGCCGGTTCGCAAAGGCGAATACGTCGGGCGTGACCTGTACGGCAAAATCGGCAGCGGCGAAGTGCAAATCCGGCTCGAAAGTGTCAATGGCGGCTTGAATATCCGTCGCAAGCAGGACGGCAAAAGCGTGAATCCGGCAACCAATCTCCTGCCCCCGAAAAGCAAAGATGACGACAGCGAAGATTTCGACAACGACAACGACAACGACAACGACAACGACAACGACAATTCGGTCAATGTCGATAAAATGAACAAGCAAATCAACAAAGCCGTTAAAAAATCGCAGGCTGAAGCAAGAGTCAACGTTCAGAATTCGCAGAAAGAAATTGAAAAGGCGCAGAAAGCGCTTGAAAGAGTAAAAGTTCAGACCGATGTCAGAATCAACCAGCAGGAAATTCAGAAGCAAGTCGAAGAAGGAATGCGGCGCTCGCGCGAAGCGATGCCGCGCATCGCTGACGTGAATTTCTTTCCCGGCACCCCGTTGGTCGAAAAAAAAAGCGACACTTTTACCGTTAAAGGAACTCCGAAAGTTACGGTTGACGCCAAAAATTGCACCGTCAGCGTTCACGGCTGGGACAAACCGGAAGTTCAATATTCCATTACCCGAATTTCCAAAGCGCGTAATCTGAAACCGCTCGACTACACCGCCGAACACACGGACACGGACGTTAACATCAAGGTCAGCGGCGCGCCGAATACTGCCACTCAAAACGGCAGTTTCGAGTTTGATTTCAGCAATGTAGAGCGTGTTCGCGTGGAGGTGTTCGTCCCAAAAAAGTCGAATCTGCGGATTCTTACTAATCGAGAAATCCGCTTGGAAAACGTTTCGGGCGACATCGATTTGACCGGCGGCGACGAATCAATCAACGTGCGCGACGTTGACGGAAAACTCAACATCACGGCGGTTGACGGCAAAATCCGCGTGATTGGTTTCCGCGGCGAAATCGTCTCGAAAACTGCCGACGGCGATATGAGTCTCGAAGGCATTTTCGAAAAAATTACCGCGACGAGCGGCGACGGCAACATTATCGTCACTTTGCCGGATGACGCTTCGGCGATGATTCGCGCCAATACCGAGCAGGTTTGTCTCGACGGAGTCTCGCGCTCGACCGTGAAAAATATTCAATTAACGGACGAATCTTCCGTTTGGCAGATTGGAAAGGGCGGCGCAAACTACAACTTTAACGTCGCCGACGGACACGTTTTCATTCGCAGCATGAATGATTTGCGGGCGAGTCTTTAATCAAGGGTTCGACGTTCATTTTTAGATAAAAGCTCTCCTGATTTTTCACCGTAAACTCTAACCCGCGCGCCGAATTCCCTGGTAATCGGGCGCGGGTTAGAGTTTACGGTGTAACCGGTTGTTAAAATAATTTCCGAAATTCAGTTTTTTATAAAAAGTTCTTTGATTATAAACATTTTTTGAAACCTTTTGACCGAAATCGCGTTTTAGTCAGAAGAATTCATTATTATTTTATCCGCTCCCGGTTAAATTTATTTTCTATATCATAAAAAAAGAGGTGTAGTATGAAAGCCCTTTGTACACTTATATTGGTTTTATTTTTTACGATTTATGTTCCGGCGCAGGCGGCAAATATCACGGGAACAAAAGAGGCTGAAACGCCAAAAGATACAAAAACAACTTCGGTAAAGAAAACAAGCGTAATTATCCCGCCCGAAAAAGCCCGACCCATCAAAATCCCGAAAATCGAAACTCCGCCGACCATCGACGGCAAACCCGACGAAGAAATCTGGAAACAAGCGGCGGTTTTCAAGGATTTTTATCAAACCTCCCCCGGCGACAACACGGAAGCGTCGAAACCGACCGAAGTGATGGTGATGTATGACGAAAAAAACTTCTATATCGCCTTTAAATGCTGGGACGAAAAAGACAAAATTCGCGCGACTATCGCCAAACGCGACGAGATTTTCGGCGAAGACAACGTGCGAATGTGGCTCGACACCTACAACGACCAGCGCCGCGCGTACGTCATCGGTTTTAATCCGCTCGGCATTCAGCAGGACGGAATTTACACGGAAGGACAGGGCGCGGATTTTTCAGTCGATATCGTGATGGAATCGAAAGGCGTCATCGAAGATTGGGGCTGGTCGGTCGAAGTCAAAATTCCTTTCAAATCGCTGCGCTACACCGCCGGAAAAGGCAAGATGTGGGGCTTTAACGCGGCGCGCAACATCGACCGCTTTAATGATGAATTCGACCAGTGGCTGCCGGACGACCGCAATATTTCGGGCTTTCTGGTCAAACACGGTAAAATCATGGGGCTCGACGAAATCAAAACCGAGCGCACGCTCGAAATCGTGCCGAGCGTCACTTTGAGCGAAACCGGCAACCGCAAACGGACGATTCCCAATTCGGGTTTCAGTCCGATTGGCGCTTACGACCCGGTCTTGAATCCGAACGGCATCCGTGACCCGGGCAAATTCACCAACGACCCCCTCAAACAAGACATCGGCGTCAATATCAAATACACGATTACGCCGAACGTCACGCTCGACGCGGCAATCAATCCCGATTACGCCGAAATCGAAGCTGACGCGCCGGTCGTCACGGCAAACCAGCGTTTCCCGATTTTCTTCGAGGAAAAACGCCCGTTCTTCCTCGAAGGCAAAGAAATTTTCCAATCGCCCCTGCAGCCGTTTTATTCGCGGACCATCGTTGACCCGGATTTTGCGGCGAAGCTGACGGGCAAAATCGGCAAAACGTCGTTCGGCTTTTTGGGCGCGTCCGACAATGCGCCCGGAAATTATTCGGATGAAGACCGCACCGGGCTTGCAATATGCAAGGAGCAGCAGTTGACCAACCCGACGAAAGTCTGCCCGCTGGAAGAATTTCTCGATAAAAACGCGTTTTTCAGCGTGCTGCGCGTCAAGCGCGATTTCGGCAAAAACAACAACATCGGGTTTTTCTCGACGGCGCGCGTCTTTCCGCAAAACCGCAACTTTACGGGCGGATTCGACGGCACATTCAAGCTCGACGACAAAACCGTGATGACGTTTCAGGCTTTGGGCACGCATTCGCGCAAGTATTTTTACGACTCGTTTAAGGACCAAAACGAGTATAAAACCGGCAACGGCGTCGGTTATTACTGGAGTCTGGATTACACGACCGACCGTTTCGGCTATTTTCTCGAAGCCCTCGGGCGCTCGCCCAATTATCGCGCCGATTCGGGCTTTACGCGCCGCGTCAACAACAATTCGTTTTTCGGCGCAACGCGCTTCAGCACGAAATCGGACGCCAAAGCAAAAATCATCCGCATCAACTCGAATCAGTTTGCCCGCTACAATTTCGACTGGAAAGGACGTTTTCAAAACGGATTTGTCGGCGCGAATATTAATATGCAGCTGCAGGGAAATACGTTCCTTTACTTTGAAAGCGGCGTGATGCGCGAATTCATATACGAAGACGAATTCGGCGCTGACCGGCGCGGCGCTAATCCGAACGGCGCTTTTTTCGGCGCGCCGATCCGCAAAGCGACGCAGCCGTATTTCAGCTTCAACCTCAATAAAACCTTCAGCAAACGATTTACGGCGTACGGTTTTGTCGGTTCGATTTTCAATGCCTTCGATTTTGATTTCGGCGGCGGCGGAAAATACCTGCGCGTGAGCCCGGCGTACAAAACCTATCTGAGCAGCCCGGCGTATCAAAATTATTTGCAGGAATTGGCGATTTGGCAGGCAAATCCGGTCGGTCCGCGACCCGAAGCACCGCCCGAACCCGGACTCGACCCCGGTGCGGGCTGGCAATTCGACGCGCAGGTCGGATTCGAGTATAAACCGATTGACTCGCTGCGGATGTCGCTCGACTATACGAAAAGCCGCCTGACCCGCAACGACAACGGTGAAACGGCGTTTGATACGAACATCTTCAGCCTGCGCTCGACCTATCAATTCTCGCGGTTTGTCTTCACGCGCCTGCGGCTCGATTACGACACGCTTCAGCGCCACGTCGGCGGGCAATTCCTGTTCGGCTGGAATCCGAATCCGGGCACGGCGTTTTACGTCGGCTATAACGACAACTTCAATTACAATGGTTTCAGCCCGATTACCGGTCAGCTCGAACCGCGTTTTGAACGCAACAGCCGGACGTTTTTCATCCGTGCATCGTATCTTTTTCGCAAGAGTTTTTAACGGTAACGCGGCGCAAAGCCGGGCAATCGGCGTTAGTTTTGAACGGGGCGGGTTTGACGGCTGAAACTGCCCGCCGTTCACACTCACGAACCGTTTAACTTTCGCTCCTTATGTTCCGGTCAAATACAGGTGGAGGTTTTCGAGATGAGTAAATTAAGTTCTTATGTCCCGTTGCTTCTTTTGATGTCGGCAATTTTGGTTTGTAACGGTTTCGGGCAAACTTCAAAAGCCGCGAAAATCGACGACTTTTTATCGTCTTTCGTCAAAAATAAACAATTTTCCGGCGAGGTCTTAGCTTCGGAGAACGGCAAAATCATTTACGAAAAAGCCTTCGGCACGGCGAACGCGGATTTTAATATTCCGAATCAAACCAATACGCGTATCGGCATCGCTTCGATAACCAAGCTGATGACCCTCGTGATTCTCAATCGCCTGATTGAAGAAAAGAAAATTGCGCCCGAAGACAAGCTCGGTAAATATATTCCCGATTTTCCCAACGGCGAGCGTATAACGATTGAGATGCTCGCGCGGCATCGTTCGGGAATTCCGCACCGCGTGATGCCGCCCGAGCAGGAAACCGTTCCATACACTTCCGCTGAATTCATCGAACGGGTCAAACAGGCAAAACTTTTGTTTGAACCCGGCACGCAGAATCTTTACAGCTCCGCCGGTTACGCCGTTTTGGCGCGAACGCTGGAAATCGCGTCCGGTAAACCTTACGCGCAGCTTCTTCAGGAATATGTTTTCGCGCCCGCCGGAATGACCGATTCGCTCGACTTTAACAGCGAAGCGATAATGGAACGCCGCGCCCAGGATTATTATCTTTCGCCCGAAGGCTTTATCAACGCGCCGCTCAAGGATTACTCGTTTCTCCTCGGCGCGGGTTCGGTTTTCAGCACCGCGCGCGACGTTTATCGTTTCGGCGAAGCTATCTTAGACGGCAAATACGGCGAAACCAACAAAGCTCTGATTCGGAATAACATGGTCAGCGCGAGCGGCAGCACCAACGGGCATCGCAGTTATCTTGAAATCGAAAGCGGGAAAAAATACGGCTACGTTCTGCTTTCCAACTTGGGCGCGGGCTCGTTCGAGGTGATTTCGCAGGGAATTACGGATATTTTGCAGGGCAAGGAAGTCGGCGTGAAAGCCGCCGTGATACCGAAAATCGTTCCTAACCCGAACAAAAATATATCGGAATTTCTCGGACGTTACGTGCGCACGGGCGGCGGCGAGGCTGAAATCGTGTTGAAAAACGGTTTTCTTTACAGCAGCGACATAAAACTATTTCCGACCGCTCCGGATTGCTTTTTTGAATACAAATTTTTCGGCAACGTTTGTTTTATCCGCGATGCGGCGGGCAAAATCAAGGAAATAAAATGGGCGTCGCCGGGCGCCGAATCCGTCTGGGTGAGGCAGTAAGCGCGTTTTGATATCTTTTCCGCGAGAGTTTTTAGTTCATAGTTCCTTGTTGCTTGAGCGGAAAAGAAAAGCGGGAGTTGAAGGATTTCAACTCCCGCTTTTTTACTTACGAGGTGTTTGCCAAACTTTGAATAATCCGGCGAATTTCTTCTGCCGTCGCCGCCCTGACTACAAGCCGATTCGCGTAACAAGTTCGTCGAATCGCGGGTCGTCGCGCTCGTTAGCGATCGTTCAGGCATCGGTTTTCGATGCTTTCAACGGTATCGAACGCCGCTACGAGCCGATTCACGTTACGCCCGACGCGCTTCCGGGAGCCTCGCGCCGCGCCGCCGTCGTACAAGCTGCTTATACCGCATTGCTTCACTTGTATCCGGCGCAGCAAGCTTTTTTGAGCGCCCATCGAGACGCGTCTTTGGATGGCATCGCTTCAGAAAAGGCGGCTGAAAACAGCGTCTCGATCGAGCGCGGGGTCGAATGGGGGCAAACGGTTGCCGACGAAATTTTCCTGTGGCGCAGCACCGACGGCATTACGCCCGCTCCGCCGCCTTACACGGGCGGAATGCTCCCCCGTCAATGGCGACCGACGCCGCCGGGATTGGCGAACGGCGTTGGCGTTCAGTTCTCGTATATGACGCCCTGAGCAATGAGCTCGCCCTCGCAGTTCAGAGCAGCGGGTCCGCCCGCATTGACGAGCATGCAGTACGCGGCTGACGTCAACGAAGTCAAAGACCTCGGCAGCCTGGCAAGCGTGACGCGAACCGCCGATCAAACCGAGATCGCGCGCTTTTGGAACGGCAATACGCCGGTCGGCTGGAACCGGATTGCCGTCTCGGTTTCCGAGGACAACAATTTAACTCTCTCGCAAAATTCGCGCCTTCTCGCGCTGCTTAACGTCGCGATGGCGGACGCCGTGATTGCCTGCTGGGAAGCGAAGTATTACTACAGCTTCTGGCGACCGATCACCGCCATTCGACTGGCGGACACGGACGGCAATCCCGGCACGACCGAAGATGCCTCGTGGGCGTCGCTGCTCACAACGCCCGCTCACCCGGATTACCCGTCGGGACACGCCACCGTCAGCCGGTCAGCCAAAAGCGTTCTTGCGGCTTATTTCGGCGACGCAACCGAATTTTCGACAACTACGGAAATTCTGCCGAACGTGACTCGCAGTTACAGCAGCTTCACGCAGGCTGTCGACGAAGCGTTCAATGCGCGCATCTACGGCGGAATCCATTTCCGCTCCGCCTGTCGCGACGGGCAAGCGATGGGCGCGCAGGTTGGCGACCTGGTTGTGAGTACGGTCGCGCAGCGCCGCCTGGGACCGCAGACGAAATTCCCGTAAGGTTTCGGAATTGAATGTGCGGCTGGAGGGACTCAGAACTCACGCGGCATAGTTGGGTTGAAAAACATTTGCCTCCGATCCGAAATGTTTTTCAACCCAACGCCATAAAAGAAACTTTCGGCTCGATGCTTTTAGTTCCATTCGTTAGTGAAAGGTTAAAAGCGTCGAGCCGAAAGTTTAGTTTCTATAACACTCCATCCTGAATGTCTCCGGCGATGCGGCGGACGCCGTCAATCAATCTTTCGATTTCCTCGCTCGTTGTATAGCAGGCAATTCCGGCGCGCACCAAACCGTCCGTTTGCAGACCGAGTTTTCGGACAACCGTGCTGGCATAAAAATCACCGTGCGACGTAAAAACGCCGCGCTCCGCTAATTTTTCCGAGACCTTTTTTGCCGGAACGCCCGCGACCGTAAAAGCGATGGTCGGCGTGCGCTCTGCCTGATGCGGCTGCCCGTAACATCTGACGCTCGGAATTGCGGACAAGCCTTCCCACAAATTTTTGAACAAATCCCGTTTGCGCGCGTGAATTTCCGTGAAAGTGTTTTGAAGCTTTTCGCGACGTGTTTCGCCGCCGGAAAACGATGCCAGAAAATCTACGCAAGCGCCCGCGCCCGCGATTGATTCGTGGCTTTGCGTGCCGGTTTCGGCGCGTTCCGGCGCGTAATCGGGCGCGGGCTTTAACTTCGGAAAATCGATTTTCTCCAAAATCTCCCTGCGCCCGAAAAGAATCCCGATGTGCGGACCGTAAAATTTATACGCCGAACAGGCGAGAAAATCGCAGCCGAAATCCTTGACGTCAATCAAATTATGCGCCGCGTAATGCACCGCATCGACAAACGAGAGCGTGCCGTTTTCCCGCGCCAAACTGCAAGCCTTTTTGACATCCGTAATCGTCCCAATCGCGTTCGACGCCGCGCCGACAGCGAGAAGCTTTGTTTTTGAATTCAAAAGATTTTCTAATTCTCCAAATTCCAAAGTGCCGCTTTCAATATCCATCGGCACGACCCGAATCGTTACGCCGCGTTCTTTTTCAAGCGAGCGCCACGTATCGACGTTCGCATGATGGTCGAGTTCGGTGACGATAATCTCGTCGTCCGCCGTAAAACTTCTGCCCAGCCCGCGCGCCAGATGAAACGTCAGGGAAGTCATATTCTGCCCGAACGCGATTTCGTCTGCGGAAGCATTCAAAAAATCGGCTAAAGCCTGCCGCGAATACGCCAGAATCTCATCTGTTTCGTTGCTCGTCGGGTAAGACCAATGCGTGTTGGCGTTGTGATTAAAAAGGTAATCGGTCATCGCTTCGACCACCGCGCGCGGAACCTGCGTGCCGCCGGGACCATCAAAGTAAGCGACCGGAAAATCGTTATAAATACGGCTTAAAGCCGGAAAATTAGCGCGGATTTCTTCGACCGAAGCGGTTTTGTTTTGAGTCATATTAGATTTTTAACGGCGGCGTTGACGTGGCGCGAAACCAGATTTACACAAGTTTAGGGGCTTTGCACAAAAATTAAGATTAGCCACGAATGGCACGAATAGCACGAATAAAATTCAATAAAGTATTCGTGTTATTCGGGTAATTCGTGGCTCATCTTAAGAATTCGTATCATTTCCTGAATTTTTGTGCAAAGCCCAAGTTTAGGGTAAAAAAAACGTTGAAAACAAAGTCGCTGCCCGCGCCCTCACGTCCATTGAATTGTTAGCCCGCCCGTTCATTAAAACAGCCTTCTAAAGTCATCTTTAAAACAGCCTTCTAAAGTCATCTTTTTATGCCTGTTCCAGAGCATCAAGAACCTGTCCTGCCGGAGCTTTAACTATTTCTCGGCATTTTTCTATGGATATGTTACTTTTTGCAACCTCTACAACACTTTCTTTAAGTAACTTTTTATCAACTTCATTGGTTAGCCATCTCGCTCCTGCTACTCCTACAAGAAAAGCACCTGCTAAAGCCGAAAACTTTAAACTGATAGCTGTTCGCTCTGTAGCTTGCGCTAAATCAATCGAAGCCCCTGAACCGTAAAACGCCCAAGAAGCAAAGGCGGAAAAACCACCTAAAAGAACATTTGAGATAAATCCGGGACACCAAATTTTATGTTTCAAACGTGGAAGGATAAAACCATTATCAGTTAGTAACGCATTAGCAACTCCGCCCAAAGCACCAGCTAAAGTAATCAAAAGAGCGCAAGTCCAAGGATTCATAACATTCTCCTGAAAGTAAAGTTTTTGTTCTATTCGTAAATGCTCCGCACAATCAAGGGTGAAGTGGACTAAATAGTTATTAACTCCAACGCCGTTGATAATACAAGGGCTTTGGAGTGTTGTCAACAGTTTTCTTTTTACTGGAATACATTTTCGACCGGCGTGATGGTGACGTCCGCCGCTTTGACCGGAATCGGATAGGTTTCGATGATTTTGTCCTCGTCGGTTATCTCTTTCGGTTTCGGCGCGGCGTAATTGATTTTCGCCGGTTTGTTTTTGACAATATCGTCGCGCAAGCCTTCGGCGTCTTTCGTAATCATGACGACGCGCATCGTGTTTGACGCGAGATAGGTTTTTATCGCCTTGTTGACATCGGCAAGCGTCAGTTTTGCAAGGTTTTCCTTCATAAACTGGTTGTAGTTGCCGATGCCGTAAAACTTGCTGTCGAGCGCGTAGCCGAGTTCGGCGTCTTTGGTCTGCGTTAAGATATTGACGTATTTCGTCAAAAACGCGCGCGTTTCTTCAAACGTCTGCCGGTCTAAACCGTTTTTGACCAATTTATCGTATTCGTAAAGCGCGGCACGCAGCGCAAAATTCGCGTTCTGCGGCTCGACGGGACGAATCCAGATTTGGAATATCTGAAATTTGCGCCCGAGATTCGGGTCGGGCTCGAACTGGTACATTCCGCGCGGAAAATATTCGACGTACGCGTAATCGCCGTAATTCAACCCGCGCAGCTCGCGAATTCGCCCGTAGAGATAGCTGTTCGACGAGCGATGCTGCCCGAAATACGATGCGACGAGCGCGAGCGCCGCGTAATCTTTGCCGAACGAGCGATTAACGTCAATCGGAAAACCGAGCGAAACGGCGGTCGCTCGCGTTTCGCGTTTGACGATGTCGATTTTCATTCCGGCTTCCAGATTCGGCGGCGCGAGCTTGCGCATTTTCCTGCCGCCGACGGGAAGTTTCTTAAAATCGGCGAGCATCTGATTTGAGAATTTCGTATCGAAACCGCCCGAAAGTCCGGCGACCAGATTGCCCTGCGAATAATTCTGCGCGTAAAAATCCTTCACGTCCTGCAAAGTGAGTTTTTCGAGCGACGAGACTTTGCCGATTGAATGATTTTCGTAAGCCGTGCCCGCGTAGATGATGTTGTAAAGCCTTTCCTTGCCGAGCTCTTCGTCGTTACTCTCGCGCAAATTTACTTTCAGAAAATTTATCGCGTCTTGTTTCAATCGCGTAAAATCGTCCTCACGAAATCCGGGCTCGAGCAGCATCTCGCGGACGAGCGCGTAATATTTCGGCAGGTTATCGACATGCGTCTGCCCGGTAAACGTCGTCATTTCCTTATCAACTTGCGCGCCGAAACCTGTCGCCATCGGGTAAAACTGTTCGACAATCTGGTCATAAGTCAGATTGCGCGTGCCGCCCTGCGAGAGCATCGCGGCGGTTAAAGCCGCCAAACCTTCTTTGCCCTCGGGGTCGTCGACCGAACCGGTTAAAAATTGGATGCGAAACAAAACCGTCGGTGATTTGCCGGGCTGAAAAACGGTGACGATTGATGAATTCATAGATTTGGCGGGCTTTTTAGTCGGTTTTTTCTGCGCGAATGACGAGAGCGCGAGCGCGAAAATTAATGACGCAAAGACGCAAAGACGCAAATAAGCTTGAATTTTTAATTTTACATTTTTCATTATTTCGCGCCTCCTTGTTTGGTCGAGAGCGTGACGATTGTCTGATTGTTATCCGCGAAATATTTCGCGGCAAACCGGCGAATATCTTCGGGCGTAACGGAATCGTAAAGCGCAAAAACTTTATCAATCGTGTCGGGCGAGCGTTTCAGCGCGATGTATTGCGCCAGAGTGCCGGCAATCGCTTCGTTGCTGTTCATGCCTAAAACGAAACCGTAGCGCAGGCGCGAGCGCGTTTCGTCCAATTGTTTTTGCGGAACGAGTTCGGTTGTGTAGCGTTTATATGTTTTCAAAATTTCGCCCTGAACGTAATCCAAATCCTTTACGTCCTTAATCTGAGCGTAAGCCGTAAAAAGCTCGGGGTCGATATGATTGTCGGCGTCCGCCGCGACAAAGACCGCCTTTTGTTCCTGCAAAACGAGTTTTTGATAAATGTCCGAGTTGTCGCCGAACGCGATGATGCGCAGCAAATCGAGCGCGGCTTTGTCCTTTTCGGTTTCCGAGAAAGCCGGCGCGCGATAAGCAATCTGGACAACCGGCAAGGTCGTCGAAGTCCAGTCGATATGTTTCCGGCGCGCTTCGTTCTGCGGTTTTTCCGGTTTTATCTCTGTTCTGTAATCGCCGCGTTTCCAGTCGCCGAAATACTGCTTGATTTTTTCGAGAACCGCCGCGCTTTCGATGTCGCCGACGACGATAATCGTCGCGTTTTCGGGACGATAAAAACGATTGAAGAATTTCCACGCGTACTCGTACTGGTTCGGGTAATCCTTGATGTCTTCGATGTAACCCATCGTCGTGTGGCTGTAGGTGTGGTCACGGAACGCGGTTTCGCGTAATACTTCGTACATTTTGAAAAACGGCGACGCCGAGTTTTTATTGTATTCGCCTAAGACGGCGCCGGCTTCGGTTTTGAATTGTTCCTCGGAGAATTTCAGATGTTTGAAGCGGTCGGCTTCGAGCCGCATCACTTCGTCCAAATCTTCCTTGGCAAAGGTTTCGTGATAAACCGTGCGGTCGTCCGAAGTATAGGCGTTGCTGGACGCGCCCGCTTTTTTCATAATCGCGTCGAAAGTCCCGGGCGGATAATTTTCGCTGCCGCGAAACATCAGATGCTCGAAAAAATGCGCGTAACCGCTTTTCTTTTCTTCGACTTCATTGCGCGAACCCGCGCCGATGACGGTGTAAAAAGAAACCAGATTCGGAAAATCGGTCGGCACCGTGACGACGCGCAAGCCATTCGGCAAATCGGTAACTTGGTATTGATACGGAAAGACTTTTCGCGCCTGTGCCGAAATGCCGAGCACGGAAAACGCGAAAATCAGGATAAAAAACATTGATTTCATAATTTAATTTCTGCCGGAAAAAATTTCGATTCACGAAACTCGTGCGGCATCTTTTTTAGATGAATTTGCAACTAACGAACAGTTGCCCTAAAGCGCAAGAAAGATTTTAACTCTCCTCTTATAAACATACGTCGGAGATTGGAATTTTGTTATCTAAGCATAACAAAAGAAACATCTCTTTTAAACAAACGGAAAGTCTGTAAATTAATCTTAAAATTCTTCTTGTAATATCTTAAGTATTAGTGTATAAATCATAGCAGACAAAATGTTTCTTGTTTTTTGATATAGGAGGTCAAATGAAGCTAACCAGAAGTTTTACAAGCTTTGCCCTGATTTTTTCCCTGAGTTTAATTTCTTTTCTAACTCTTCCCGTCAAAACCATCCAAGCCCAAGACGCCCGAATCGCTTTGCAACGCGGCTATCGCACCGGCTATTCCGACGGCTATATGGCTGGCTACCGCGATGTCATCGACAATGCGGCGAAAGCGCCGGCGCGCCACAGCGAATATACGAAGGCTGACCGCGCGTATAACAAAGATTACGGTCTTTTGGAAGATTACCGCGACGGTTATCAGCAGGGTTTCGAAACCGGCTACGGGACGGGTTACGAAAAACGCTCGTTCGACGCGACGCTGCCGACCGACTTGAAAAAACGCGGCATAATCAATACCGAGACGACGTCAACCACGACGCCGACCCAAAATACCGAAATTGTCGAGACGAAACCGACGACCGATAACACGGTTTCGGAAAACACGACCACCGAAACGCCGACCGAGCAGCAGGAACCGATTTTACAGACCAAATCCAACGAGGTCAGCTACGTGCCGACGAAAGATGCGGTGACGGTTATCCCGAACGATACGGAATTGATTCTCGAACTGGTTGACGAGCTTTCGACCGAGCGCAACAAGGAGGGCGACAAATTTACGGCGCGAATCGTTTCGCCGATGGAAATGAACGGCGCGATTGTCGAGGGCAAGATTTCAAAAATTCAAAAGCCGGGCAGAATCAAACGCCGCTCGGAAATGCTGCTTTCGTTTGACCGCGTCGTTCTTCCGGAAGGTCGCTGGGGTAACTTCAGCGCGATTTTGACCGAAGTTCTGCCCGTCAAAAACGATAACGTCAAGCGCGTCGATACGGAAGGCACGGTCGAAGGCAAATCGTCGGTCAAAGGCGACATTACAAAAGTCGGCGGCTCAACCGGAGCGGGCGCGCTCATCGGCGTCATTGCCGGCGGACCGGTCGGCGCGGCAGTCGGCGCGGGCGTCGGCGCGGCTTTCGGCGTCGGTGCGGTGGTTGTCGAACGCGGCAAGCATATTCGCCTGAATAAATCACAGCAGCTTCGCATCAAATCAACTTACGAAACGCAAATACGTTAGTTATTGTTGGCAGTAGGCGAGCCGCGGTCGGCAGTTTGTTTAATCATTTCGACGATGCTTTTTGATTGAACTGCCGACCGCCAGCCGCTGCTGCCGACTGATTTTCGGCGTGGGAAACTGAGCGTCCACGCTCTTGAAATCCACGGAAACGAGCAAAGTTTTTTCTCCTTTTTTGTCTTTGCCCGTTTTCGTGGATAATTTTTTTGTATGGTGATAATTGCGCTGCTGACCGATTTCGGCAACCGGGATTATTTTGTCGGCGCGATGAAAGGCGTGATTTTGTCGATTAATGAAAATGTCCATCTCATTGACATCACGCATGAAATCGAGCCGCAAAATATAAAATCGGCAAGCTTTAACCTCCGCGCCTGTTATAAAAATTTTACAGTCGGAACGATTTTCGTGGCGGTTGTCGACCCCGGCGTCGGTTCGGCAAGGCGCGCGATTCTGGTCGAAACGGAAGATTATTTTTTCATCGCGCCGGACAACGGGTTGCTCGGTTTTGTTTTCGAAGGCACCGTCGATTTTCGGGTTTTTGAACTCACCGACGAAAGATTCTTCGCCGGGGAAATTTCCCGAACCTTTCATGGACGCGACGTTTTCGCGCCGGTCGCCGCGCATTTGTCGAACGGCGTCGCGGCGGACGAGTTCGGCGCGCAAATCGAAGATTTCGTGCGTTTTGAAGAAAACGCACCGCGAAAAATCTCGGAAGCGGAAATCGAAGCCGAAATTATCGAGACAGACCGTTTCGGAAATTTGATAACGAATCTGAAAAGAGAAGACTTGCCCGAAGAATTTACGCTCCTCATCGGGGAAACCAGAATCGAGAAACTTAAAAGCTATTTTGCAGAAAGCGCGCGCGGCGAAATTTTTATGATTTTCGGCAGCGCCGGATACCTCGAAATTGCGGTATTCAAGGATTCGGCAAAAAATCTTCTGCATGCCGAAACGGGGCAGAAAATATTAGTTAAGACGGTTAAATCCTTATAAAACTATGATTTTTTGTAACTTGTAACTTGTCAGACCATTTGATAGATTTAAAATATTGGAAAATCCTATAATTACAAGGAATAATTGACTATGAGTACAGCAACAGAATCAACCGCCGCGACCGCCGGATTAAGAGGCGTGGTTGCCGCGCAAAGCGCCATCGGCGACGTCAACGGCGAACAGGGAATTTTAATTTATCAGGGCTACGACATTCACGATTTAGCCGAGCATTCGACGTTTGAAGAAGTCATCTTCCTGCTCTGGAACGGGCGATTGCCAAAAAAAGACGAGCTTGCTGATTTGAAGTCACAAATCAGCGCAAATTATGAGGCTCCGGCGGAAGTCGTCGAATTGATGAAACAGTTTCCGCGCACGGCAGAGCCGATGGACGTTCTGCGCACCTCGGTTTCGATGCTCGATTTTTACGATTCGGAAGGACACGGCACCGACCGCGAACACGCGCTGAAGGCGGCAATCAAACTGACCGCGCAAATCGGCACGCTGGTGACGGCTTGGGAACGTATCCGCACCGGGCAGGAAATCATTGCGCCCGACAAATCTTTGAGCATCGCCGAACATTTTTTATACACGCTTCGCGGCAAAAAGGCGGAAGCGGACGAAGTCAGAATGTTCGACATCGCGCTGATTCTTCATGCCGACCACGAGCTTAATGCTTCGACCTTTACGACCCGCGTTATCGCCGGAACGCTCGCCGATGTTTACGGCGCGGTGACGGGCGGCATCGCGGCGCTTTCGGGACCGCTGCATGGCGGCGCGAATACGAACGTTATGAAAATGCTCATCGAAATCGGCGACGAAGACAAAATCGATTCGTGGATTGACAATGCGCTCGCGGAAAAACGCAAGATTATGGGCATCGGTCACGCCGTTTATAAGACCGAAGACCCGCGCGCGACGTGGCTTCGCAAATTCTCGCAGCAGATGGGCGAGAAAACCGGCGAGATGAAATGGTTCAATATGTCGCAAAAAATCGAAAAGGCGATGTTCGAGAAAAAGGGAATGTATCCGAACGTCGATTTCTATTCGGCTTCGACCTATTACCTGATGGGCATTCCGCTCGACCAGTACACGCCGATTTTTGCCGTCTCACGCATTTCGGGCTGGACCGGTCACATCCTCGAACAATACGGCAACAACAAGCTCATCCGCCCGCGTGCCGAATACATCGGTGCCCGCGACCAGAAATACGCGCCGATTGACGAAAGGTAATCGGTAATTAGTAACTGGTAATTAGTAATTAGTAATTAGAAAAGGCAATCGGAAACATCCGATTGCCTTTTCTTTTTTTCATTCAAAACAGGCTGAACGGCTTTTTGGACTTACAACCGGAAAGCCGTTTTGTTTGTTTTCAAACCGGGATAAGGAGCCGCCAAAAATTTTTTTTTCACGAAAACGATTTTTTTTGAACCGTTTTATCCAAAAATATCGGTAATAAGTATGAAGACAAAATTTTTCGGGCTTGCGTGGGTTCCGGTCCAAGACCGCATATCGGTCAAAGAAGACTTGCCGCAAAACCCTTTTTTAAGAACTGAAAGAGATATTTAAGAACTAAGGGAAACATTAAAATGTTAAAAAATTATCAAAAAAACTTTAATAAAACAGGCTTTGTGGCATTTACGATTTTAGCTTGCATTGCCATATTTTCATTCAATTTCGCGACGACGAGCAGTGCGGCGAGCGATTCGGTCGCGCCTGCTTTTGCGGACGCGTTTAATCCGATCATCAGCACCGGCAACGGACAATGGGTTAAAACGCTCCTTCAGCCGGACGGCAAGATCGTGGCGGTCGGCGAGGTCAAAGTCGTCAACGGCATCAACCGAAACAGTCTGGCGCGTTTTAACGCGGACGGCTCGCTCGATACGACGTTCAACACCGGCAGCGGCGCGAACGACGCGATTTTCGGACTTGACCGGCAGCCGGACGGGAAACTTCTCGTCAGCGGGATTTTTACGAATTTCAACGGCGCGACCGTCGGCAGACTTGTTCGTCTGAACGAGGACGGAACGCTCGACCAAACCTTTAACACGGTCGGCATTACTCCGAAACAAGGCGCCAACCAGGAAGTCTCGTACGTTAAAGTCCTGCCGGACGGCAAAATCGTCATTGGCGGAACTTTTACCAACTACAACGGCACGGCGCAAAACCGTTTGGCGCGGCTTAATGCGGACGGCTCGCTCGACACGACGTTTACCGTCGGCGCCGGACCGACTGCCGGCGTTTTGACGATTGATGTGCAGCCGGACGGGAAACTTATCATCGGCGGAGCTTTCAATGCCTATGCCGGCGTGTCCACGCAGAAAGTTGCGCGAATCAACACCGACGGCTCGCGCGACACTTCGTTTGTCGTCGGCACGGGCGCCGACGACGAAGTGCGTCAGGTTCTCGTCCAGCCGGACGGCAAGATTCTCGTCTCCGGATTTTTCATTGGCTTCAACGGCGCTCCGAAGAACGGCATCACGCGACTGAACACGGACGGCACGAACGACGATGAGTTCAGCGTCGCCGGTTCTGACGCGGTGGTTCTTACGATTGCGCTTTTGTCGGACGGCAAAATGATTGTCGGCGGCAGCTTTTCCTCAATTGCCGGAACACCGCGAAAATGTCTCGCGAAGCTTAATAAGAACGGAACGATCGATGAGAGCTTCAGTCCCGGCACCGGCATCGGAGCGCAGCTCGTCAACAGCGTCGCTCTTCAGCCGGACGGCAGAGCGGTCGTCATCGGAAGTTTTACCGTTTATAACGGGACGGCGAACGGCGGCGCAATCCGCATCAATGCGGACGGCAGCTTTGACACGAATCTGGCTTCTTCCAGCGCGGTCGCCGGAAACGTCCAGTCAATGACTGTGCAGTCGAGCGGCAAAATCATCATCGGCGGTACCTTTAAAGAAGTTAACGGCGCGTCGCGCACGAATATTGCAAAACTCAATGCAGACGGAACGCTCGATACATCATTCGATCCCGGCACCGGCACGAATCTACCCGTTACCGCAACGGCATCTCAGGCAGACGGCAAAATTTTGATCGGCGGAGCCTTCAGTACATACAACGGAGCTGCCATCAAAGGGCTGGCGCGGCTCAACGCGGACGGTACGGTCGATACGGGCTTTGCGGTCGGTACGGGCATTCCGACCGGCGGCGTTCTGGCTATCAAAATTCAGCCGGCGGACGGCAAAATTCTGGTCGCCGGGCAGTTCACAGCCTATAACGGCGCGACCGTCAACCGCATCATGCGCCTCAACACCGACGGGACGCTTGACAGTTCATTTACGAGCGGGACGGCGGCGAACGGCGAGATTCGTTCGATGGTCATTCAGCCGGACGGTAAAATCCTGATCGGCGGCTTGCTCACAACCTACAACGGCACGGCGCGCAACCGCATCGCGCGGCTCAATGCAGACGGCACGCTCGACACAACCTTTAATCCCGGCACCGGCACAAGCGGAGTGGTTTCTTCGGTCGGCTTGCAGGCGGACGGTAAAGTCCTGGTCGGCGGCAATTTCACGAGCGTCAACGGCGTTGCCAAAAATCGTATCGCGCGCTTTAACGCCGACGGCACGCTCGACACGACGTTTGAGCCGGGCGTCGGACCGGGCAACGGCACGGCGACCGAAGTCACGCAGGTGCTGTCCCTCGCCAACGGCAAGACGCTGATTGCCGGTAACTTTACGACCTTTAACGCCCTGCCGCGCAACCGTGTCGCACGGCTCAATGCCAACGGCAGTCTGGACAACTCATACCTCGGCGGCGGCGCGCTCATGCCCATAGGTTTATCGATTCGCTCGCTGGTGCAGCAGCCGGACGGTAAAATTCTCGCCGGCGGACAATTCTCGATTTTCAATGACCGTCCTCACACGGGCATCGCGCGTTTTTCCAACGCCAACAAAACCTTCGCGGATTTTGACGCCGACGGCAGAACGGATGTTTCCGTCTTCCGCCCGTCGGACGGTTCATGGTGGTCTTTGCGAAGCTCGGACGAGCAGTTCAACGTCTACCGCTTCGGCGTCGGGACGGACAAAATTGTGCCCGGCGACTATACCGGCGACGGTAAAACGGATTTAGCGGTTTTCCGCGAAGGAACCTGGTTTATTCAGCGTTCGGAAGACAATTCGTTCTTCTCTTTCCCGTTCGGAACTTCCGAAGATATTCCCGCCGCGGCAGATTACGATGCGGACGGCAAAACCGATGCGGCAGTCTATCGTGCTTCGACCGGAACCTGGTATATCCTGAACTCCGGCGGCTCAGGCACGTCGATTGTTCAGTTCGGAACGGAAGAAGATAAGCCGGTCGCGGCGGATTTTGACGGCGACGGCAAAGCTGATATTGCGATTTTCCGTCCCTCGGATGGTTCGTGGTGGTATCTGCAATCGTCGAATCAGCAATTTAAGGTTTACCGCTTCGGTGTCGGAACCGATAAACCGGTGCAAGGCGATTATACCGGCGACGGGAAAGCCGATATTGCGGTTTTCCGTCCTTCGACGGGCGAATGGTTCTTCCAGCGTTCGGAGGACGAATCGTACTTCTCCTATGTCTGGGGACAGCCGGGCGATATTGCGGCGCCGGGTGATTACGATGGCGACGGTAAATTCGACGCGTCGGTTTTCCGTTCTTCAAACGCGACCTGGTATATGAACCAAACTGCAGCCGGAGTCGGTTCCGTTACCTTCGGAACCGCCGAAGACAGACCCGTTCCTAATTCTTATGTCCCATAAATGAGTAGGATTAAACGGTAGTCGGAAAAAGGCATCACGCGGTTTGTGATGCCTTTTTCTTGTGTAAAGATTTTATATACAAAAACACGGTCGGTAAATAACATTCCCCGTCTGACCGCCCGAATTTAGAGCGGACGCGTATCTCGTTTCCACGGAGCTTTACCTCGCAGCAAATTGGTGAAACTCGTGGTCGGAGTTAAGAAAGTGCGCAGTATTTTGATTCTGGTCCTGCCGCCGCCTCGTTTTTCGAGCCAGTTTTTAAGGATATATTTATCAATCGCGTCCTCACCGATGAGGACTCCGGTGCCGACCACCGGAGTTATCACTAAATCGACGTAAGCCATCGAGCTGTACTTTCCGACGGGCACCAAACCGACGTTGCCGATATTGGCTTCGCTGACCGGTCCTAATTCAAACTGCGCGCTCCAAACGGCTGTCCACGCCAATGCTTTTAAACGGCTGACCCAATAATTTTTTGAATTGCCGAATTCCTGTTTTTTTGCCCGGTCGCTGTTATTAACAAAAATTCTTCCCGTCGCCGAGCCCTGTAACGGGTGTCCCAAATAATTTGTAGAAAAACTGTCTCCGTCTCTCCAACCGCGAAGATTCCTGACCGATTTTCCCCAATCAAGGAAGAACGGACCGGCGAGCTGTTTTCTGGTTTTAGGCTGCATAAATCTGACGCCGTGCTGAACTGCGAGTACAAGACCCGTTTGAATCAATGCCGACTTCCAGTGAAACCTTTCTTTTTCCGGGCTTTCGTCGGGCGCTTTTACTCCCGGTTCATCCATTTTGTCAGTTTCAGGAACGCTTTTCTTTTCAGCCGGCGTTTCCGCCGCAGCCAATTCAAAAGGCGGTTTTCTTCGCGTAGATTTGCCGGGCGGATCGTAGAGATCGGTTATGTTTCCCCACCGTTCGGCAGCAGATTCCTGCGCTTCGGCACTCATATCTGCGGCGCGCTTTTTTGACTTATCGATTAAATTATTACCGGAAAACTTCCTGCCGGTTTCCTTTTCCTGCGCCGGGACAGAGCCGGCTCCAAACAATAAAAATGCCCATGTAAATAATAGTATTTTCATAAAGAATCGAAATTCCGAGATTCCATTATAATTATCCATTCTAAATTACCTGCCGGATAAATAGAAATACTCTGTTAAAAGTAACAGTTATTTATTTTCAAAGAGATACGAGCGATTCTGACCATTTTCCGAAAAACGTGCTGACCAATATCAAAAGTCTGCTGACCGGCAATTTTGCTTTCGCCCAACTTTGCAAAGAAATTCCGGCAGCGGGGTGAGTTTTTTAAAGTTAGCCGCGAATTCCACGAATACTTTATTAAATTCTATTCGTGTTATTCGTGTCATTCGCGGCTAAAAATTTAATTTTTGTGCAAAGCCATGCCGCCCGTCAAAGCGAAAATCATTTCCGTCGTATTTGCTTCGCGCGCCGATGAATCGGATAATCTGAAACTTGTATGGACGGCAAACGCTTAATCGAAAAAATCCGGCTCCGCAACATTCTTTCCTTCGGCGACCGTAGCGAAGAAATCGAGCTTCAACCGCTCAACATCATCATCGGTCAAAACGCTTCGGGCAAATCGAATCTGGTTGACGTGATAAAACTTCTACGGTCAGTAGCAGATGATTATGCTTTAGCTAAATTTATAAGTCGAAACGGTGGTATTAATGAGTGGATTTGGAAAGGAAAATCTTTGATAAGGATTCCAGAAATAGAATTATATATTTCAACCCATACGAGAAATTTAGGTAATATTAGATATTCTATAGCTTTTGAAGAAGATTATCAGAAACTTCATATAAATAATGAAACAATAGAGTTTGGTAATTCAAAAACAGCAATTAGTAGACGAGAAATTTCTGAAAACTTATCGGATGATGATTCGATTTTTTCAGTTATTATACTTGAAAATGATAATCCTAATTTAAGAATTGCTATTTCAACTCTAAAGTCATTACTACTTTCACCATTTTGTTTTACCGATTTACAGACGAGTAGAAAATCTCAAATACGATACCCTCAAGATATTCTATTAGGTAATGATTTTCTTGAGGAAGACGGCAGTAATTTAAGTCTGGTTTTAAATGATTTAGAGGTAAGAGGGAATACAAAAGATAAGATTATTGAAAACTTAAGAAGGTTTAATCCACGCATTAAAGATTATTCAATAAAGATTATAGGAGAGATTGTTCAGCTTTTTATTCGTGAAGAAGGTTTGGAAAAACCGGTTTCTGCGATGCGGCTTTCTGACGGGACTTTGCGGTATTTGTGTTTGCTGGCGATTCTTTGTCATCCCGAGCCGCCGCCGCTGATTTGTATCGAAGAACCGGAAACGGGACTTCATCCCGATATTTTGCCGACGATTGCCGAATTGATGAAAGACGCAGCGCAGCGAACGCAGCTTATCGTGACGACGCATTCGGACATTCTGGTTTCCGCTTTTTCCGATATGCCCGAAGCCATTCTAGTCTGCGAAAAGGACGAAGAAGGAACGCATTTTCGGCGGCTTGAAGCGGACAAATTGAAGGCGTGGCTGGCGGAATACGAGCTCGGCGACTTGTGGCTGAAAGGCGAAATCGGAGGCAAGCGTTGGTAAAGGACATCAAGCTCTACGTCGAAGGCGGCGGGAAAGGCTCGCACAAAGTAGCGACGATTAAATTGCAGCAGGGTTTCGACTCATTTTTCCGCGAGCTTAAAGCGGCGGCGCGCGAGAATAAAATCAGTTTCCGCATAATTCCGGCAGGCAATACGCAGAGCACCTATGACGAATTTATTCTGAGCGTCGAAAATTCGCCCGCCAGCTTTAATATTTTGTTAGTTGATTCCGACCAAGCGGTCGATGAAACGCCGCGCCTCTTTCTGCAAAAGAAATATAAAGAATGGAATCTGCAAACGGTCACGGACGAGCAATGTCATTTATTTGTGGAAATTATGGAATCGTGGTTTTTGGCGGACAAAGACAATCTAGCCGAATTTTACGGGAAAAACTTTAACCGAAAGGCGCTTGCCAAAACCGCGAACGTCGAAAAAATTGCGAAAGCGACGGTCGAAAGCGGGTTGGAAAACGCGACCAAAAACACGCAGAAAGGCGTTTATCACAAAATACAACACGGCGCGAAACTTTTAGAACTTATCAGCCCGCAAAAAGTCCGCGATGCCGCGCCGCATTGTGACAGATTGTTTGAAACGATTTCAGAGAAAATTAACGAGTGAAAATGCTGAAAG
>DASWRC010000135.1:0-7486 GCA_036403375.1 Pyrinomonadaceae bacterium
CAATCGGAAGTTTGCCCATTTCAAAGAGCTGTTTAACTTCGCGGCGTTGTTTGATAGTTAACGCCGCGTTAGCATGTAATTTCATAGAAGTTCAGAAATAAATACTTTCTATGAACTAACTTAATTTGTCAATACAATTAGAACCTATCTCAAAGGCAGCCCGTTCAATTCAAAACCTCTGGATTTCCTTTGCGCCTTAGCGCCTTTGCGGGAGTTTTAAAGATTTCCCGCAAAGGCGCTAAGGCGCAAAGAAGAAGAAGAACTATTTTTGAGTTAGCTTTTAATCTTTCGCCCAAAACCTGAATGTCAGACCGATATTGAAGACGGTCGAATAACCCGGTGTGGCATGGATTCTAGAAACGACGTCGCAGGTCGGGCAGGCGCGCGATTCAAAATAATTCTGCGTTTCAAAGTATTTTTTGTTGAACAGATTATCGACCGAAAAATTGAGGTCAACCCATTTTTTAAGGCGCTTCGAAAGTGAAAAATCAACCACGTCGTTTCCGGCGGCTTTAATCGTCTCGTCTTCGGCGTCGAGCCGGTAGCTCGAAATATGCCGCCACGCGAGCGACGAATTAAAGCCGTAAAATTCGCTCAAAACAAGCGCGGCATTCGCGGTCGTATGCGGCGCGCTGTCGACTATTTTGCGGCGTCGCTGAAGGCTTTCGGTAAATTCTCCCGGATAAAATGCGCCGAGAACCTGTGTCAAACCGCCGTTGAAGCTCAGGTTTTTTGTAAGTTTAATCGAATTGCGAATCTCAAACCCGAAAGACCGCGCGCGCCCCGAGAATTCAATCGAGCCGTCGTCCGGAATATAAACCTGCTGGTTTGATGTATCGATAAAAAACGCGCTTGCCACCGCCGATACGCGCCGACCGTTATAACTCGTTCCGGCTTGGTAAAAATCGGTCGTCGCGACTTTCGGCGCAGCGGGCTGACGAACCACGCCGCGCGCATCGGCGGAAGCGATTCCGCGACCGTAATTGACGTAAAAAGAAACCGGCGTCTTTTCAAAAGGCGACCACGCGAGCGCGAATTTCGGCTGAAATTTTCCTGCCGATTCCGTGCCGGTAATTTCCGCGCGCGCATCAGAAAGCTCAAAACCGTTCACGTCAAACGAAAAATAATCGAACCTTAATCCAAGTTCGAGCCGCAGATGACCGTTGAAAAAATCAATGCCGTTTTGAACATAAGCGGCATAATTATTGACTTTCGCGTTCGCGGACGTAAATAAAACATTTGCGTTATCGAGATTTCCGGGCAAAAATTTGCGGTTCGGCACGCGCGCTCGCGAAGGCGCGAGCCCGACGTTGATTTGATTGAAATGCAGATTGCCGCCGACGGTTAAAAGCGCGCCGCTGCCGAAAAATTTGTACGGCTGCAAATACTGCACGTTGCCGCCTTCCTGCAGGCGCGAGTCGTGCTGGTCAATCTCGTCGCCGTTAACCGGGTCGTTCAAAAAGAAAGTGAAATTTGAAAACAAATCGAACAGCGAGCGACCGGCAAAAGCATCAGCCTTCACAAGCGCGCCCGATTTAAATTCCTTGCGGTAATAGCCGCTCGCCGTTCCCAGACGGATTTTTCCGCCGCCGTCCGCGTCAATCGCTCCGAAACGGTCGAGTTCGCCCGCAAAAACCAAATCGAGCGGAATTTGCCCCGACGAGAAAAAATCGTTTCGCCCGAAATTGAATTTGAAGCCGAGCGACTGCTTTTCGTCCAAACGGCGCGTGAAATTTCCCGTTACGTTGTCGCGGCGGTACTTTAAAGGATTTTTGAATGGTCCGTCCGTGCGCGAAAATTCGTAGGCGATAAACGAATCAACCGCTTTTATTTTCGGACTGTAGGCGACAAACGAGCGAAAGGTATTGAACGAGCCGCCCTGAATTCGCGCCGTCAAACGGTTCGGCAAGCTCTCGCGCTGGCGAATCTGCACAACGCCGAGACCCGAAAAATCGCCGTAAGCGGCGGAAAAAGGACCGTTGATGATAGAAACGTCTTCGACCAGCTCGGGCGAAAGCGATTTCAATGCGCCGAGATAACCTTGTCCGTGTCCCTGCGTCGATTGGTTTTGCTGGATGTCGTCAACCAGAATTTTGACGCCGCCGGTCGCGCCGCCGTGGTCGAGGTTGAAGCCGAAACGGCGAATTTCCAGAGATTTTCCGCCGCCTTCGTGCTGACCGGCGTTGATGCCGGCGTTGAGCGTGAAAATAAGCTGGTCGTCGCGCCCGAAAAGATTGTTTTTGTAAATCGTATCGTTGCGCCGCTCGATTTCCGGCGTTAAAGATTCGGCTTGAATCGAGACGTTCTCATTGATTGGCGGGACAATGTATGTGATTTTGATTTGAACGTTTTCCAAAGTGTCGGCGGGCGCGAAAATCCGTGTCTGCGCTTCGATGTTTTTGCCGAAAATCTTCACCGCCAGCGGTTCGTTCGGCACCGGCACGGAAAATCTGCCCTCGGCGTCCGTCATGACGTTGATTTTGCCGTCCGAAGTTTGAATTTCAATGCTCGCGTTCGGCACAAGCTCGAATTGCTGCGTCAGAACCGTGCCCGAAAACGTCCGCGTAGTTTGCGCCCACCCCCCCGAATTAAATAGTAATAGTAGAAAAAGCCCGCAAAGCGCGACGTTTATTTTCATAAAACCACCCTGAAATTTATTACGGTAGCACAAAAGTAAATTTTGTGGCACCTGGAGATATTAACTAATTCGCGCGCCGCCCGATTTTGGATTCAGGATTTATTTCTCCGTGATGCCGGACGAGGGCAGCGTCAGAAATAATTTACCGTTTTTGATGCCTTTCAGGCTCAGAAGTTTGTTGGCAAGTTCGACGATTTTTGAAACCGCGCCGCCGAGCGCGATGATTTCCATGCAGTCGTCGCGGCTCACGTGCAAGTGCATGACGGACAAAATATTATCGTGAAAATCGTGTTGGATTTCGCCCATTTCCTGCGCCAGATTGCGCGCGTGATGGTCGTAAACAAGCGTCAATGAGCCGAGCGCGACAATGTCCGCCTGCGTTTCGATTTTCTGCTGAATCAGCGCGTCTCGAATCAGGTCGCGCAGCGCTTCGGAACGCGTCGCGTAGCCGCGGTCTAAAATTAAACTGTCGTAATTTTCCAGTAAATCGCGGTCGATGCTGACGCCAAAACGGACAAGTTCGCTCATTAAAGTAAATTATAAGCATTTCGAAGAATTTTTGAACTTGTCAGCGAACGGCTTTTCGGTTTTCAGTGTTAATGTTTCATCGGTTCTGCTTTTGAAACGTCTTTTTGCAGCTCTTCGCGCACGAATTTGACGACCGCCGCGATTTGTTCAACCGATAATTTATCCTTAAAAGCGGGCATTTTTTTGCCTTCGCCGTTTGTGATTTGTGCCGTGTATTCCGTTTCGGAATGCTTGAGCGCGTGTCCTTTGAGCAGAGAAATTCCTTTCGGCGCGCCTTCGCCGAGACCGCCGTGACACTCGGCGCAGTTCGTCTTGTAAATTTCGCCGCCGTTCGCGACTTCGCCGATTTTATTGAGCTTCGTAATGACGACGTTCGAGGCGCTGCGTTCGAGCTCGAATTCGACCTTATCGCCCGGTTTAACGGTTTCAATCATTCGCGCGTCGCCGACGCCGAACGGCGTTTCCATCGACGGCATATAGCCCGGAATTTCCTCATGCGCGATAGTGATTTTGACCGCGTCGGCGTCGATGGCTTTGACGACGCCGACTGATTTATAAATTTGAATATCCGGCGAATTTGCGGGAGCTGCGGTCTTGCCGGTTTCGCTCCTTTGCCCGCAGGAAAAGGCAAAACTTATCGCTAAAAAGGTCAGAATGACAAATATTTTTGCAGGGTTCTTCATATTATTTCATATGAGTTTACCATTATTTCTCGTAACCGTTCGGGTGCGCTTCGTGCCACGTCCAGGCGGATTCGATAATTTTTTCGATTTCGGGAAACTGCGGATTCCAGCCCAGAACCTCGTGCGCTTTCGTCGCATTGGCAACAAGCCGCGACGGGTCGCCGGCGCGGCGCGGCGCAAGCACGGCTTCGATTGTTTTGCCCGTCACGCGGCGTGCCGCGTCGATGACTTCCTTGACCGAATAACCGCCGCCGTTCCCTAAGTTTATGAACTCGGAATTGCCGCCTCCGCGGCGCAGGTAATCCAATGCCAGCAGATGCGCCTGACTTAAATCGGCGATGTGAATGTAGTCGCGAATCGCCGTGCCGTCGGGCGTCGGGTAATCGTCGCCGAAAATCGCGATTGATTCGCGCCGCCCCTGCGCTGTAAATAAAATAAGCGGAATGAGGTGCGTTTCCGGGTCGTGATGCTCGCCGCAGCGTTCCGACGCGCCGCAGGCGTTGAAATAGCGCAGCGCGACGAATTTCAAACCGTAAGCCTTGTCGAAATCAGCCAGCGCGCGCTCGACCATAAATTTCGACCAGCCGTAAGGATTGACCGGATTTTGCGGGTGTCGCTCGTCAATCGGCACGTACTGCGGCTCGCCGTAGGTCGCGCAGGTCGAGGAAAAAATAAATTTTTTCGCGCCCGCTCCGATTAAGGTTTCGAGCAGCCGCAAGGTCTGCACAAAATTATTTTCGTAATATTTCTGCGGCTGCTCGACCGATTCGCCGACGTATGCGAACGCCGAAAAATGAATGCATGAATCGACGCCGTGCTCGCGAACGATTTTTTCGACCAGCGTCCGGTCGCCGATTTCGCCTTCGTAAAACGGAATTTCTTCGGCGACCGCCTGCCGGTGACCGTAAACCAGATTGTCTAAAACAACCACCTTTTCGCCTTTTTTATGTAAATCTTCAACCGTCGCGCTGCCGATGTAACCGGCGCCGCCCGTTACTAAAACTGCCATATTTTATAAATTAAATCTCCAAAAATTAAAACAAATATTACTGCCCGAAAATAAATTATAAAAATAATTAAAATCGTGAGCTGTTCGTTTATGATTCACTTTCGGTTTTCGATTTGTAACAAAACAATTCATTTTTCCCGAATCTATAGTAAAGATGCAAATACCGTGAAAATGCCCGAAACGTGTTATAATCTTTTCTCTGCAAAGATTACACAAACGGCGCGCGTTTCGGCAAATCGAGGAACAATTATTGCTTTGTCGAATATGGCAAAACAACAATTTTTCGCGACGAGGAGTTTTATGAAATGGGGAACGAAAACATGCATCAACCGGTGATTCTTTTACTCGACGGCAGCCCGTCGGCAGACAATAAATTCGTCAAACGCTGGTTCCGGAAAAGCCGTTTTTTAACCTGCGAATGCGCCGATATTTTTCATGCGCTCGAAGAAATTTCGGATTTCACGACGCCGCACCGCCCGGATGTGGTTTTGCTCGAAGTCGATTCGCTGCCGGACGGTTTTCAGATTGTGAAAAGAATGACCGAATCGGTTTCGGGACACAACGAGCCGCCGATTTTTGCTTTCTCGGAAAGCGGAACGGTGATTAACGACGGCAATTGTTTTGAAGGCAATCTGGCGCAATTGGAAGCCCGGCTGAACAGCCTGATTCCGGTTTACGATGAAATGCGCCGGACGCTTGCCGCCTGATAATTTTTCGAGATAAATTTTTTAAAAACAGCCATTCGCGAGTGGCTGTTTTTTTATCAGTTTCAAGAACTTAAGAAATGCCCGAAGATTCAAAATCTCTTTCAGCCCGCAACTTTCTTAATCCCGTTTACCCGCACTCGTTTGCCGACCCGTTCGTCTTAAAATTTCGCGGCGAATATTTCGCCTACTGCACGGATTTCTGGCACGACGGGCGCGTTTTCGGCGTTTTGCGCTCGCGTGATTTGGTGAATTGGACGCCGGTCGGCGGCGCGATGCAAAAATTAGACAATGATGCGCCGTTCTACTGGGCACCCGAGGTAACTTATTCAAACGGCAAATTTTATCTTTACTACAGCGTCGGCAACGAGACTCTGATGGAAATGCGCGTCGCGGTTTCCGACCGACCGGGCGGCGGCTTCGTCGATTCGGGAACGCGTTTGACGTCGGAAGATTTTGCGATTGACGGTCACGTTTTTATTGACGGGGACGGTCAAAAATATTTTTTCTACGCGACGGATTTTCTCGACTACACGCACATCGGAACCGGTACGGTGGTCGATAAAATGCGCGATTTTTTGACGCTCGAAGGACGCCCGCGACCGGTCACGCGCGCTCGTTTCGACTGGCAGGTTTACGACCCGGCGCGAAAAGAGAAAGGCGGCGTTCGCTGGCACACGGTCGAAGGCGCGTTTATCCTCAAACGTAAAGGCGTCTACTATGAGATGTTCAGCGGCGGAAACTGGCAGAACATCACTTACGGCGTGAGCTTTGCCGTGACCGACGACATCAATCGCGCGGAAGAATGGACGCAGTTTTCCGACGGCGAAAAAACTTTGCCGATTTTGCGCACCGTTCCGGATTTAGTGGTTGGTCCCGGGCATAATTCGGTCGTTCGCGGCGCGAATAACCGCGAGCTTTACTGCGTTTATCACCGCTGGACCGGCGACGGCAGAGTGCTGGCGATTGACCGTATGGATTTTGTGGACACGCGGATTTTTATCAAAGGCGCGACCAATACGCCGCAAATCGCGCCCTTTGCGCCGACGTTTGCCGACTTTTTCGATACCGGAACTTTAAATGATAATTGGCAAAGCGTCGGCGATTGGAAAATTTTGGAAGCGGAAGCCGGCAATGAGATTTCGGCGGAAAGCCGTTTGATTTTCGCGGCGCAGGCGGAAAGATTTTTGTGTGAATTCAGTCTGCGCGCGCTCGACGCGACGGGCGAAAATGCGCGCTTCGGTTTTTGTTTGCTTGATGAACGGGGCGAGAATTTCAAGTTTTCGATTTTACCCGGCTCGAAACAAGCGGCGGTTTGTTACCCGGAAAACGGCGCGACGAGAGAAGAAAAATTCGACTTGCCGGAAGATTTCACGGCGTCGGCGTTTCATCTTTTGCGCGCGGAAGTCGATGGCGTCCGACTTAAGATTTCGCTCGATGAAGCCAATTTTCGGTTTGAAAAAATTTTGGAAAAACCTTCAAACCGCATCGCGTTCGCGGCGGAAAACATGCGCGCCGGTTTTTCGGGGTTTGCGCTCGCCCGAGGCTTTGAGGATTTGTTCGACTGGCAGACTGCGGAAATCGAACGGCGCGGCTGGCAGAAGTTGTCCGACGCGGGCGCGTTACGCGTTGAAAACGGCGAGCTTTTGCTTTCGAACAAAGGCGCGAGCGAAGCGATTTTAGCGAAAGGCGAAACGGCTGAAAGTTTCGAATTCGCGGTCAATCTCCGTCTGGCAGAGGCTTTTAATGAAAACGCGGCTTTTGGTTTTTTGATTTTGAACGGACACGGGGCAGAAATCGAGCGTTTCACGTTGGCGGGCGAAGTGGGAAATTTCTATCTGGCAGCCGACAGGTCGCAAAAATTCGCGCTTCCCGTAAGCTTTGCGCCCGAAAATCTTCACCAGTTTCGCTTTCTTAAATTAAA
>DASWRC010000136.1:0-5708 GCA_036403375.1 Pyrinomonadaceae bacterium
TTTTTGAGAGTTTACAGAAAATTGAAGAAGCCGTCATAGAAGCTGTCAAGCCTTTTATGAAGGACGGTTCAAGAGTAAGGAAATTAACATTTTACAGTTGGCTACATACAGCACCAACCTAAATTATTTCCGTATTACCAGTCAAATCCAAGATCAAACCAAAGAGTTAAAAACATATATCCATGAATCGTTTGAGGCTCAACAAGACTATGTTGATGAGCGATTTCACGAACTGTTAGATTCCGTGAAAGTTAAGGAAGAGGTCGCTCAATTAAAACAGGACATTAGCCAAATCAAAGCGGCTCTGCATTTGAGCTAAAGTTTAGATAGACTTGTCTTAAAAAGAATCATTTTCGAGACAAAGCTATTATTTCACTACTTGCTGATTTTTATGGCTTACACTAAAAGCCGCTCTCATATTTTCTTCATCTTTTTTTCATATCTTTATTTTATGCTTTAAATAAGAGAAAGTTTCCTTTGCTGCAAGCCTTTTTCTATCCATTTGCCGAAATCGGGATACGCCTATACGAAAATCACAAACTGTTTGAATCAATCCCTTTACGTGAATAACAGTCTTCACACTTCGAATTTTGATTCTCATAAACAAGTCAATTAATTGCCCTCTTTACGGAAGGAGGAAACATGAAAAACAAGCTACCGAAAGGCGTCTATCAACGAGAAAAAACCAGCCCGATTCTCTGGATCCGGTATCGTGACGAAAACGGTCAGAGAATTCGGGAATCAGCTAAAACAACAGACCCCGAAATTGCGCGAGCATTTCGGGACAAGCGGCTTCGTGAAGTCGCGGAAGGAAGATTGATTCCACTCAGAAAATTCGAATCCATCACCGTCGGTGAGGTTCTTGATTTCTGGTGGGAGCGCCACGGTAAATTCAAACGCGGATTTGCTTACTTGATGCATTGTCTTGATAAATTCAAGAAAATCAAGGCGCGGAAGTTTATTCCGGAAATGATTGACGATTTCTTAAAAGAGCTATCCAAAACACTCTCCCTCATCGGTCAACCATTACCGGACGATTTTGAATTCGTCGTTTAATTTCGCCATCAAATGGAAGAAGTACGACGACAATCCGGTGGCGATCATCCCGCAAATGCCAGACAATGAACCGCGCGACCGGTTCGTTGAGGTCTCGGAACTTGCTGCTTTGATTGAAAAATGCCGCGAGGAAAAAGACATTGAACTGCAAGCGTTCATCATCTTGGCGGCGTGTACCGGACTTAGAAAAAATGCCGTTCTTTCGCGCCGTTGGGACGAGGTGCAGTTGGACGTGGATTTTCCCTATATCCATCTACCGAAAAAGGACAGCAAGAACCGGCGTTCAAACCGGCTTCCCTTGCCGCAATTCTGTGTCGACGCTCTCAAACAGCTTCCCTCTTACGGCAATCACGAATATCTGTTCCCGGCTCGCCCGAACGTTCGTTTTCGTGACGCTTCGAAATTCCAGAAGCCCCACGCCTGGGACATCGGAAAGCGTTTTCGCCGGATTCGGGATTTAGCGGGTATCAAGGATTTGCGAATTCACGACCTCCGTCATTTCGCCACGACCACGCTGTTTATGGAAGGCGTCGCCGATGCCATCATCCGCAAGATGACGGGACACCGCTCTGACGAACTCGAACGCTACAAGCATTTTTCGCCGGAATTTAAGCAGCAAACTACGGAACTCATCGCCGGAAAGCTCATTGAAGAACTGGAGGGCATAAAAAAAGACACAGAAAAAGACACAAAAAGGGACACAGTCGCCGAAAACGAAAAAACCGCCAACGAGGCGGCTTCGGAAACTACTGATTCTAAAGAAATTAATGGCGGAGCCGACGGGGCTCGAACCCGCGACCTCCAACGTGACAGGCTGGCGTTCTAACCAACTGAACTACGACTCCGCAAGAGCATTAAAAATTAAAAGTGCAAAATTAAAAATTTCAGGATTTTACATTTTTAATTTTTAACTTTTAATTATCAAATGGTGGGCACGAAGGGACTCGAACCCCTAACTTCCTCCTTGTAAGGGAGGCTGTCTACCAATTGACGTACATGCCCGTTTTTTGTCAAAAAAACCGCTGTTCTCTTTCAAACAGCGAATTGTTATCCTATCGAAAATTCGTCGGGGCTGTCAAGTGATGGGATTAAATTGCCCGGACGAAACTTTTGGCGTCTCAAAAGCGGGGCGGCAAGCCGGAAAATCGATTGTCAAAATCAGTGCCGCCCGATGATTTCGCGGAAATAACTCCGGGCTTTATCCAGAGAAATTTCTGATGTGATAAAGGCGACGTGATTGTCGGGGCGGAGCAAAACCATAAACGGCTTTTCCGAATCGAAAATTTCCGCCACCTGCGGGTAGAGCGCGATGTTGTGAAAATCGAGGGTTTCCGCAAATTCGTTTTCGGCACCGGTTTTTATCCCGGCATAATCACTTTCGCCGGCAGTAAAAACAAGTAGATGGAATTTCGGCGCACGCAGCGCATCGAAAACGCTCATGCCGTCCATCAGAAAATACGGCAGACGGTCGCCCGCTTTAACCGCAAAATCCTCATCGCCCGCGTGTCGACTCAAAGCGTGTCGGCGATAATTAATGCCGATTTGCGAAAGACGCCGGAAAAACTCTTTTCTGACCGCTTCGATTGAGAGCGCGCTTCCGGCAAGACGCGGAAACAGGTGGAGCCGAACCAGATTCATCAACCAATCTTCGCCCGCCAGAAAATTAAACATTCGGTCAGTCGTTTTGAGAAGGTTTTCGGCATTTTCGAGGCGTTCGGTGTTGTAGCTTTCTAAAATTTTCTCGTCCGCCTTATCGTGCAAAACAAACGCCAGCTTCCATGCCAGATTATAAGCGTCCTGAATGCCGGTGTTCATGCCCTGCCCGCCCGCCGGCGTGTGCACGTGCGCCGAATCGCCGGCGAGAAAACATCGTCCCCGTCGAAAATTTTCGACGTGCCGCGTGTGAACCCGGTAAGTCGAAAACCATCTGACCTCGGAAATATCAAGCTCAATCGTGGCTTCTTCCTTAATGCGCCGTTCTATTTCTTCATAAAGCACGTCGCCCTCGTTTTTGGCGAATTCTTCGGGAAACGCGCCGACGATGCGGCAGCGATTATCGCCCTGCATCGGAAAAAACGCGACGACCGAATGCTTTGCCAAAAATACGTGCAGCGCGTCATGCGGAAACTTCCAATCGACGCGCGCGTCCGCGACGTAGAACATTCGCTCGATTGTATTGCCTTCAAACTTCAAATCCAGTAAATGCCGGACCGGACTTTTCGCGCCGTCGCAGCCGACCAGGTATTGCGCCTCAATCGTCTGCACTTCGCCGTCCGCCGTTTTGACTTTTGCCGTCACGCGCGTTTCGTCCTGCGCCAGTTCGACAAGCTCCGTTTGCCAGCGGACGTCTTTGCCGTGCGCGAGCACGTAATCGTAAAGCAGCCGCTCGTTTTTACTTTGTTCCAGAACGAGCATATACGGATATTTACTCAACCCGCGCCCGACGCTCGATAAATCGACTTCGCCGCGAATCTCGCCGCCTTCAAGGATGCGCGCCTTTCCGGCGATAATGCCTTCGGCGACCGCTTTGTCCGCCAAAGCGAGCTGTTCGTAAACTTCCAGTGTGCGCGCGTGCACGCCCAGAGCTTTTGAATAAGGCGTCACGGTTTCTTTTTTGTCGATAATGACAAATGGGACGCCGTAGCGAATAAACTGGCAGGCTAAAGATAATCCGGTTGGTCCCGCGCCGACAATGGCGACCTCTGTTTTGATTGTGTTTTCCATAAATCTCACCACTCTTAAATTCAAATCAAAGCATTAATCTGAACCCGAAAACCGCCAGCGTGCCCTGTCTGAAATCCAAATCCTCCGAACGCTCGAAACCCAGTTTTACATACATTTCCCACGCCGTCCGCATCGCATCCGTCGTATGAATAATCATCTGACGAAGATTTTTTTCTTTCGCCGTTCGGATGCATTCTCCGGCTAAAAGCCGCCCGATGCCCTGACCTCTCGCGGCAGGGTCAACCGCCAGAAGGCGAAAACCGGCGGCATTTCGTTCTTTGGTCGCCGTGCCGCCCGAGCCGTAATACTGCATGTCGCTAAAATAAACGACGCCGCCCGCAATTTTATCGCCGGGCGAAATCGCGACCAGCAGCCCGGTTTCCGGTCTTTCGGTTAATTCGCCGATTCCTTCCAGCATTTTATAATAATCCGGCTGCTCGGACGGCGAAGGAAAACCTTCGAGCGACGAATAAACGCTGACCATAAGTTTTCCGATTTCCTCGAAGTTTTCCGATTTCCTCGAATTCATCCGCTTTCGCGTTTCTTATTTCATATTTTTGCATACTCGCAGCCTTTGAATAATTTTTTCGGACGAAATTTAGATAAAAAATCTTTCAGGCGAGAAAAGCTAATTACCCTCGGATGGCGGGGCAATTAGCTTTTCATACACTTCGCGGATTGCTTGAGATTATTCTTTAGTTTCGTCTTTGCAAAACCGGTTTGACGGCGAATTGATTCTTTGAATTATTTTCGCCGTAAATCATAATCGTGCCGCCAAAGCCGACGGCGAAGCCTTTTTTGCCGACAAAAATAACTTTTTCGAGCCTGTGCTTGACGCTCGCGTCTTCTAAAACCCAGGAGTTTCCGCCCGTGCTTGTGTGCAGAATGACGCCTTCGTCACCGACCGCCCAGCCTTCGGACGCGTCTTTGAAAAACACGCCGAGCAAATCCGCGCCGACACCGCTTCTTTGCTCGCGCCAGGTTTTCCCGCCGCTCGCGGTTTGCAGGATTTTCCCTTGCGAGCCGACCGCCCAGCCGTTTTTCCGGTCGGCGAAAAAGACGGCGGTTAATTTGCCCGCGCCGCCGCCGGCGAAAACGTTCGACGCGTTCCAGCTCGCGCCCGCATCCTCGGTAAAATACGCGCTGCCGCCGGCGCCGACGACCGCGCCGCTCGTGTCACTGAAAAACGCGCCGTCGAGCAGCAGATAGCGAACCGGCGACGGCGACTTTCCCCAATTTCCGCCGTCGTCCAGTTCGAAAAACGCGCCGCTTTCGCCGATCGCGAAGCCTTTGCCTTTTTGATTGAAAAAGATTTTTGTAAGGCGCGTGCGCCCGGCGTCTTTGAACTCGACGCGTTCCCAATTTTCGCCGCCGTCCGTCGTTTTCATTAAGTAAGAGATTGACTGAGCGCCGCGGCTGAAGGGGTCGCGCTCGCACAAAAGCCAGCCCTTAAACGCGTCCGTGAAGTAAATTTGCAGTATTTTGTCGGCGGTAAAATTTTTGCGTTTCGTCCAGGTGTTGCCGCCGTTCCGGGTTTCGAGAAAAGTTCCGCCGCTGCCCGCGATAAAGCCGTGATTTTCGTCCGAAAAATAAACGTCGTGCAGCCACGCGAGCGTGTTCGCGTTTTGCCTTACCCATCCGGCGCGCGCCGTCTGAAAACAAGCGAGACAAAGCAGCAGGATAGAAATTTTCTGAAGGGCGTTCATTGATAAAAAAATTGCGATTCGACGATTAAAAAAATCGCCAATCGCAAATCTAAAATCGCCAATTCTTAGAACGGGCTGCCGAACAGAATGCGCGCCACGCTTGCCTTCGACAAAATATCGAAAATCGTGTTGACGTTCAGCCGAAAGCCTCTGTCGGGCACGAAAACCTGGTCGCCGGGTTCGAGATAAATCATCTCTCCGCGCCCGCGCTCGATTTCCTGC
>DASWRC010000137.1:0-7686 GCA_036403375.1 Pyrinomonadaceae bacterium
CGCGCCCGAACCGTCTTCCCCGTACAGCCTCGATTACCGGCTGGCGCAGCGCGCGGCGGCGGGCGACCGCGATGCCTTCGAGGAAATCTACTGGAGATATCACCAGCGCGTTTTCGGGATTTGTTACCGGATGAGCAAAAACGTTTCGGAAGCCGAAGATTTGACGCAGCAGGTTTTTATCCAGCTCTTTAAAAAAATCGGCAGTTTTCGCGGCAGCTCGGCGTTTTCGACGTGGCTTCACCGCTTGACGGTAAATCTGGTTTTGATGCAGTTTCGCAAGAAAAAAGTTTTGCGCGAAGCCGTCACCGAAGACGGAATATTACCGGAAAATTACCGAACGAGCGGAAGCGGGCAGGCGGGAAATCAGGTCATCGACCGGCTTTTGATTAACGAAGCAATCGGAAAACTGCCGAAAGGTTATCGTCAAATGCTGATTTTGCACGACGTTTGCGGTTACGAGCACGAGGAAATCGCGAAAATGCTCGATTGCGCCGCCGGAACGTCGAAGTCGCAGCTTTTTAAGGCGCGGCGAAAATTGCGCAAATTACTGTCGGGCGAGACAGGCAACGCCAATCTCAAAAGCGCGCTCTAAGTATTTACAATTCCTCGAAACCAGTATGAAATCGCGCGACGCAGGCAAGTGAAAGTTAAGATGAAGAAATCAGCAATTCTTTTAGTGGTTTTATTGGGCTGCCTGAGTCTCTACACTCCGGCGCAATCCGGACGAAGAACAAAAACAGTCCCGACGCCCGCACCGACGCCGCAGGCAGAGACGCCGGACGTTTATTCCGAATCGAAACCCAGCAATTCGCAGATAATTTCGCCGAATCCGACAAAAGAAAAGAACAGGAAAAAGGAAACCCCTGCGCCAACTCCGACGACCCCGCAAACCGCCGAAACGACCGGCGATGACGAAGCCATTAAGGTCGAAACGAATCTCATCACGATTCCGGTTTCGGTGTATGAAAAAAGCGGGGTTTATGTCGGCGATTTGGGCAAGTCGGATTTCAAGATTTTCGAGGACGGCAAAGAGCAGGAAATCGCCTATTTCGGAACTTCCGAACAGCCGTTCTCGGTGATACTGCTGATTGATACGAGTCCCTCGACCTCGTTCAAAATCGAAGAAATCCAAAACGCGGCAATCGCTTTTGTCGATCAATTGAAAACGCAGGACAAGGTGATGGTCATCTCCTTTGATTCAAGCCCCCACGTCTTAACGGATTTTACGAACGAGCGGCAGAAAATTTACAAGGCGATTCGCCGCACGAGCTTCGGCAACGGCACGACGCTTTACGAAGCGGTCGAAACCGCTCTGCGCCGCAAGCTCAATAAAATCGACGGGCGCAAAGCGGTCGTGCTGTTCACTGACGGCGTCGATACCGCATCGAGCGGCGCGAGCTTCGACAGCACCTTGAACGAGGCGGAAGAAGCGGACGCGACGATTTTCCCGATTTACTACAACACGTTTTTTGAAAATCGCGGCATCGGCGGCGGCGGCGTGATGAGCACGCCGCCGACGATTGGTTTTCCGCAGGGCATGGGCGCGCCGACGAGCGCCGATTACGCGCGCGGTCGGGTTTATCTCGAAGGACTGGCGCAGGCAACCGGCGGGAAGATGTTTCGCGCCGAATCGACGGTCGGCGGTCTGAACGCCGCTTTTGAAGGAATCGCCAAAGAACTTCGCAGCCAGTACAACATCGGTTATTACCCCGAGGACGAGGGAACGCCGGGACAGCGGAAACAAATTAAAGTCAGAGTAAGGCGCGCAAACGTGGCGGTTCGCGCCCGCGACAGTTATATTGTCGCGCCAAAATAATCCAGCCGAAACAAATCCGGGTAAAAAGTCGCTTTTCTTCAGGAGCGGCTTTTTACTTTGAATCATAAATCCGTTGACTTTTCATGCCAGGGTGATTACCCTAATTTGGCAAATATGGAACATTTTGATGTCTTGATTGTGGGCGCGGGACTTTCGGGAATCGGCGCGGCGGCGCATCTCAGGATGGAATGCCCGGAGAAAAGCTTCGCGATTCTGGAAGGACGCGCGGCGCTCGGCGGAACATGGGATTTGTTTCGCTATCCCGGCGTTCGCTCGGATTCCGACATGTACACGCTCGGCTACCGTTTTCGCCCGTGGAGCGACCCGAAAGCGATTGCCGACGGACCTGCCATTCTCGAATACATCCGCCTAACGGCTGAAGAGTTCGGCATCGACGAGCGGATCCGCTATAACCATCGCGTGCGACAGGCATCGTGGTCGTCAGACGCGGCTCGGTGGACTCTCGAAGCCGAAACGGGTTCGGAGAAAAAAATCGTCACGCTGACCTGTAATTTCCTCTATTTTTGCACCGGATATTACGACTACGAAAGCGGATACACACCCGAATGGTCGGGGATGGAGCGTTTTCGGGGTCGAATCGTTCATCCGCAGAAGTGGACTGACGACATAGATTACGCCGGTAAACGCGTTGTCGTCATCGGCAGCGGCGCAACCGCCGTCACGCTCGTTCCCGCAATGGCGACGCGCGCCGCGCACGTCACGATGCTCCAACGGTCGCCGACTTACGTCGTTTCGCGCCCCGCCGAGGACAAGATTGCAAACCGGCTGCGCGCGTTATTACCCGCGCGCGCCGCTTATGTCCTAACGCGCTGGAAAAACGTGCTTCTCGGAATGTTCTTTTACAGCCTCGCGCGCCGGCGTCCGGCTGTTATGAAGCGACTTATCGCGAAAGGCGTGAAAAAAGAACTCGGCGAGGATTTCGACCTCAAACACTTTACGCCGACTTACAATCCGTGGGACCAGCGATTGTGCCTTGTCCCGGATTCAAACCTTTTCCAGGCAATCCGCGAAGGCAAGGCGTCGGTAGTTACCGACCATATCGAAACCTTCACGGAAACCGGCTTACAGCTAAAATCCGGCGAACATCTGGACGCGGACGTCATCGTGACGGCGACCGGGCTGGTGCTGAAGCTGATGGCTGGCTTGCAGCTCGTCGTGGACGGCGCGCCGGTCGATATGTCCAAAACGCTTGCCTATAAAGGCATGATGTACAGCGACGTGCCGAACGCGGCGTCCGCCTTCGGCTACACGAATGCGTCGTGGACTTTGAAATGCGACCTGACCGCCGAGTACGTCTGCCGTCTGCTCAAGTATATGGATGAACACGGGTTTGCGAGCTGCACGCCGCGCGTCAACGACTCTTCTATCGAAGCGGAGCCGGTTTTGGACTTCACCTCGGGCTATGTTCAAAGGGCGCTCGATACTTTGCCGCGGCAAGGCTCGAAAACGCCCTGGCGTCTGCATCAGAATTACGTCAAAGACCTTTCGATGCTGCGTTACGGGCGGGTTGACGACGGCACGATGGAGTTCAAAGCCGGCACACCGGCGGCAAGCGGCGTTCATCGAAACGCCGCCGGGGATTAGTTATCCGACTTTCGGGTTTAGCCTGAGTAAGCGCCGCGTTCTGACAAGGCGGAAAAAACGTCTGAAAACGAGACTTACCAGCCGAT
Source organism: Pyrinomonadaceae bacterium (assembly GCA_036403375.1). Taxonomy (GTDB): domain Bacteria; phylum Acidobacteriota; class Blastocatellia; order Pyrinomonadales; family Pyrinomonadaceae; genus JAFDVJ01. The sequence goes on from DASWRC010000137.1 coordinate 3,508, forward strand.
TTTGCAGCGAATTTACCCGAAAAGAAGCTCGTCGATGACCGCCGCGATATGTTTGCATAATCGGCGTCTGTAACAGAAATCCGCACATTCGCAGTCCGCGTAGATGCGCCCCTCGGCGGTTTTCAAATTTACGCCGTAATTCACTTTCGATTCGCCGTTGACGACGCCGTAGCGGTCCGGCGCGTCCGCGAAGACGTATAATTCCGACTGTTCGGCGCGTTCCGACGCTTGTTTGAACTCCTGCCTGCGGTCGGTCAAACACAGCATTTCGGAATCGAACATGAAGGATTCATTGTTGACGATTTGTAATTCGAAATTATTGACCATAAATTTAACACCCCTTGTAAGATTAATAAAAGCTTGTTTCAGCTATGAAACATTATCTCACAAGGTAGACGGCATTTCAACCGCCGCACTATTTCGACACTACAAACTTTTTCAAGTAACTTTCGAGTGAAAATGCGTCGATAATTCAGCAAATTTGGATTTAATCGGGAAATGGAAAAGAGGCGTTTTGAAACGCCTCTTTTCCATTGATTTAATTAGTACACCCGGCAGGATTCGAACCTGCGACCCTCTGGTTCGAAGCCAGATACTCTATCCAGCTGAGCTACAGGTGCAAAGCAGTTTTGATTGTAATTTGCCGCTCGCTCAATTGCAAGCCGCGTTAAATTAAATTAACGGCTACTGTTTTTGGAAATCGCGGCGAATTAATTTGACCAGATTTTTGATGTCGTCGTTGCTGATTTTTCCCTTAAATGCCGGCATTCCGTCTTCGGTCGCGCCTTTTTCGATGGTTTCGATGAATTCCGAATCGGGTTTTTTCTTCATCCGGTCGGACGTGAAATTCGGCGCTTTGATTTTCGTGCCTTCGATGTCGGTTTCGCCGCCCGAACCGTCTTCCTTGTGACAGCGGACGCATTTTTCCGAGTAGATTTTCTTTGCCGAAGCAAGCTCGTCCGTCGCGGCGGTCGGCGGCGCGTTTGTTGGGCTGTCGGCGTTAGTCACAACGATGTTGGATTTATTTGAACCGTTTGTATTCGTATTCGCTGTTTTGTTTTCCGAGCAGGCGAAAATAAACAGCGCAAGTGCCGAGAAAACAAGGCTTAATTTAAGAATTTTCATTGAATGTCTCCCAAAGAATTTGCTGTAAAATCTTTCAAAGTTTAACTTATAGACAGAGGTTTTGGCAAAATTATGAGCATCGAGAAAAAAATTCTAATCGGCGGCGAATGGCGCTCCGGAGCGGAAACATTGACGGTCGGCAATCCGTTCACGGGCGCGCAAATCGCGGAAGTCTTTTCCGCCGATCAGCAGGAAACCGAAGAAGCGATTGCGCTGGCGGAAGCGGCTGCCAAAGAAATGCGCGCGCTGGCGCGTTTCGAGATTGCGAGCGGTTTGCGAAAAATCGCCGACGGAATCGAACGCCGCAAAAAGGAATTTGCCGAAACGATTGCGACGGAAGCCGCCAAACCGATAAAAGCCGCGCGCGGCGAAGTTGAAAGAGGAATCGCGACTTTTGCGTGGGCGGCGGGCGAAGCCGAAAGATTCGTCGGCGAAGTTGTTGCGATTGATACGATTGCGACCGGGCGCGGCAAAACCGCGCACACGAAACGCGTTCCCCGCGGTGTGATTTACGGCATCACGCCGTTTAATTTTCCGTTGAATCTGGTCGGTCACAAAGTCGCGCCCGCGCTCGCCGCCGGCAATACGATTATCATCAAGCCGAGCCAGCGCACGCCTCTGACCGCGCTGCTTTTGGGCGAGGTTTTTCTGGAAAGCGGCTTGCCGAAATCTGCCTTACAAATCGTGCCGATGGACACGAAATACATCGATGCGGTTTACCGGGACGAACGCGTCAAGATGATTTCGTTTACGGGCAGCGCCGAAGTCGGCTGGAATATAAAGGCAAAGGCGAATAAAAAAATGGTGACGCTCGAACTCGGCGGCAGTGCGCCCGTGATTGTCGACGAATCGGCGGATTTCGAGCGTTCTTTACGGCAAACCGTGATGGGCGCGTTTACATACGCGGGGCAAGTCTGTATTTCCGTCCAGCGAGTTTTTATTCACGACCGAATCTTCGACCGATGGACGGAAAAATTTATCGAAAGCGCCCGAAAGTTAAAGAAGGGAAATCCGCTCGATGAGGAAACCGAGCTGTCGGCGATGATTGACGCGCAGGCGGCGGAAAAAGCGCAAGCCTGGGTGACGGAAGCCGCCGCGAACGGCGCTCGAATCTTGTGCGGCAACACGCGCGAGCGGGCAATGCTCGACGCGACCGTCATCACAAACACGAACCCGGAAATGCGCGTCGCGTCGGAAGAAATCTTCGCGCCGGTCGCGACGGTCGAAAAATTTTCGGACTTTGAAGAAGCCGTCGATTTGGCAAATAACACGAAATACGGGCTTCAGGCGGGCGTTTTTACCAATGATTTACGCAACGTGCAGTATGCCTCGGACAATCTCGAATACGGCGGCGTCGTGATTAACGACGTGCCGACTTTCCGCGTCGATAATATGCCGTACGGCGGTACAAAAGATTCCGGTTTCGGGCGCGAAGGCGTGCGCTACGCGATGGAAGAAATGAGCGAAATTCGCCTGATTGTGCTAAATTCTTAAGCGAGGTGCGATAAATGGGACTTGCAAAATTAAAACCTTATCTACGCGTGGAAGATTATCTGGCAGGCGAGAACGACGGCGCGATTCGACACGAATATATCTACGGCGAAGTTTACGCGATGGCGGGTTCGAGCGACAGGCACAACCGCATTTCATTTAACCTGGCGAAAAAGATTGACGCCAAAATAGACCCGAACGGAGATTGTCAGGTTTTTATGACGGATATGAAGCTTCAGGCGGACGAAGCGACGTTTTATTACCCGGACGTTTTTGTCGCCTGTGATAAACCCGACCCGTATTTTCGCCGCCAGCCGATTTTGATAGCGGAAGTTCTTTCGCCTTCAACCGAAACGATTGACCGGCGCGAGAAACTGAAAGTTTACCGGCAAATCCCGACTTTGCGGGAATATGTCATCATCGCGCAGGACAAAATACATGTCGAGCTTTATCAAAAACAATCGGACGGCGGTTGGGAAAAGCAAATTTTTACTGAAGCGGAAGAAATTATAGAACTCAAATCGGTCGATTTACAGCTAAACTTAAAGGAAATCTTTCAGGGCGTTGATTTTGATTAAAAGTGGAAATTATGAAATCCGCGCTTTTTTGTTTAATGATTTCGACGACGCTGCTGAACTTTTCATGCGGGCAGAACGTCGAAAGCTCGCCAATTGCCGCGAATGAAAAGCCTGCTGAAACGCTTCAAACGCCAATACCTCGCGCTGCGCCGACGCCTGATAAATACGAAGAAATTGATATTGTCGAGCAATTTTCGGCTTTGAGGAATGATGAGACGTCCGCGATACTCGAATTTAAAAATTATAAAATCAAAAGGGTCACGGTAAAAAAACGCGAAGACGATAGTCCGGAAGCCGATATTTACGATGCGGTTATTTCAAAAAACGGTAAAACGATTCGTCGTTTTGCCGGTTCTTATCATCCGTTGGGAAACTTACTCGGTTTCGGGTTTTACCAATTTCTAAAAGGTTCTGAGAAGCAGTTGTTGATTATTGACGAATCGAATCGCTACGACCGCGAATGGATTGTTAGCCTTTCACCGAAATTCGATGTACTTTTCGATACTGCTGACTTCGGCGTCGAAGGCTTGATGACTCTCGATGTCGATAACGACGGCGAAAAGGAAATCACGGCTGCAAGATTCTGCTTTGAATCGGAATTCGATTTTGCAATGTCCGAAAGACCGTGGTTGCGGGTCGTTTTCAAATACGATGCCAAAGCTCATAAATATCTTCCGGCGAGCCATATTTTTACTGACTATACTTTGAGCGGGCAAAACGAACGGAAAGAAAAATTTTTCGAAAGTTTCATGACGTATATTTACGCCGGGCAGGAAAAAGAGGCGTGGAAGTTTTTTGACGAAAATATGAAAGGGAAAGATATAGAGCAAACACGGGCAAAAATAAAAGCCTCTTTGAAAGAAGACCCGATTTATAAATTTATCCGAAAGGATTTGCGAAGTCGAAAATAAAAAAGCGCGGTAAATTTACCGCGCTTTTTCTTTATCAGCGATTTAATAAAAAATTCGTCTCCAGATTGAAACGC
>DASWRC010000138.1:0-3653 GCA_036403375.1 Pyrinomonadaceae bacterium
GCAACACTTTACGGTTACAACCGGGTTTTGAAGGATGAATTGCCGACGCCCGATTGGAAAAACAAAATCTGGAAAGACGGCATCGCCAACATCGACGAGCATTTGAACGGCTGGGGACAGAGCGGCTCAACGAGCATCTACGCCAACGACATTAAAAAACACGTCTGGGCGATGAACGAGGTGCAGCGCTTTTTTGTCGAAGAAACACGGCTCGGAATTCCCGTCGATTTTACGAACGAAGGCGTTCGGGGCGTGGCGTTTACAAAGGCGACGAGCTTTCCGTCGCAGCTCGCGCTCGCGCATACCTGGAATCCCGAACTGGTGCGCGAAATCGGAAGAATTACCGCCCGTGAAGCGAGGGCTTTAGGCTACACCAACATCTACGCGCCGATTATGGATATGGGACGCGACCAGCGTTGGGGACGCTATGAGGACACTTACGGCGAAGACCCGTTTCTCGCGGGAATCCTGGGCGTCGAAATGGTCAAAGGCTTGCAGGAAAATTTTACGGTCGCCGCGACCAGCAAGCATTTCGCGATTCACGGCGTCAACAAGGGCGCGCGCGAGGGCGAAGGACGCGTTGACCCGCAAATCAGCCCGCGCGAAGCCGAATATATTTTTAATAAACCGTTCGGCAAAGTAATTAAGGAAGGCGGGCTTTTGGGCGTTATGGCTTCCTACAACGATTACGACGGCGCGCCCGTCGTGAGCAGTAAATACTGGCTGATCGAGCGCCTTCGAAAACAGTACGGTTTTCGCGGCTATGTCGTTTCCGACAGCGGCGCGGTCGAAGATTTATACGTCAAGCACCAGACCGCCGCCGATATGAAAGAAGCCGTTCGCCAATCAATCGAAGCGGGGCTGAACGTCAAAACCAATTTTACGCCGCCCGATGATTTTATACTGCCGCTTCGTGAATTGGTCAAAGCGGGCAAAGTTTCGATGCCGACGCTCGACGACCGCGTCCGCGACGTTCTGCGCGTCAAATTCCTCGTCGGAATGTTCGATAATCCGTACGTCAAAGACGCGGACGCGAGCGAGCGGCTCGTCAATTCGCCCGAAAATAAAGCGGTTGCGCTTCGTGCCGCGCGCGAAAGCGTCGTGCTGCTCAAAAATGAAGGAAACATTTTGCCGCTCAGCAAGGAAATTCGCTCAATCGCCGTCATCGGACCGAACGCCGACAATAAATCGAATCTGACGTACCGCTACGGCGTTTCAAAAATCAACGACGGATTAAGCGCGCTCGACGGCATAAAAGCTAAATTCGGCGATAAAGTGACGGTCAATTACGCCAAAGGCTCAGAGGTAACGAACGAAAACTGGGCGGAGGAAGAAATTTTGCCGACGCCTCTGACCGCGAAGGAAAAGGACGAAATCGAAAAAGCGGTCGAGACGGCACGAAAATCCGATGTCGCGGTTGTTTTCCTCGGCGACCAGACGACCGCTTACGAGCGACCGGGACCCTTAACGGTCGGCGAAAGCTCGACGCGCACGAGTCTCGATTTACCCGGTCGTCAATTGCAATTGATACAGGCGGTTTATGCGGTCGGAAAACCGACCGTCGTTGTTTTAATCAACGGTCGCCCGATGAGCATCAACTGGGTCAACAAAAATGTTCCCGCGATTTTGGAAACGTGGTTTCCGGGCGGACGCGGCGGCGAGGCAATTGCCGATGTGCTTTTCGGCGATTATAACCCGGGCGGAAAACTTACCTGCACGTTTCCGAAGAGCGCCGGACAGATTCCGTTTAATTTTCCCTCGAAACCGAACGCCCAGTGGGAACAGGAGAAATCGCGTGTCAACGGCGCGCTTTACTATTTCGGACACGGGCTGAGCTACACGACTTTTGCTTATTCAAATCTGAAAATCAGCCCGTTAAAGCAGAGCGCGGGCGGAAACGTGACAGTCAGCTTCGACGTGAAAAACAGCGGCGCGCGCCGGGACGGGGACGAGGTTGTTCAGCTTTACGTTCGCGACTGTGTGAGCAGCACGACGACTTACGAAAAAAACCTGCGCGGCTTCCGGCGCGTGCATTTAAAGCCCGGCGAAACGAACACCGTTTCTTTTACCCTGAAGCCCGAAGATTTGGAGCTGCTTGACGCCGATATGCGCTGGACCATCGAGCCGGGAATGTTCAAGGTGATGGTCGGCGCGTCGAGCGAAGATATTAGATTGAATGGAGAATTTGAAATTCGATAATCGGAGAGGTTAAAAATGGAGACAATTTCAGATACGAGCGTAAAATCACTGCATACCGATTGGACGCAGGTGCCGGTCGAGCGAATTGCCGAGGGCATCGAGCGGCAGATGATTGTCGGTGATAAAATCATGGTTTGCCGCCTGCGGTTTGTGCCGCACGTCGTCACGCCGGCACACGACCACCCGCACGAACAGATAACGTTTGTCGAGCGCGGGCGCGTACTTTTCACCGTCGGCGACTCGCAGCGGATTGCCAAAGCGGGCGACACGCTTCATTTTCCTTCCGGGTTGCGGCACGGCGCGACGATGCTCGAAGAAGAAGTCGTCCTGATAGACATTTTTTCGCCGATTCGCGAAGATTTTCTTTAAATTATTTCCGGTGTGAAAAGCTGAAATTAATGGTTCTAACTTTGCGGCGAAGAATTTTACTCAAGGTAAAAAAAGCGCCTTAAATTCCGACGCCGGATTAATTTAACGTACGAAAAATTCATTATGAAGAAAATACTTTTATTTCTGTTCGCGGCTGGGTTGATTGGCTGCTCGGCAGGCGTTTCGAAATCGAATAAATACAAAATCGCGGTCATCCCGAAAGGAACGACGCATCAATTCTGGAAAAGCATCAACGCGGGCGCGGTCAAGGCGGCGAACGATTACAAGGCGCAGGGCGTCGATGTCGAAATTATCTGGAAAGGACCGCTGCGCGAGGACGACCGCGAGCAGCAGATTCAGGTTGTCGAAGCCTTTATCAGCCAGAACGTCAACGGCATCGTGCTCGCGCCGCTTGATAACAAGGCGCTGGTGCGTCCGGTCGAAGAAGCAAAGCGCGCCGGAATTCCGACCGTCATTATCGATTCGGGACTTGAATCGGACCAAATCACGAGCTTTGCGGCGACCGACAATAAAAAAGGCGGCGCACTTGCCGCGATGCGTTTGGGCGAAGTTCTCGGCGGCAAAGGAAAGGTCATAATGCTTCGCTACGCCGAAGGTTCAGCCAGCACGACCGACCGCGAAGAAGGATTTTTACAGGAAATGAAAACGAAATTTCCCGGTATCGAATTGATTTCGACCGACCAGTACGCGGGCGCGACCCGCGACACGGCAAAACGCGCGTCGGAGAATCTTTTACAAAGATTCGGCAATGATGTGGACGGCGTGTTTGCGTCGAACGAATCGGCTTCGACCGGGATGCTGCTCGCCCTGCAGGACATCGGCAAGGCGGGAAAAATCGCGTTTGTCGGGTTCGATTCGACGCCGCAGTTTATCGATGCGCTGAAAACCGGACAAATGCAGGGCGTGGTTCTGCAAAATCCTTTCGCCATCGGCGAATTCGGTGTCAATGCGATGATTGACAGCCTTTTGGGCAAACCTGTCGAAAAGCGCATCGACACCGGCGTGATGATGGTGACGCCCGAAAATATGAACTCGCCCGAAGCGCAGAACCTGCTTAATCCGCC
>DASWRC010000139.1:0-2827 GCA_036403375.1 Pyrinomonadaceae bacterium
ATTGCCGTCGTTGATGACGCGAATCATCTGGAGTTGCGCCGTGCGGAAGGGAAACTGAGAAATCTCGAAGAATGCATTCGCCTGAATCCTTTGGACGGAAATTACGGCATCGGACATACGCGCTGGGCGACGCACGGGCGACCGACCGAAGAAAACGCGCACCCGCATCGTGATTGTACGGGCAAAATCGTCGTCGTCCATAACGGGATTATCGAAAATTATTTGTCTTTGAAGGAAATGCTCAAGACGAAAGGGCACGAATTCAAGACCGAAACCGACACTGAAATCGTCGCGCACCTGATTGAGGAACACCAAAAGGAAGGCTTGAATTTTGAAGAGTCGGTGCGCAAATCGGTTCAGCAATTAAAGGGAATTTTCGCGCTTTCGATGATTTCTTCGGACGAACCGGACAAAATTATCGCGGTGCGCGAAGGTCCGCCGGTCGTTATCGGTTTGGGCGACGGCGAATTTTTTGTCGCGTCCGATATTCCGGCAATCCTGCAGCACACGCGCGACGTTTTTTACCTCGGCGAAAAGGAAATAGCGATTTTGACGAAAGATTCCGTGCGCGTCACGGATTTTGACGGCAACGTCGTCGAACCGAAGCAGCAGCGCATCACGTGGGACCCGATTATGGCGGAAAAAGGCGGCTTCAAGCATTTTCTGCTGAAAGAAATCTACGAACAGCCGCGCGCCGTGCGCGACACGGTTCGCGGGCGCGTTTCATTAGACACGGGCAAAGTTTATCTCGACCAGATGGACATTGCCGAAGAAGATTTCCGAAATATCCGCTCAGTCAAAATCGCCGCTTGCGGAACTTCGTGGCACGCCGGCACAGCGGCGAAATACATGATTGAGGAGCTGGCGCGCGTGCCGGTCGAGGTCGATTACGCGTCGGAATTTCGCTACCGCAATCCGGTGCTGGACGAAAACGACCTTTTAATCGTCATCTCGCAATCGGGCGAAACCGCCGATACGATTGCCGCGATGCGCGAAGCCAAACAAGCGGGCTGCAAGGTTCTGGCAATTTGTAACGTGCAGGGCTCGATGATTACGCGCGAGGCGGACGGCACGATTCTGACGCACGCCGGACCGGAAATCTCGGTTGCTTCGACGAAAGCCTTTACGTCGCAAATCATCGCGCTTTACATTTTCGCTTTGTATCTCGGCGAGCTGCGCGGAAAACTCTCGGAAGAACAAGTCAAAAAACACGCGCAGGAATTGATTGAGCTGCCGCTCAAAATTGAAGAAATTTTAAGCGATGCCGACACGATTGAAGAACTCTCGAAAGAATTTTTCCGCTCGCAGGATTTTCTGTATTTGGGGCGCGGCATCAATTTTCCCGTCGCGCTCGAAGGCGCTCTGAAACTCAAAGAAATTTCGTACATCCACGCCGAAGGCTATCCGGCGGGCGAGATGAAACACGGACCGAACGCGCTGATTGACGAAAAGCTTCCCGTGGTGATTATCAACACGCGCGAGCAGGGCAACGAAGGCAGCGAACTGCGCTACGAGAAAACGCATTCAAACATCGTCGAAGTCAAAGCGCGTGACGGCATAATCTTTTCGATTTTAACCGAAGGCGACAAGATGAGTTCGGTCGTTTCTGACCACATCGTTCTGATTCCGCAGGTTTCCGACCTGCTCGCGCCGATTCTTTCGGTCGTTCCCTTACAGCTTCTTGCCTACTACATCGCGGTGCGGCGCGGCTGCGACGTTGACCAGCCGCGAAATTTAGCGAAATCCGTGACGGTCGAATAGAATTTCGGCTTGATTTGTTGTTGTACGATAATAATAAAGTCGTATCATTATAATAAAGTCGTATAATTTCTTCCGTTTGAAAAATAAATTCAGACGGAAGATTTTTTATGCCGTTGTAACTCGAAATGATTTTCGAGAGCTTGTAGGGCTTGGTCGTGACACTGCCCCTCATCTGGATGAACCAATGACTCAATCAGTGAAAAAAGAACTGTTTAAAGCGGAATTGGACAATAAAGATAGGTCACGAAATATAATAACTTAAAATTTTATAAGTGTTAAAAAAAATATGTAGGTGAACTATTGCTAAAACGAACTTCTATAAATAAAGGGCAATAAATTATGAAAATCAGTGTATTTTTATCAACAATTCTCATTTGCTTAATTTGCGTCAACTTTTCCCTGGCGCAGGAGAGAAAAATTAAAGTCGCTTTGCACAAGATCGAAGGCTATGGTACTAACGATTCGTTTGCAAATAAAGCGGCGCAGTTGCTAGAAGATGTCTTGAACTCTGATGAATTCAAAAAAGAAGTTTTGAAGGGTAAATTCAACTCTACCAACGGATTATCCAACCAACAGCTTTATGACAAAATTATGACTGCTCACGAAGAAGAAGGTCCGGGCGGACAGGACGGAGTAGTTGATCTGATGGTCAGAACTCTGAGAATAGATTCGGACGAGTCGGAATGGAAAAAGCCGTGCAGCAAGCGCACAATAGGAGTGGACGGAGCCGGAACCGGCATCACGGCAATCTGTCCGCAAAAACTTATTAAATGGGCGCGAGATGGACGGACTGAGTATCTTGCCGCCCATTACGCACACGAATATATTCACATTCTTGGTTTTCATCACAAAGAAAAGCCTAAAGACGAGTCATTTGTTTACCAAATCGGGGAAATAGTCGAAGATTTAGCGGAAAAACGGCGAAAGTCTGACTCAAATGCGTCATAGAGCCGAAAACTCTTGAAGCTATGGCGCGGAGCTTGAACTCTGATTCTGGAGAGGAAACAACCATAAGAGAGTGTTAAATATTTTGTGCAAATGAATTGTTTTGAAAACCATTATCCGG
>DASWRC010000140.1:0-78817 GCA_036403375.1 Pyrinomonadaceae bacterium
TTTAGAAAATCGTCAATCTCACAGAAAAGCGGTAAAATCTCCATTGATGGAAAGCTCCTTTCAAATAAATGTTTGTTGATAAATTCATTTTACTTGAAAACTGAGTCTTTCCATCTTTTCTTATCCAATACTGACGTTAAAGAGAAAAAATATTCAACAAGTTTTTGTTGACGAAGCTGGAAATCTTAGTTTAGAGGCAATTAGGGGAATGCTGATGGCTTATGATTCGGCGAAAAATCATGAACACCGGTTATCTTTAATTTTTGTCGGAATGGATGATCTGCCGACAAAGGTAATGAAACTTCCGCAAGTTAAAGGACGAATTCATGAGTGGTGTTATTTCGAGCCTTATAGCCTGAATCAAGTGCAAAATCTGCTCGCTAAGCTTAATCCGCATTTCGCAAACTCAAAAATTGATGAAACGAAACTTTTAGAGCAGGTAGAGTGTATCTACGAAATATGCGGAGGCTATCCGGGGCTTATCATTCCATTTCTGAGAAAATTAGAAAGGTACCAGAAAATAGACTCCGAAGAGATTACTACAGTTTATCTCCGCGCGATCCATCTTCGCACTACAATTGACCGTGACAACGCAATTAATAAATCCAAGGAAATTCATGGCAAAAGTACAAGATAAAAGAATGTCAAAAACAAATAAATCACCAGAAAAAGCAAATTCAAAACCTGGCTCTCAACGCTCTAGCAGAAAGTTTGATGATCCCATAAGAGAGCATCTGATTGTTCTCCAAGCACTTGAAATTGCAAATCGGGCATTCAATAGAATTGTTAGTGTAACTGAAATAATTCAGGCTTTGTCCACTAAAGAAAAATTAGAATTAGATGAAAGATATAAAAGGAAATTGAGCCAACCTATTAGTAAGATTTTAGGCTTGCTGTGTAAAAAGGGAAAGGTATTTAAATCAGCTAGAATTGGAAAGCGATGTTTTTATGGTCTAGTTGGTTTGTTAGATTTAGAAAATACAAATTTAGATGATTTTCAATCAAGAAGAAGCCGAGTACTGGATTTAGTTAAAATCGCTATTGTTGAAAACGGTAGAGCTTTACAGATGGGGGAAATTATAGAATTTGCCGGAGGTGCTAGCAATTATTCCGATCTTGATCCTGCATTAATTTCTGGCAGTGTTCTTAGTTTAAAGGAAACCGGAGAACTCGTGAAATTCCCGCTTCGCGGAAGTGAAAAAGGATTTGGTATTTACCTTCTTCATAACATGAATCCTAGTGAATATTTGCCTAAAGAGCCAATAAACTGGCTCGAATTTGTTCTTAAGAACTTTAATGAGCTTTGGAATGATCGCCAAGCTAAAGCCAGTAAAAATGATATCAAACCATCGCCCCTATCAATCGCTGAAATTAGAGCAAAATTAATTGCAGAAAATTCATTTTCTGAGAAATTTCAAGATACCCAATTACTTTCCAATGCACTAGTGCAATTGACAAGAACAGCTAATCCTTCCTTAAGAAAAATTCGAAAACCTCGTCAGAAAGGTATTTTTTGGCTTCCAGTAAGGGTCAAGGATGATGAGGTCAATCTAGCGGTTTATTATCAGAATGATAAAGAGCGAATTAAAGAGGCTGTTAGGAGAGCATCTTTACGATTAAAGCGTCCAGTAAACATATCCGAAATAAAAGAAGAAATGGAAATTGATGCTGATTTAGCGCCAGTTTCTAAAGCAACGTACCGTTCTTTACTTGCAGATGCCGCAAGGAATCCAAATTATAAACGTAAAAGAAAATTATCAAGCGATGAAGGCGTTTATAGATTTGGTATATTTCAGAAGACTACTTTCTATTATTTCAAAAATGAACCTAATGCCGATTCCTTTATAAAATTTCGCTTGCTAAAACATAAATGGGAGAAACTAAATCCGACTGAAGAAATAAATAGAATTGAGCCTTGCATTCTTCCTTGCGTTGCTTTTGGTCGAATGAAACTGTTAAGTTCTGAAATTCAACATATCTTAGAGGAAGTAAAAAAACTTTTATCGCTAAATAAAGTTGTTGGATTTTCTAAGAAAGAGGTGAAGGCTTTTCTAAATTATGTTTCAAAGAAGAAATTAGATATTGAAAGTTGGCTAATGGAAAGAGAGGATAGTTTTGCAGATGTACCACAAAATGTTCAAAGCATTGCTAAGGGTTGGACAGTAGACAAACTGAAAGAAATTATTACTCCTTTTTATTACCGGATAGCAACAGGTAAAAATAAAGCAACATTGCAGGCGCTTATAGACGGCTGGATACTGCGAATTCCAAATCCAAATTTTCAGCGAACTAATCTAAAGGACTCGTTACTAGCTACAAAGTATTTTTATGATGAAGTTGATGCTTTGATATATATAGGAAAAAATTGGGGAGGTATTGAAAGTCAGCACCACGCTTCTATTGCTCATACTGAAATCGGCTTTTTGCGTGATCCACGATTTATCATTCCAGCTTTAAACAGTAAAGATTTTAATAAAAGATTGTGCGCCGTTTCGTGTCTGGCGTTTTTACCGTCTAAAGATGGGAATGCGAAGTTAATTCAGTTAGCAACCAACGACATAGATGTCGGGGTTAGACAGTCTGCGCTTTGGGCATGTGCATTTATAGATAAAGAGAAAGCGATTGCATTTATTCAAAAACAAGCTCTTCAAGACAAAGACGTTAGAGTTAGAGATTTTGCTAAAAAGATAGTCGAAAATTATCGTAATGGATGGTTCAGCTTCGTGACCGACTTTAGAGATTAATCAACAAATCACACTTAAATTCCGAGTAAAATTTATGTCAGATAATTCGGAGATAGATGTAATTAAAAAAGACTTCGACTTTACAGAAGAACTATGGAGCGATTTATGGAATTACATAAGGCTCAATCCCGAATTCGTAAGGGGAAATGCTGCTATCAAACAGGCTATATTTGATTATGAAATCTTCTTTTTCTCAAAATCACATGACGAACTTGATAAGGAATACCTCCTACAGAATTTTGAAACTTTCTACACTCTGCATAAGAGAAAAACCCATATTTTATCGGAAAATCGATTTAATTTGTTAATAAGAAAGATGGCTGAAATATGGAAAGATATAGATTTACGTAAAGCATATACATTAGCCATCAATAATGTAGATGACGAGGTCTGTAAAGACATTATAATTGAATACCAGAATTCGTTGCCGAAACAAGTTTTACATTCACAAAGTAAAGTAATTCAGGTCACAGAAAACAAAAGCATTTCTTTTTCTGATGGACGACGTAGTTTGTTCAAGTCTGCACAGGAAAAAGAATTCTTTGATGCGGTTCGCGATGTATATCCGCAGTTTATCGTTTACCCGAATGTTGCTGTGAGCAGCATTATTGACTTCGAAATTGTTGAACCTCATCTTTCCAGCGCTGAAAAGAAATATTTTTTTACTGCAATAATAGATTGTGTCGTATTCGACTATCAGCAGCTTTATCTACCGAAATACTTTTTTGAGCTTGATAGCGCATATCATGATGATTCGATCCAGCAAATGAAGGATGAATATAAGAACAATATTCTATCCGCCGCCGGACAAAAACTTTACCGGCTCAGAAGAATTAATAACAATCAGAAAAGAGTTGATTTTATAAGCCTTATCAGAGAATTACTGAAATCTTCCGAATAAAAAGTAGAACAAGCTATCCGCACGAAATCGTTGGGTTTATAGTTGTCGCAATATTATCATTAAAAGATTTCATATTATTACCTGATTTAAAGAGGAGAATCGGATAATTGTATGAAACACTTTCATACAATTATCCGATTCTTTAAGCTCAAGAGCCGAGCGGTTAAATTTTGGAAGGTTATGATTACCTCAAATGGAAGATTATGATTACCATTTTTGGTAAATTATGATTACCCGTCAGGGTTGTCTCTTTCATAAATAAGTCCTCAATGTGTCAACTTATTTCAGGACGAGACAGATATAAGTTAAAAAGGAGACTTCAATTGAAGCCTCCTTTTAGATAAAAATTGGTTTTACTGGTTAAATTTAGTTACCAACTTTATTCCCTCAGTTACCAACTCTATTCCCGAGTTACCAACTTTATTCCCTAAATATAACAGGCCTCTCAGGTTATTTCGCTCCGCCGGCGAGTTTGCCGATGAGTGTGAACAGCGGAAGATACATCGAGATAACGATTGAGCCGATGGTGACGCCCAGGAAGGCAATCAGGGCGGGTTCAATCAGTGCGAGCAGGTCGGCGATTGCCGTATCGACTTCGTCTTCGTAAAAGTCGGCAATTTTGCTGAGCATCGCGTCGAGCGCGCCGGTTTGTTCGCCGACGCCGACCATCTGTCCGACCATGTGCGGGAAAACGTCGGTCGCTTTCAAGGGTTCGACAAAGTTTTCGCCGCGTTCGACGCCGGTACGGATTTTCATGATGGCGTCTTCGATAATGACGTTGCCGGCGGTTTTCGCCGTAATGTCGAGCGATTGCAGAATCGGGACGCCCGAAGAAAGCAATGTTGAAAGGATACGCGAGAAACGCGCGACGGCGATTTTTCTTAAAATACCTCCGAAAATCGGTAATTTGAGCATCAGCGCGTCAATCTGCCAGCGTCCTTTCGGCGTTTTGTAATAAGCGCGGACACCGATGGTGGTGCCGATAATGGCACCGAGAAGCGCGAGTCCGCCCCAACCGGCAAGGAAACCACTGATTGCCATCACGATTCGCGTCGGGAGCGGTAAGGCTTCGCCCGGTCCGAGCAAGCCCATAAAGATTTGCTCGAATTGCGGAATAACGACAATCATGATGACCGCCACCGCGGCGACCGCCACAAAAACAACCGCTGCCGGGTAAATCGACGCCGAAACGATACTGCGTTTGAGTTTGACGACTTTTTCAATCAAGGTCGCAAGGCGCTGCAGGATTAAATCCAGAACACCGCCCGCTTCGCCGGCTTCGACCATGTGCGAATACAATCCGTCGAAAACTTTCGGGTGTTTTTCGAGCGCCGAGTAAAGTGTCGAGCCTTCTTCGACGTGCTGGCGGACCTGCCGGAGAACGTCTTTGAAAAACGCGTTTTGCTGCTGTTCAGCCAGAATGTCGAGACACTGTACGAGCGGCAAGCCCGCGTCAATCATCACCGAAAACTGGCGCGTAAAAACGGCTAATTCCTTCGGTTTGACCTTTTTATTTCTGCCTAATTTGGGAATGGCGATTTCGCGTCCTTTTTCCGAAGCCTGCGTCAAAACGATTTGCTCGCGGCGCAGAACCGCGCGAAGCTCATCCTGGCTGGAAGCTTCTCTTTCGCCGGAAACCATCTCGTTTAAGCGATTACGACCTTTGAAAACAAATGTTGGCATATTCCTTTTTTTATGCTCCTATAAATCTTGTTGTGTATTGAATTACAAATTAGAAATTACAGATTACAGATTATTTGATATTTGTAATCTCGATTAGTGTTAGCGCCCCGGTGGACGTTGCCCGACGGGGCGACCCTGCGCGTAGGGGCTGCCTTGACCGACCATCGGTTTCCCTTGTCCGCCGTAGGATTGATTGATGCCCGAACCGCGCTCGATAAGCTCTTTCAGTTCATCGGCGTTCGAGCTGCGCGCCATCGCGACTTCAAGCGTAATCGCGCGTTTGTGATAGAGCGAGGCGAGCGCCTGATTGAATGTCTGCATCCCGAATTTATCCTGCCCGGTCTGCATCATCGAATAAATCTGGTGAATTTTGTCTTCACGAATCAGGTTGCGGATAGCAGCGTTCGGAATTAAAATTTCAAGCGCCATCGCGCGTCCGTCGCCCGAAGCTTTCGGCAAAAGCGATTGACACATAATACCTTCGAGCACGAGCGAAAGCTGCGTGCGAACCTGTGCCTGCTGCCCGGCGGGAAAAACGTCGATAATACGGTTAATCGTCGAATAAGCGGAGTTTGTGTGGAGCGTGGCAAATGTTAAGTGACCTGTTTCGGCGATTCTGAGAGCCATCTCAATCGTTTCCAAATCGCGCATTTCGCCGATCAGCACAACGTCCGGGTCCTGACGAAGTGCGGTGCGCAGCGCCGCGCCGAAACCGTGTGTGTCGGCATTGACTTCGCGCTGGTTGACGATGCAGTTCTTGTGGTTATGAAGAAATTCTATCGGGTCTTCGATAGTTAAAATATGGTCGTGGCGGTCGATATTGATTTTATCAATCATTGCCGCGAGGGTCGTTGATTTACCCGAACCGGTCGGACCTGTTATCAGAACGAGCCCGCGCGGTTTTTTACACATATCCGAAACCACGGGCGGAAGTCCCAACGCTTCGAACGAGCGGATTTCGTAGGGAATCGCACGAAAAACCGCGCCGACCGCACCTTTCTGATTGAAAAGGTTGGCACGAAAACGCGACATGCCCTTCAACCCGAACGAAAAGTCGAGTTCCAGATTTTCTTCAAAACGATGCTTTTGCGCGTCCGTCAGAACCGAGTAGGCAAGCTGTTTCGTTTCGGCAGGCGTCAGCGGGCGATAGCCGGGAAGCGGCGAAAGATGCCCGTGAACACGAACCTGCGGCGCCGAATTGGTCGTCAGGTGTAAGTCGGAGCCGCCCGCGTCCGTCATTTTCCGCAGAAGGTCGGGCAGCGTGATTTGATTTTCCAGATTTTGGTGTTCGACATTCATAAATTTAGTGGTCGGTGGACAGTGGTCGGTGGTCAGATTTTGGTCTTAACCGACCACTGTCCACCGACCACTGACCGCTATTATTGTTTGAGTCCGGCTTGTTGAGTTTGACGGGTGCGAACCAGCGAGTTGATTACTTTTTCCGATTCTTCGGCGATGCGCTCCTGCGAATCGGTCGTCGCGTTTGTGGAAACGCTGTAGATGCGTCCGTCGGCTTCGGCAAAGTAGAAAACCCGGGATTGAATGCGCCCGCCCGTGGCTTCCGACTGCGCGACGACGACGTAAACTTTCTTGCCGCCGATTTCTTTCTGAAAATCGTTGACGACCCAGCCGTTTTCCTTAATCATCCGGTCGATGACGTTGCGTCGTAAGCTGGTTGTCGGAACGCCGCCGACGGTTTTCGTTTTCGCGTTATTGTCGTCCGCGCCCACCGACGGACCGACGACCGAAATCGAAGCTTGTCCGAGCTGTGCGCCCGATTCGTCGGCAACGTTAAATTGCAGCTCGGCTTGCGTCGACTGACTCTTTTTCCACGTTCGCGGCGCGGTTTCGCCGGTCGGTAAAATCGCCGGAGAATTGTCTTCCTTCACCAACGCTTTTTGGACAGCCTGTTTTGAATTTTTAACCACCGGCGCGTCACCGTCCGCCTGCCTCATTTTCGCTAATCTCAACTGGCGCAGACGCATCTGGCGTTTGCGCGCCTGCAGAGACTTGCGGCGATTCACGCGTGCGTGGTACAAGCGCCACCATTGTTTCGAATACTTTTTGACTTTCTTTTTCTTTTTCGCGTATTTGCGATGTTTTTTCGCCGCTTCCGCGTAATCCGTCGTCAGCGGTATAACCGCGCCGATTCCAATTAACAAAGCTAAAGATAATGCAATTGCCCTAATCATACTTCCTCCAATTTTTACAAAACCGTTTCTTTGACCACTTCCTCAATCGTCGTAATTCCTTCGCGCAATTTATAAAGCCCCGAATGGCGCAAAGTTATCATTCCGAGTTCAATCGCTTTTCGGCGCAGCTCGATCGCGCTCGCGCCGATAATGATAAGCTCGCGCAGCTCGTCCGTGACTTCCATCACTTCATACAAACCGACGCGACCTTTATAACCCGTTCCGTTGCACGTCTGGCAGCCTTTGCCTTTATAACATTTGATTTCCGGAGCTTCTTCCGCCGAAAAACCGATTTCGACCAAGCCTTCGACCGGAATGTGAATTTCTTCCTTGCAGTCTTTGCAAACTCTTCTGATAAGTCTCTGCGCCTGGATGATATTGACGGACGTCGCAACCAGAAACGGCTCGATGCCCATGTTGACCATACGCGAAATCGTCGAAGGCGCGTCGTTGGTGTGCAGGGTCGAAAGCACTAAGTGACCGGTGAGCGCCGCTTTAATCGCGATTTCCGCCGTTTCAAAGTCGCGTATTTCGCCGACCAGCACGATGTTCGGGTCCTGCCGCAGAAAAGAGCGAAGCGCGGCGGCAAAATTCAAGCCGATTTGCTCTTTCATCTGTACCTGATTGATTCCGGGAAGATTAAATTCGACCGGGTCTTCCGCCGTCATGATATTTGTTTCCGGCGTGTTTAAAGCCTGCAGGGCAGAATAAAGCGTATTGGTTTTACCCGAACCGGTCGGACCGGTCACGAGCACCATTCCGTAGGGCTTCGAGATATTGCGCTGGAACAATTCCAAACTCTGCTGCTCAAATCCGAGCTTGGTCATATCGAGCATCAGCTTATCTTTATCGAGCAGGCGCAGCACGATTTTTTCGCCGAACAGCGTCGGCAGCGTCGAGACGCGGAAATCCAGCTCGCGCGAGCGGTTATCGATTTTGACCTTAATCTTGATGCGTCCGTCCTGCGGCAGGCGTTTTTCCGAGATGTCGAGCTTCGACATAATTTTCAGACGCGACAATAAAGCATCGCGCATTTTCATCGGCGGATGCATTACGTCGTAAAGAACGCCGTCGATACGAAAGCGGATGCGAAAATCTTTTTCATACGGCTCGACGTGGATGTCGGAGGCGCCGCGCCGTAAACTGTCAACTAAAAGAACATTGACCAAACGCACGACCGGCGCGTCCTCGCTTGCCTGCGCAAGCTGAGCCAGATCGATTTCCTCATTTTCTTCGACGACAACGAATTCTTCGCCGTCTTTGGCGGCTTCAAACTTGAATTTGTCGAGCGAGACATTTAAGTCCGACTCCAAAATTCTTTCATCGCCGGTCTTTGCGCCGTTGCCGTTGCCGTTGCGCGACAGTTTTGAAGCGATTTTCGCGAAGTCGTCCGCGCCGTTCATAACGACTTCTATCGCTTTGGACGAGCTGTAATATTTTCTGATGGCGACGTTCAGCGACGCTTCGGACGCGATGACCGGCTCGACGTTAAGTCCGGTCATAAACTTAATGTCGTCCATCGCAAAAACGTTCGTCGGGTCTGCCATCGCCAGCGTCAGGCTCGCGCCGACTTTTGAAATCGGCAGCACCGAGTATTTAAGCGCCACCTCGTGCGAGATTAATTTGATGGTTTCTTCCTCAATCTGAAAGAGTTCGAGATTGATTGAAGGAACGCCGTATTGACGCGACAGCACAGCCGTAATCACATCGTCGGAAATGATTCCGAGTTTTATCAGATTAGAACCTAAACGACCGCCGTTCGCGCGCTGATATTCCAACGCCTCGCGCAGTTGTTGCGAAGTTATAAGGTTTTCGCGGACAAGTATTTCCCCAAGTTTTGCTGACATTATGCTTTTCGGAATTTACCCTTTTTGTGTTTCAGTTCGGAGGAGTTTTCGAGAAGTTTTTCGATTGATTCTGTTGCCTGAGCCGACAAAATTCAACGATGATAAACACCGTTGAATTTACATAATAGAGATTTAACTGTCGGGTGTCAAGAAATCTTTTAAGCAAGTGCCGGGATTTAAAGGAAATAAAAAGGCGCGCGATTTGAATCTTTCAAATCGCGCGCCTTTTTTCTAATATCGGAAAAAGTTAGTTTTTCTTCCTTGTGGTCGTCGTGGTTTTAACCTTCTGCGGAGCAACCTTCTGTTGTTCTTTAAGCTGCGCAATGGTTTCTACCGCATCCTTTTTGAACTTATGCGTATCAGGCGCTAAATCAACAAATTTTTGGAGATAGTTCGCCGCTTCCTGAAGCTGGGCTTTACCTTTTGCCGCGTCCGAATCGAGATTGATGTAACCGACGTTGACCATACTCAAGCCGATGCCGACCAGCGCATCGACGTTGTTCGGGTCGGTTTCCAGAATTTTCTGAAACTCGGTAATCGCCAAATCAAACTCGTTCGAATCCTGCAGCGTGAGCGCTAAATCAAGCTCGGCTTTGGTCTTTTTCGCCGGGTCGGTTTCGACAGCGATATATTCCTGAAACGCGGTTAACGCCTCTTTGCCTCTTTCGCGGTTAACGCCGGTTTGCGCCATCAAACGAAACGCGTTCTTGCGGTTCGTCAACGCCGCGAATTTGTTCGCTTCATAGTTTTTCTGAACGTTTGCGTCCGTGCTGGTTGCCGTTTTCAAAATTTCGATCGCTCTTTCCGCCGCGCTGACCGCTTCGGTTAAATCGTTTTTCGCCGCTTCTCTTAAGGAACCTTTCGTCGCATCGTCGGCTTTGACGGATTTATTGTACGAATCGGTGCCGCGGCTCAGCAGCGCAAGCGCTTTGTTGTTGAGCAGAACGGGCGCGCTTCCCGCAAAATCGGGGTCGGCTTTATAGCCTTCGTCAAATTTGGTGATGGCGAGGTCGTAATTTTTCGAGTCGTACGCCGCGCCGCCTTCTTTGAGGGTCGCATTGACGATTTCATTCGCTTTTTGGGCTTTCTGGTTTTTAGTCGTAATTTCAGCGACTTGTTTGTCGTATTCTTCCTTGGCTTTCTTTTGTTCAGCGGTCAAATCGCTCGACTGCGTATTCCCGCCCGGGGCGGCAAGCGCCAGGCGAACCTGGTCTTCCGTCCATTTATTGCCGTTACCCGGCTTTACGTCAACGACGAGCTTGTCCATGCCTGCCTTAACGTTCGGAATAACTTCGGGATCGATGCCCGGTCCGCTGACCGATAAAGCAAAAACCGCGCCCATCGGCAAACCGGCAAAACTGAAATTTCCTTTTTTATCGGTCGTATCCGACGGGAATTTCGCTTTCGTATCGGTTCTGAAAACTTCGACTAAAGCGCCCGCAACCGGCGTCGTTTTGCCGTCTGCGGCTTTTATTACAACCTGTCCGGAAACCGGCGCGGTTTGTCCGAAGGCTGCCGCACTGCCGATTAGAAATAAAGCGATTGTTAAAAAACTAATTAAATAATTTTTACGATACATAAAAATCCTCCAAAATTGTGTTTAAGAATATATTCAGGAAACGCTTTTCTAAGATGCCGACCTTGAAAAAAGAGTTTATCGGTTTCTGACTATTTTAACTTAACTTTAGCCGATTTTTGAAACACATTGTCGGCAATAAGGGGTTCTGAAATGAAAATTTTCGACAAAAACACGAAACTTATCAAAATCCGGCGGAAAATCACGGCAGATTTTCAACCAGATTTTCGATGTCGGCGCGGTTATTGAAAAAATGCGGCGCGATACGCAGCCAGTCGCCGCGCGGGCTGACGATGATTTTCGCCGCTTCCAGGCGCTTTGCGATTTCGCTGCAATTCAAACCGTTTTGACTTTTAATGCAGACAATCTGCGACTTTTCTCCCTTAGCGCGCGAGCTGATAATTTCGTAGTTTTTACTCGCCAGCAGCTCGCACAAGTAATCGGTCAGCTCAGATAGATAATTTTCGATTTTTTCCAAACCGGTTTCGTTGAGCAGTTTCAAGCTCTGCTCCAAGCCGTAAAA
This sequence comes from Pyrinomonadaceae bacterium, assembly GCA_036403375.1. Classification (GTDB taxonomy): domain Bacteria; phylum Acidobacteriota; class Blastocatellia; order Pyrinomonadales; family Pyrinomonadaceae; genus JAFDVJ01. Next base: position 11,467 of record DASWRC010000140.1, read on the forward strand.
AAGCGCCGAACTGCCCGTGCCCGATTCCCATGCGAGCGCGTTTGATTTAAATGGTTGTTCGCGGTCGTCGAAATGCCACGGCGTTTCGACGCTGATCCAACCGACGAGCGTCGGCTCAACGCGTTCGCGCGCCCGGTCGGAAAGATACAAAATCCCGCCGCCTTCGGGCGCACACAGCCATTTATGACTCGCGCCTGCCGCCACGTCAACGCCGAGCGCAGGTAAATCAAAGCCGCTCGCCCCGAAAGCCTGTATAATATCGACCGCAAAAAGCGCGTCCGTCTTGCGCGCCGCTTCGCCGATACGTTCCAAATCGGCGCGAAAACCGGAAGCGAACTGCACGGCGCTGATTGAAACAAGGCGTGTATTCTCATCAATCAACGCAATAAATTCGTCCAAATCAATCCGCCCATCGCGCTCCGGGCAAAGCCGCAATTCAACGCCGAATCTGTCCCGCGCCATTCTCCACGCGTAAAAATTCGCCGGAAATTCCTGCTCGAAGCTGACGATATTGTCGCCTTTTTCCCATCGCAGACCGTTTGCCACGCTCGCAAACCCATCGGAAGTGTTTCGCAGAAACGCGATTTGCTCAGGACGCACACAGAGCATTTCGGCAGCCAGGATGCGTGCGCGGTTTTTAGTCGCAATCCAATCGTTAAAGTTTAACGTGCCGTTTTCCGAAACGTCTCTGAGCTGCGACAAAACGGCTTCGACCGCCACCGTCGGCAGCGGCGCCGACGCGGCGCTGTTAAGGTATGTGTAGTTGGCGGCGGCGGGAAATAATTTGCGTATATTTTCGTTCATGAATTCAAAGCGGAAAACTGAAAAGGCGTAAAAGTTGAAAACTCGCGGGGTCTTTAATCAGCCAAACTTTTTCGCCTTTTGACCTTTTTCACTTTTCCACTTTCTTTTTTTTGACAATTAAAATAAAAAGCCGATAATTTTTAATGACGGCGAAGAAATTTTCTTCTATTAAAAGCCTCGAAAAGTTGCATCAAAGCAGTTTAAATTATGTTCGATTTTCAGAGAAAAAACCAATACGATTTCGGGTTTATTTCGCCGGCGGACGACCGTGACATCGAAGTTCAGCAGCTCAAACGCGAATCGCGGCAAGGCATCTGGTCGGAAAGCCTCAAGCTCGTGCGGGACGTGTTTTTAATCGTCGTCGTTTTTATTCTTTTCGGTGTTTTCGTCGCGCAGCCGGTCGTCGTCGAAGGCACTTCGATGGTGCCTCAGCTTAACGACGGCGAGCGCCTGCTGGTCAACAAACTGATTTATTACAAATTCCAGAACGTCAGCTGGGGACATATCGAACGCGGCGACATCGTGGTTTTCTGGTTTCCGAACGACCCCGATAAATCCTACGTCAAGCGAGTTATCGGCTTACCGGGCGAAATGGTCGAAATCCGCAGCGGCAGAGTTTACATCGACGGGCAGGAACTCAACGAATCTTATCTCGATACGGAACACAATAAATCCTTGCCGAGCTTCTCGCCGAAAAAGGTCGAGCCGCATCATTTTTTCGTGATGGGCGATAACCGCGACAATTCTTCCGATTCGCGCTACTGGGGCTTAGTGCCGGAAAAATACATCTACGGCAAAGCGTTTTTCCGCTATTGGAATCCGTCGAGCATCGGATTTTTAGAGCACGGAAAATACAATATCGAAGAACAGAAGGAAACTGAAGACGATTACCGTGCCGAGAGCGATCCGGACGAAACTGAAAGCAACCGCAAATGAATTTAGCAAAAAAAGCGATTTTGGTTCTTGAAACGGGACGCACCTTTCGCGGTGCGTCTTTTGGCGCTGAGGGCGAAACCTTCGGCGAGATTGTTTTTAATACCTCGATGTCGGGCTATCAGGAAATCCTGACCGACCCGAGTTATGCCGGGCAGATTGTCTGTATGACTTACCCGCTCATCGGGAACTACGGCGTCAATGAGGAAGATACCGAATCGCGCCGTCCGTGGGCTGAAGGCTTTGTCGTGCGCGAAGCAAGCCGCGTCGCATCGAACTGGCGCTCGACCGAAACGCTCGATTCATATTTAAAGCGTCATAAAATCGTCGGCATCGAACACCTCGACACGCGCGCGCTGGTCCGCCACATTCGCGACAAGGGCGCGATGCGCGCCGCAATTTCGACGGTCGATTTGGACGAAAAAAGCCTGCTTGAAAAAGTTCTGGCTTCGCCCGAAATGAATAATCGCGAATTGGCGAGCGCCGTAACGGTTGAAGAAAGCTTCGATTACCCGGCTGAAACGGAGCAAAAATTCCACGTCGTCGCCTACGATTTCGGCGTCAAGACAAACAGTTTACGCGAGTTTTCAAAATTCGGCTGCCGCATTTCGGTCGTGCCGGCGGAAACTCCGGCGGCGGAAGTTTTGGCGATGAAGCCGGACGGAATTTTTCTCTCGAACGGTCCGGGCGACCCGGCTTCGATGAAAAAGGTCGTCGACGAAATCAAAAAGCTGACCGAACAAAACGTTCCGATGTTCGGCATCTGTCTCGGTCACCAGATTCTCGGACAGGTTTTCGGCGGGAAAACCTACAAGCTCAAATTCGGTCACCGCGGCGGCAATCAGCCGATTATGGATTTGACGACCGGCAAGGTCGAAATCGCTTCGCACAATCACGGTTTCGCCGTCGAAGCCGAATCCCTGCCCGAAACGATCGAAGTTACGCACGTTAATCTCAACGACCAAACGGTCGCCGGCTTGCAGCACAAAACGCTGCCGGTTTTTTCGGTGCAGTATCACCCGGAAAGCGCGCCCGGTCCGCACGATTCCGAGTATCTTTTCCGGCGGTTTATCGAATTGATGGAACGCGGGAAAAATTAGAGACCCTTCAAAAATCGAATAATAACTTAAACGGTAAAAACTTGTCCGCCCGATAGCCCTGCTATTTAACAAACGGCGCGATTCGGCGTATAGTTTTTTCGACACTTGCCGTTTTTAGTTCAAATTAACAAATTAACCAAAACCGTCTGAATTCCCGGCGGAAAAATCTAAAATTTAAAAATCCCGGTTTTCGTGATTATTATGCTGAAAAATTTCCTTGTCGCCGCGTTTATTTCAATATTTATTTTTACCGTTCAAATAACTGTTCCCGCGCAGCCGAACGGCGAGAATTTCAAAGGCGCGCTCCGCTGGCGCAATATCGGACCGTTTCGCGGCGGGCGAACACGCGCGGCGGCAGGCGTGCCGAACGAGCCGAACGTTTTTTATATGGCGCAGAATAACGGCGGCGTTTGGAAAACGACCGACGCGGGACGCATCTGGTTTCCGATTTTCGACGACCAGCCGACCGGCTCGATCGGCGCGCTGGCAGTCGCGGTTTCCAACCCGAACGTCGTCTATGTCGGCAGCGGCGAAAGTCTGCATCGTCCCGATTTGTCTATCGGCGACGGCATTTATAAATCGACCGATGCGGGCAAAACGTGGACGCATCTCGCGGATTTGCGCGACGCTCAGCAAATCGCGGAAATCGTCGTTGACCCGAAGGACGAAAATAAACTTCTCGTCGCCGTCGCCGGTCATCCCTACGGCGCAAACGCCGAGCGCGGCATTTATCGTTCGACAAACGGCGGTCAAAGCTTTGAAAAAGTTCTCGGAACGGACGAAAACGTCGGCGCGTGGGACGTGATTCTCGACCCGACCGATGCGCGCGTGGCTTACGCATCGCTCTGGGAATCGCGCGAATTCGCGTGGGAAAACGGAAAGTTCGACGGCACGAACGGCGGCATTTATAAATCGACGGACGGCGGCAAAACCTGGAATCAATTGCAAAAAGGCTTGCCCGCCGGAATTACGCAGGCGAGTCTGGCGGTCGCGCCGAGCAATCCGAAACGGCTTTTCGCCGCCGTCCGCACGCCCGACGACACGCGCTTTTACCGTTCCGAAGACGCGGGCGAAACGTGGAATTACATCGAAACCGACACGCGTCCGACCAACCGCATCGCGTCCGGCGATTTGGGCGACATCCAGTTTGACCCGCACAACGCCGATGTTATCTACGTGGCAAGTATCGTCACATGGAAATCAACCGACGCGGGCAAAACGTGGACGGCTTTTCGCGGCGCGCCCGGCGGCGACGATTATCAGAACATATGGATTAACCCGAACAATTCCGACATTATGCTCATCAGCAGCGACCAGGGCGCGATTATCACGCTCAATCGGGGCAAAACGTGGAGCTCGTGGTACAACCAGCCGACCGCCCAGCTTTATCACGTTTCCGCCGACAATTCGTTTCCGTATCGGCTGTGCAGCGGGCAGCAGGAAAGCGGTTCGGTCTGCATCAGAAGCCGCGGCGATTTCGGCGCGATTACCTTTCGTGATTGGACTCCGGTCGCGGCGGAAGAATACGGCTACGTCGTCGCCGACCCGGCGAACCCCGATATTGTTTACGGCGGGAAATTAACACGCTACGACCGCAAAACCGGACAGGCGCAGAATATTCTGCCGAAAGTTTTTCGCGCGCCCGACTGGCGAATGATTCGCACGCAGCCGATTGTTTTCTCGCCGGTCGATAAAAAAACGCTCTATTTTTCGGGCAATACGCTCTGGAAAACGCTCGACGGCGGCGACGACTGGACGCAGATTAGTCCGGATTTGACGCGCAAAGACTGGGAAATTCCGGCAAACGTCGGCAAATACAAAGACCAAACGGCGGCGAAACCGACGCAGCGCGGCGTGATTTACACGATTGCGCCGTCGTTTCAGGATATTAACAAAATTTGGGTCGGAACCGACGACGGTTTGATTCACAAAACTGAGGACGGCGGCAAAACGTGGCAGGACATTACACCCAAAGAAATCGGTGCGTGGCAGAAAATTTCGATTATCGAAGCCGGACATTTCGACGTGCAGACGGCGTACGCGGCGGTCAACACGCTGCGGCTCGACGACAATCGCCCGCACATTTACCGCACGCACGACGGCGGCAAAACGTGGCGTGAAATCGTCAAAGGAATCCCCGGCGGGCAAACCGTCAACGTCGTCCGCGAAGACCCTGAGAGAAAAGGATTGTTATTTGCCGGAACCGAGCGCGCCGTTTACGTTTCGTTTGACGACGGCGAAAACTGGCAATCCTTACGGCTGAATATGCCCGCGACGAGCGTTCGTGATTTGATAATCAAAGACGACGACATTGCCGTCGGCACGCACGGGCGCGGTTTTTGGATTCTGGACAATATCACGCCGCTCAGGCAGCTGGCGCAAACGGCGCAGACCGTTTTATTTAAGCCGCAAACCGCTTTGCGCGTCCGCTGGAATCTGAACACTGACACGCCTTTGCCGCCCGACGAACCCGCCGGCGAAAATCCGCCCGACGGCGCGATGATCGATTATTATCTCGAAAAACCGGCGGAAAACGTCACGCTCGAAATCAAGGACGGCAAAGGAAACGTCGTCCGCCGGTTTTCGAGCGCCGACAAACTCGCGCCCGTCAAAGACACGGGAAATGTTCCGGCTTACTGGATTCGTCCCTCCCGCGTTTTGTCGGCTCAAGCCGGGATGCACCGCTTTTTGTGGGATTTTCGTTACCCGCCCGTGGCGAATGTCGAAACCGGTTTTCCGATTGCCGCGATTTACGGCAACACCGAGCCCAACCCGACTTCGCCGTTGGCGATGGTCGGTGATTATTCGGTCGTTCTAACGGTCGGCGGCAAAACTTATACGCAGCCTTTAACCGTCAAAATCGACCCGCGCGTGACGGCGACCGTCGGGGATTTGCAAAAACAATTCGACCTTTCAAAACAGCTTTATGATGCGTGGCTGAGGCTTGAACCCGTTAATGCGGAGCTTGAAGAATTATCGAAACAACTCCCCGAGATAAAAAAACGTGCCGGACAAACTCCGCTCGCCGTACGAATTGATGATTTGGAGAAAAAACTGGCGGAGCTTTCCGGCGCGCCGAATCGCCGACCTTTAAATTTGAGTTTGCTCGGCAACCTGCAAACGCTTTTCGATAGAATTCAGGAGACGGACGCCGCGCCCGTACCGAACACGGAAGCCGCCGCCGGGCAGCTTATCATCGATGCGAAATCAACAATCGAGCGTTGGGAAATTATCGAAAAACAGGATATTCCCGCGATTCGGCGTCAATTAAAGGAAAACAATCTGCCGGAATTAAAGCTGACGGCGCGAAAAATCAGGTCGATTCCCGGCGCGGAAGTAGAAGATGAGGATGAAGTGAACACAAGTGCCAAGCCCTGAACTTTTACATCTTCATTCAAGATATTCCGAGTTCATTCAAGCTATTCCGGGTTTTCGCCGATTCCCGGTGACGAATTATTTTTCCGCCGCGTCGCGCAGGAGCAAAACACTATTCGTCGTGACGCCTTTTTCATAAAATACGTTTTTGCCGTCTTTTGAAACGTTCAGCCGAAAAAGGCTCTCGTTTTGCCAATCTTTTAATTTTGTCGGCGGCTTGCCGTCCGCCGGATAAAGCCGGAGCGTCGTCGTATCGTTTTGTTTTGTCGCCACCAACAAACTTTGCCCGTCGCGATTCCAATCAAACAAAAACGCGCCTTCGTTCGGAGGCGTTTCGATTTGGCGCAAAATCTCGCCCGTTTCGGCTGACAGAAGCGTTAATTTCAAACTTCCGCCCTGCGCGTCGGGAAAATAGCACGCGAGAGCTTTGCCGTCAGGCGATATTTTCGGCGAAAACGTCGGTTTGTCGGTTAATTGTTGCGCGCCGCTGCCGTCCGCCGAGATTTTCCAGAGTTTTTGAATGTAAATATTTTCGGCGCGTGCGGTGTAAAAAATCTCCCTGCCGTCTGGTGACAAATCGAGCGAAAAAACGTCTTGATTTTCGGTGATTTTTTGGGCGTTCGCGCCGTCCGCGTTCATGCGCCAGACGCTCATCAGCCCCGAGCGATTCGATAAAAAATAAATAAATTTGCCGTCCGCGCTGATTTTCGGCGAAACGTCGGCGTTCGCGTCCGCCGTCAATTGTTTTTGCCCGCCGCCGTCCGCTTCTATTGTCCAAACGTCGGCGTTGCCGTTGTTGATTGTCGAATAGACGATTTTACCGTCAGGCGTCCAATCCGCGCCGAGCGGCAGAAGGCTTTCGTCGCCGTTTTTCGTCAAAAGCGTGGTTTCTTTTGCCAGGTCGGAAAGCGAACTGACCGCAAAGCTCGTGATTTTGTCGCTTTTTACGGCGACAAGCGAGTTCGCGTCGCCGGTCAGGCTCATGCCGAAAACGCCGTTAATGCCATTTTCCAGCAGCCGCGCTTTGCCTTCCGCGATGGAAACAAACCAGACTTCGTCCGTTAAATTCGGCGTTTCTTTGCTAAAAGCGACAAAGGCGATTCCGCTGCCGTCCTTGAGCCATGCGGTTTGTCCAATCCACGACCAATTATGCGGCGTCAGCGATTTTTGCTCGCCGGTTTCCGTGTTGACGAGGATAATTTCCATCGGTCTCTCGATTGTTTTGGCAAACGCGGCGCAGGCGACCGATTTGCCGTCTGGCGCGAAAGAGACGGTTTGAAAACCTTCGCCGAAGGCGCGGACGGCTAATTTCCGCTCGTTTTTACCGTCGGCGTCCGCCGTCATCAACGCCGTTTCCTTTTCGTTCGGATAACGGCGAATAAAGGCGATTTTTTTCCGGTCGGCGGAAACCGAAACCGCGCTGTCGATGTCTTTGACGATTTGCTGCGGCGTGCCGCCGAGGATTGGAATTTTGTAAAGCTCGCCAACCCGCGAATTTTTAGGGTAAACCGAATAAAAAACGTAATCGCTCGCGGGCGCGAACACCGCGCCGGTAAATCGCCCGTCGAATTTCGGCACGATTTCCAGCGAATTTGCTTCGTCGATCTGGCGGACGATTAACGATTCCGCCTCGTTTGTTCTTTTGACCAGCGCAAGATATTTTCCGTCGGGCGAAATAACCGCCAGCTTGATGTCGGCGTCGGAAAAAAGATTGACGATTTTGAATTTTTGAAATTTCGTGCCGGCAAAATCGGACGTCTTTGAAAAATACCGGACGACCAAAACACCGGCGGTCAAAACAGCCAGCGCGCCGAGAACGGCACCGAGAATCAGGTATTTTCGAGAAAAAGTTTTTTGTGAAACCGGTTTTACGGCAATCGCGGTTTCGGTGTCCTTTGAATCGTGAATTTCCTTCTGCTCGGCGACAATGTGCGTTCGCGTGCGTTTTTCGACGACGAAAAATTCTTCGTCCGCCGAGATTTCTTTGACGTTTGCCACGAAACGATAACCGCGCCGCGGGACGGTGACGATAAACTGCTTGTCTTTTTCAAACGCGCCTAAGGTTTTCCGCAAAGTCAGAATGTTTTGCGAGAGCGTCGATTCTTCGACAAAAGTATCAGCCCAAACTTCGTCCAAAAGCACGTCTTTCCCGACAATCTCGCCGCGCCGCCGAATCAGCACGAGAAGCGTTTCAAAAGCCTTCGGCGTTAGGGACACAAGCTGGTCGGCGTGCCACAGGCATTTCTGATTGGCATCGACACGGAACTCGTCAAATTCGTATAAACTCAATGTTTTGCTGCTCATAAAAGCTTTGAGAAATCTTTCAAGAAAATTTTAGAAATCTTTCAAGACTTATCGAAATAAATTTTCTAAACTCATTTTCGATGAGGCGATTATTCCGTATTTAGCGAAGAACTGAGACAGACAGCAACGTGAAGCAAGTCGGACTTTTCGTTTCATTATAGCGCAGGAAAGTTTGAAACACGCCCTTTTTGCCGCAAGCCGGGTCGCGCACCTAAAAGGTGTGACTCGATAAAAAGCGCGCTTCAAGCTTTCCTGCGCTAATCCGGGGCAAATAACTATATGCGAAAAATCCGCACGGAAGTCGTGATTGAAACGACCGAGGTTTATGTTATCAAGCGCCGGCGCTCATTTATCCGCACGTGGTGCGAAGAGTGCGGTCGCGAAGTCAGTCTTGTTCCGCCGTCGGAAGCCGCGCTGCTGACTTTTCAGGAGCCGGAAGCGATTTACTCTCTAATCGAAGAAAAACGCGTTCATTTTCGCTTTTTCGGAGAAAATTCTCCGTTTATTTGTCTGACTTCGCTCTGCTTAATTTGACGTTAAAAAAGATGTATCGAAACGGCGATTCGTTGCCGTAATCTCAGAACTTCGGGAGAAAAATTATGAGAAGTTTTTTAATCGCAATTTTATTTTTTATTTTAATCGGATTTTTTACCGATGATTTTTACGCGCAAGCCGTGCCGGCGCCTTCGGTCAAAATGTCGGCGGCAAACGAATTATACAAACAGCAGAAATTTCAGGAAGCCGCCGCCGCGTTCGGCGAGGTTTTGAAAGACGAGCCGCAAAACGGTCGCGCCTGGTATCTGATGGGAATGTCGCTTCACAGCCTGAAAAAATACGAGCAGTCAATCGCCGCGTTTGAGAAATCGGTCGCGATTGCCGGCAATCCGAACGCGATGTACAACATCGCCTGCGGTTACGCGCGGCTGAATAAGGCGGACGAAGCATTTCAATGGCTGGAAAAGGCTTTCGCGGGCGGCGTCGCGCCGTTTGTCAATCTCGAAACCGATTCAGACCTTGAAAGCCTTCGCAAAGACGCGCGGTTTAAGAAAATGACGGAGCTTGCCGACCGTCAGAAACGTCCGTGTATGTTTCTCTCTGAAGCGCGGCAGTTTGATTTCTGGGTCGGCGATTGGGAAGTTTTTAATCCGCAGGGACAAAAGGCGGGAACAAATACGGTGCAGCTTTTTTCGGACGGCTGCGGTTTAATGGAAAACTGGACGGGCACGCAGGGCGGCGACGGCAAAAGCATCAATTTTTACGATGCGGGAACCGGCAAATGGTATCAATCGTGGATTGGCTCGGTCGGCGGCGCGCTTCGCTACGCGGGAAATTTCAAAGACGGCGCGATGCGCTTTGAAGGCGAGACCCTCGCCGGCGGCAAAAAGACTCTGCAAAAATTAACCTTTTTCAAACTGGACGAAAATACCGTCCGCCAGTTAGCCGAAACCTCGGCGGATGAAGGCAAAACGTGGACGGTCGGTTACGATTTGAAATACGTCAGAAAGAAATAAAAGCCGCTTTTGAAACGGTTTCCCAAGGGCGTTGGAGAATATTTCCAGCCGTTCGGAAAAATCTTCCAATCCGCCGGAAGATTTTTCCGAACGGTATTTTTTTAAATTTACCGTTCGCTGAACTCATTAAAAAGTTGATAACCCGCAGCCCGGATTAATTACCTCGTTTCCCGAAAATATAACAAAAAAAAATCGTCGATTACGAAAAAAATTCCGTGAAAAGGTAGAGTATGTTTGAATCTTTGCCGCCAAATCGGCAATAATTACCCTTTTGGCTTATCGAGCTAATTTTTCCTTAATCGGACAGAGTGACTCATAATTTAAAAAATTTAACGGAATAGTTAATATTCCACGGCTTTATTACAGTAATTTATTTATCAAAACAGGTGATTTTTTAATGGAATCTATAATTCTTTATCTGATCCCGGCATTAGGGATTTTCGGGCTGGTTGTGATGGCATTTAAATCTTCGTGGGTTAGCAAGCAAGCTGCCGGTGAAGAAAATATGGTTGAGCTTTCGACTTATATTGCCGAAGGCGCGATGGCGTTTTTAAAGGCAGAGTGGAAAATTTTAGCTATTTTTGCCGTCATCGCCGCCGCTCTTCTGGCGTGGTCCGGAACGTTGGTTGAAACGTCTTCTCCGGTAATCGCAATTTCATTTCTGATCGGTGCGGTATTTAGCGCGACTGCCGGATATTTCGGGATGAATATTGCGACAAAAGCAAATGTCAGAACAACCCAAGCCGCCAGAACCAGTCTTAAAGATGCGCTTAAAGTAGCCTTTACGGGCGGTTCGGTGATGGGACTCGGCGTTGCCGGACTGGCGGTTTTAGGGCTTAGTTCGCTTTTTATTCTTTTTTATAACATTTATGTCGTGAGCACCGGCGGAACGGCAAACGGCGCGGCGATGGAAAAGGCGATTGAAGTTTTGGCAGGTTTTTCTCTCGGCGCTGAATCAATTGCTCTTTTTGCGAGAGTCGGCGGCGGAATTTACACCAAAGCGGCGGACGTCGGCGCAGACCTGGTCGGTAAAGTCGAAGCCGGAATTCCTGAAGATGATGCCCGCAACCCGGCAACTATCGCCGATAACGTCGGCGATAACGTCGGCGACGTTGCCGGCATGGGCGCAGACCTTTTCGGCTCTTATGTGGCGACAATTCTGGCAACGATGGTACTGGGGCGCGAGATTGCGGTTCGCGACCAGTTCAACGGTCTTTCGCCGCTTCTTCTGCCGATGGTGATTGCCGGTATCGGAATTATTTTTTCCGTCATCGGCTGCTCGCTGGTCAGAATTTCCGACGATAAAGGCGACGTTCAGAAAGCGCTCAATATCGGCAACTGGGCTTCGGTTATTTTAACGACGATCGCCTGCTATTTCCTCGTCAAGTGGATGCTGCCGGAAAATCTGAGCCTGCGCGGTCATAACTTTACAAACAATGGAGTTTTCCTGGCGATTTTAGTCGGTTCGATTGTCGGCGCGCTGATGAGCATCGTGACCGAATACTATACGGCGATGGGGAAACGTCCCGTTAACTCGATTGTTCGACAATCCGACACCGGCGCGGCAACAAACATTATCGGCGGTCTTTCAGTCGGTATGGAATCGACTTTAGTTCCGACTCTTATTCTGGCATCGGGGATTTACATGTCTCATTATTTTGCCGGATTATACGGGGTTGCGATTGCGGCTGCCGGGATGATGGCGACGACCGCGATGCAGCTTGCCATCGACGCTTTCGGACCGATTGCCGACAATGCCGGCGGGATTGCCGAAATGAGCGAGCTTCCGAAAGAAGTTCGCGGACGAACCGATATTTTAGACGCCGTCGGAAATACGACCGCCGCGACCGGTAAAGGTTTTGCGATTGCTTCCGCCGCGTTGACGGCGCTGGCATTATTTGCCGCCTTTGTCGGTCTGGCGGGCATCAGCTCGATTGATATTTATAAAGCGAATGTTCTGGCAGGATTATTTGTCGGCGGAATGATTCCCTTTATCTTTTCTTCGCTGGCGATTGCGGCAGTCGGCAGAGCGGCAATGGCGATGGTGCAGGAAGTCAGACGCCAGTTTAAGGAAATTCCGGGAATTATGGAGCGTAAAGCGAAACCGGAATATGATAAATGCGTCGCTATTTCGACGAACGCGTCGCTTAAAGAAATGATGCTTCCGGGCGCGATTGCTTTAATTACTCCGGTTGCCGTCGGGTTTGCTTTCGGACCGGAAGTGCTCGGCGGTTTACTGGCAGGCGTAACCGTTTCGGGCGTACTTTTGGGAATGTTCCAAAATAATGCCGGCGGAGCCTGGGACAACGCTAAAAAATCATTTGAAGCCGGTGTCGAGATTAACGGCAAAATGGAGTACAAGGGAAGCGACGCGCATAAAGCGAGCGTCACCGGCGATACGGTCGGCGACCCGTTCAAAGATACTTCGGGACCTTCGATGAATATTCTTATTAAACTTATGAGTATTGTCGCATTAATTATTGCCCCGCATATCAGCGTCAATAAAGCCTCGCACAAAACAGAGATAACGCCGAAAGTTACAATCGAACAAACAGTTAATACGCCGGCTGAAAAGGGAATGTAAAGAATGACGCGTAATAGACGATAAAAAAAGCCTCGATTAATCGAGGCTTTTTTTATTTGGCGCGCCTCACACGCTTTCACCAGAAACACGCGTCGGCGACGCGTTGAATCAACCGCCGGAAACATCAGATGACGTGTATTTATACGGATTTGAGCGGCGACGAAGTCGCGGAACTCTGCGTCGTCGCGAGGCATCTTGAAAACGGCGCGATTTCTTTGGATATTTTCGGGGAAATCGGCAATAATTAGTTAGCCTTTCGATTTATTCAAAGTTAAATTTTCCTTAATGGAAATAACGAGCGTCTTAATTTTAATTTTAAAAATTTAACTGTGAGGAGTTTAACAAGTGGAACTTTACCTGGTTCTCGGAATAAGTGTGCTGGCGATTTTGTTTGCGCTGTTTCTGGTGAAAAATGTTCTGGCGCGCGACACGGGCACGCCCGAAATGCAAGCGATTTCAGACGCGATTAAAGAAGGTGCCGAAGCATTTCTGGCGCGTCAGAACAAAACAATCGGAACGCTTGCCGTCGTCGTTGCGGCGCTTCTTTTCCTGCTTTACGCTTTCCTGCGCCCGATTAGTAAATATGACCCGCTCTCGCCGTATGCGCTGGCGGGTTGGACAATCGGCTCGTTCATTTTCGGCGCGGCGTGCTCGGTGATTGCGGGTTATATCGGAATGTGGATTTCGATTCGCACGAACATTCGCACCGCGAGCGCGGCGGTTCGCTCACTGAACGACGCGCTGCAGACAGCCCTGCGCGGCGGCGCGGTTGCCGGGCTTTTCGTCGTCGCGATGTGTCTCTTAGGCATCACGATTTTGTTTCTGCTCGTGCAGAATTTCAGCGGCGTTAAAGATGTCCGGGATGTTCCGCTGGTGATTGCCGGATTCGGTTTCGGCGCGTCGTTCGTCGCGCTGTTTGCACAGCTCGGCGGCGGAATTTATACCAAAGCGGCGGACGTCGGCGCAGACCTGGTCGGTAAAGTCGAAGCCGGAATTCCCGAAGACGACCCGCGCAATCCGGCGGTGATTGCCGACCTCGTCGGCGACAACGTCGGCGACTGTGCGGGACGCGGCGCTGACCTTTTTGAATCGACGGCGGCTGAAAATATCGGCGCGCTGATTTTGGGCGCATCGCTTTTTGCGGCAAACGCCAAGATTTTTTCGCCCGCGCAACAGCTCGGCGTAATTTTGTTTCCGCTCGTTGTTTCCGCGCTTTGCATCATTGCTTCGATTATCGGCGTGATGATTGTCCGCACGAGCGAAAACACAGACAATCCGATGAAAGCGCTCAATCTCGGTTATTACGTGACGGCGTTTATCGCGGCTCTATTGTTCGGCGGCGCGTGCTACTGGCTCTTAAATCCGGGCGTCGTTAATTTCGCGGGAACTTCAAACACTCCGGGCGCGTGGCTTTATTTCTGGGCGTGCGGCATTATCGGTCTTTTAACGTCGGTCGCGTTTCTCTTTATCACGCAGTATTACACGGAATCGGATTATCGTCCGGTTCAATCAATCGCCGACGCCTCGGTCACCGGTCCGGCGACCAATATTATCAGCGGCATCGCGGTCGGTTTGGAATGCGTCGCGATGCCGGTTATCGTTATCGGCGTGGCGCTCGTTACTTCATATCACCTCGGCGAAGCGTCGGGTTTGAAAGATGCGGGGCTTTTCGGCACGGCGGTCGCGACCATGGGAATGCTTGGAACTGCCGGATACGTGCTCGCGATGGACACCTTCGGACCGATTACCGACAACGCCGGCGGCATCGTCGAAATGTCGAACCAGTCTCAGGAGGTTCGCGATAAAACCGATAAGCTCGATTCGGTCGGCAACACGACGAAAGCTTTGACGAAAGGTTACGCCGTCGGTTCAGCCGCGCTTGCCGCGTTTCTGCTGTTCTCGGCTTATCTCGATGAGCTCAAACATTACGGCTTGACTTTGAATTCAATTAATCTGGCAAAACCGGTCGTCTTCGTCTGCGCGATGCTCGGCGCGATGCTCGTCTTTTTGTTTGCCTCGCTGGCGATTCGCGCGGTCGGTAAAACGGCGCAGGTCGTTATCGAAGACGTGCGCGACCAGTTCAAAAACGACCCCGGAATTTTGAAAGGAACCTCGAAACCCAAATACGGGCGCACGGTTGACATCGTCACGCGCAGCGCCCTGCGCGAGATGGTTCTGCCCGGAGTTTTAGCGGTTTGTATGCCGATTGCGGTCGGGATTGTCTTCCGGCTTTTGTATAACGCGATGGGCGAGAACCGGACGGCGAGCGCCGCGACCGGCGCGGAAGGCGTTGCCGGATTTTTGATGGTCGCGACGATTGTCGGTATCCTGATGGCGCTGTTTTTAAACAATGCCGGCGGCGCGTGGGACAACGCCAAGAAATTTATCGAAACCGGAGAACACGGTGGTAAAGGCTCTGACCCGCACAAAGCGGCGGTCGTCGGCGATACGGTCGGCGACCCGTTCAAAGACACGGCTGGACCGTCGCTGCACGTTTTAATAAAACTGCTGGCGACCATCACGCTCGTGCTCGCACCGTTCTTTATCTAAGGCTCAATTTAAAATTTAGCCGCGGATTAACGCAGATTTCGCTGATTGAATTTTTAGATTTAATCCGTGTCATTCGTGTTAATCCGCGGCTAAATTTTTTATCTTTGCGTTAAAATAACTTTATGCAAACCTTAAAAGTTCAATCCGGCAAGCGCGAGGAAATGATTGAAATCACGCGTGAAGTCGAGCGGCTTTTGCCGGAATCGGGCGAAGGCGTCTGCGTGCTTTTCACGCAGCATACGACGTGCGGTTTGACGATAAACGAAAACGCCGACCCGGACGTAAAGCATGATATGCTTTTATTTTTGCGCGAAACGATTCCGCAATTTTATAACGGCTTCCGGCACTTTGAGCATAATTCGGACGCGCACATTAAATCTTCGCTCACCGGCGTGAGCGTCACCGTTCCCTTTGAAAACGGCAAACTGCTGCTCGGTCGGTGGCAGGGAATTTACCTCTGCGAATTCGACGGCGCGCGGGAAAGAAAAGTCCTAATACAATTTTTAGCCACGAAATAACACGAAACGGCACGAATTAAATTTAAACAGCAATTCGTGTTATTTGTGTTATTCGTGGCTAATTTTCGTGGCTAATTTTTCTTTCGCGGAAAAACCAGAATCGCGTCGCTCACTTTGCGCTCGCCTTCTTTGTCGGACGGGTGATTGACGATTTTGCCGTCCAGAAACATCGTCGTCGAGCCGCCGCCGTCAAGGTTCATCGCGTCCACAGCGCCGAATTCCAGAAGTAGTTTTGCCAAATCTTCCAAGCCGATGCCGCCGCTCGACTCCGACCGACCGTCAACCGTAACCATCAAAAACTTCCCGTCCTTAAGGCGCGCGACCGCCGTTCGCGGATGCCGCGTTTCGACAAACGATTTCGAGGTTTTTTCCTGTTCCCAGGTGATTTCGATTTGCCCGTTTCTGATAAGCTGCGGGACGCCGCCGACAATGTCTTCGCCCGAAGCGTCGGTTTCACCCTTATCAATTCGCGCAAAATTATACGCCAGCCGGACTTTCGATTTTACTTTTGCATATTCGAGAAAATCTGCGGGCACGATGCCTTTGCCCGTCGCGGATAAAACAAAACCGTCCGCCGGAATTTCCGTGCTGCCTTTATTGACGTTGACTTTGACGACTTTATTTTTTCGCACGACGATTTCGATACCCGACGATTCAGTCAACGTCGTACGGTTAAATTCGGGCGTGTAGAGAATTAACTCATTATCTTTTCTCTCAGTGTTAATTCCGCTGATTTGAAAGAATTTTTTATTGATGGTGACGGTTGCCCACGCGTCAAGATGCCCGATTTTGACATCGGTTCGATTTGCGTCGTTGGAAATAAAAAGTGCGATTCTCGTCTGATTGCTTTCGCTTAAAAGATTGTCGTCAATCTGCAAAATGCCAGCCGCTTCGCCAGCCAGAAGGCTGTTGTCGAGTCGAAAAAATCCGGCGTTGATGGCGGCAATCGCGCCGTGCCGCGCGGCAATCGATGAAGTTTTCTCTACACCGATTGCCGAATCGAAGGCGTGGACGACATCGAGCCGGACTTTTGTTAAATCGAGCCGCAGGAGATTCATCTTAACGGGCGTTTTATCAATCACTCTTTCAAGCTCGGCGTATTCGATGCCGTCTTGAACGACTTTAAAGTCCTGTGCGCTGATTGATAAACAAAAAATAATTAACCACAGATAAACACAGATTGAAACGGATATTTTTTTCATAAACTCAAGCTTTGCGTCTTTGGCATCTTTGCGGGAAAATTTATTTAATTTCGACAACTTAAATATGAAGCAAATCACCGAAAGAGTTCAACTTCTGAACGACAAACCGGCGCGCCGCGACGGCAGGTATGTTTTGTATTGGATGCAGATGTTCAAGCGCACCGAGTATAATCACGCGCTCGATTTTGCGATTCAACAGGCGAACGAACGAAATTTGCCGCTCGTCGTTTACGAAGGTTTGAAATATTACTATTAAGTGGGCTTCCGACAGGCTTCACACGTTTATTCTCGAAGGCGTCGCGGAAAAACGCCGCGCGTTTGAAAAGCTCGGGATTCGGTATGTTTTTTACCTGCAAGCGGACGAACATTCGCCGCGCGATACGGTTGCTCGATTGGCGAAAAACGCCGCCTTGATGGTGACGGACGATTTTCCGTGTTTTATCATTCCGAAACACAACGAAACGATTGCCCGGCGCGCGGAAATTCCCGTCTATGCGGTCGATTCAAACGGCGTGATTCCGATGTCTTGCTTTGAAAAAGAAGAATACGCTGCCTACACGATTCGCCCGAAAATCAAGCGAATCCTGGGCGAATACCTCAAACCTTTTGAGGAAGAAAAGATAATTATTCGCGCCGAAAACTTGAAAATTGATTGTCCGGACACCGAAGTAACGGAAAAAAATATCGCGAATCTCGCGGCGACGTGCGCGATTGACCATCGCGTAAAACCTTCGCCCGTTTATCACGGCGGCACAACAAACGGCAGAAAGCGGCTGGAAAAATTTCTCGCCCAGATTTTGCCCGATTACGACAACGCGCGAAATAAGCCGGAAAAAGACGGCAGCTCAAGGCTTTCGTCCTATCTGCATTTCGGCTTTTTATCGTCTCTGGAAATCGCGCTGGCGGTTCAAAATGCGGACGCGCCGCAAAAATCGAAAGCTGCATTTTTGGAAGAAATCATCGTCCGGCGCGAGCTTTCATACAATTTCACGCGCTTTAACCCGAATTACGATTCGCTCCGTTCGCTGCCCGAATGGGTGCAGAAAACGATGCGCGAGCACCATTCTGATAAGCGCGCTCACCTTTATTCGCTCGAACAGCTCGAAACTGCTCAAACGCACGACGAGCTTTGGAACGCCGCGCAGCGCGAAATGCTCGCGACCGGCGAGATTCACAATTACGTCCGAATGCTTTGGGGCAAAAACGTTATCGGCTGGACGCCGAGTTACGAAGAAGCGTTTTCATTCCTAGAACATCTCAACAACAAATACTGTCTCGACGGTCGCAATCCGAACTCTTACGCGGGAATCCTGTGGTGTTTCGGCAAACACGACCGACCGTGGATGCAGCGCGCCGTGTTCGGCACGATTCGGTATATGAGTTCCGTCTCGACCGGAAAGAAATTCGATTCAAAAAAATATATCGAATGGACGAAAACATTGGCGTATTGAAAGTTAAAATAATTCTCAAGTATTGCGGTTTTTAAGAATATCGGCTTTTATTTCGGCTAGATTGCTCGCCATTCCGCCAAAACTTATTTGCTCTCCCGAATCATCGGATTTGTTATATTTTCTTTCGGTTTCAGTCGGGAAAAACGGTTCGGGAACTTTGTCGTAATTCGTGAACCAGCGAAGCGCCTGGAGCGAATTAAGCGCGAAAATACCGCCGAGAAATCCGGCAGCGAGCGAAAATACGGCGGTTGCGGTGCGCGAAGCTTTCCGCTTAATTCGCGCCCAGCCGACCGGGCAATCTTTTGTGATGACGCTGCCGTCGGCGCGCCGGTGAATTCGCAGACAAACGCGACCTTCCGAATTTATGAGAAAGCTTTCCGCCTCGTCGCGCGTCATTCCCGACAGATTATAGACGTTCAATTTACACTCGCGGCAGTAGCGGCGGCGAGTGTCGCCGCGCATTTCGTTCCAGTTTGCGCCGCACGGGCTGGCGATTTTGATTTTGTTCAAAGGATTCGTAAATTTCTGCATTGTGACCTCCGCTCATTTTAGACAACGGAAATCTTTTTTTGTTCCCGCGAGATTTTTTAAATACGCCTGATACCGGAGCGCGAAAATTTGCGCGTTAGATGGTTGAGGGACACAAAAAATTTCCTCGGCAGTTTTTTAAGGAGCATTTATACCAGAATGATAAATCATATTTCTATCGCAGTTGAAAATCCCGAAAGAGTCGCAAACGTCATCTCGGAATTGTGGGACGGAATGGTTATTCCGTTTCCGCCCGCGCCGAATTCGTTTATCGTGCTTGCCAACGACGGCAGAGGCACGGGTCTTGAAATAACGCCGCGTGATACGATTCTCGTGCCGGGCGAAGGTTTGCCGCCCGAAGAAGATTTCAGCATCGAGACGCGCACCGAACAGAACGGCGCGCAGTTCGTCAAGAGCGATTTCGTGCCGCAGTATGTGCCGACGCATCTGAATATCAACACGCATTTAAGCATCGAAGAAATCAAGGAAATCGGTCGCCGCGAAGGCTGGCGGACGCTCGTCTGCAATCGTGACGAAGGATTTTTTCAGCTGGTCGAACTTTGGATTGAAGACCGCTTTCTGCTCGAAGTGATGTCGCCCGAACAGACCGCGCGTTATCTTGAAATTACGAATCCCGAATTTATTGCGAAGATGTTCGGCGCGCCGCTGCCGCAAAACGCGCAGCCGCCCGAAAGTCTGAACCTTATCGGCTAACGAATCGTAAAGTTTAGCGGCACGGTTTTTTCAATGTTTTTATTCACGCTCTTTTACATTGGAATCCGAATCGCGCCGCTATTTCCGGCAATATCTCTCTGAGATATTGCCGGAAATTGTTTTTTAGAGTGCTGAGTGCTAAGTGCTAGTTGGATTTGTCTTTTAACTCAGCACTCGGCACTTTTAAATCTCGTCTTCCCGAAAATCTTCCCAAGCCCCGCGCCAGTCGTAGTTTTCCAGCCCGCGAAAGCGTTTTTTGTAATCGTAGAACGAATTTCCTTCGTAAGCGTAGCCGTGATAATAAAACTTTTTGCCGGTTTCAAAAGCGTATCTTATTTCGAGCAGCATGGTCAGAATTCCGAGACTGCGCGAAGTTTGCTCCGGGTCAAACATCGCGTAGACGCTTGAAATCGCGCTCTTTCCAACGTCGAAAAAAGCGGCGGCAAGCAGCTCGCGGTCGCGGTAAGCGCAGACTTCCAAGCCCTCGCACGGAACGGTCGCCGGTTCGTAGGAAAGAAAATCGTAGAGCGAATCGGGAATGCCGTACTCGAAGCGCCATTTGTGGCGCTCGAAAAGCGCTTCTTTTTCCTCCGTCACTTCAATCGGACGAATAACGGTTCGTAAATCCTCGTTTCTCTTCAGGACGCGCCGCTGATTTTTGGAAAACGAAAATTTTTCCAAGTTAACGCGCAAGGCGTAAACCGTGCGGATGTCGTATTTGTAATAGCCGAGATTGTAGCGGTAGAAATGCTCGCCGAAATGACGCCAGCCTTCCGCAAGCAGTGAATCCGTCTGTTCGGGCGAAACTTGAGAGGCGTAAAATTCTTCGTTAATGTAAGAAAACTGCTCCATTTCTTTGAAGAGAAGATGCCGAAAATTTCAAGCAAAAGAAATATACCAAATCCGCCTTGCCGATGAAAACCGGCGCGGCGCGTAATCGCCTTTTTCCGGCGGCGCACGGCATTTGGGAAAAGGTTTGGGCGGAAGCAAAATACGGCTTTTGAACGCGCTGCCGCAAAAACTAAAAAAGGCGAGCAGCGAGTCTTAAGACTCGCTGCTCGCCTTTTTTAGTTTTTCAGATTGAAAACATCAACCGATAGTTAAGCGCGCTTAACTGTCGGTTTAGCTGACGACGGCTGATTCTTCCGTCTGATCTTCGACAACGGTTTCCGCTTCTTCGGCTAGGCTCTGTGTTTCATACGCCGGATATTCGGGCTTGGCGGTGCGTTTATCCAAAGACTCTTTAGCTTTGAGCATCGTACATGCGCCTTCGAAAATCGCGCCGTCTTCGATGACGAGACGCGGCGCCTGGATGTTGCCGAGAACGCGTGCCGTGCGTGTCAGTTCGAGTTTTTCGGTGGCGGTAATATCGCCGTTGATCGTGCCGCTGACGATTGCCGAGGCAACCTGGATGTTAGCGTCAACTTTGCCGGACGAGCCGACAATCAAGGTTCCGCTTTCGGACGAAACTCTGCCGGTTAAATGCCCGTCAATGCGCAGCATCGCCTGAAAGCTGGTTTCGCCCGTCAAAACCGTGCCGTTGCCGACGTAGCCGCTGAGGCGTCCTTCTTTAATATCGCGCGCCATCGACTCGCTGTCGGAAATGGCGGTGCGTGCCGGTTCCGGCTGGCTTTCGTTCTGGTACTGATAATAACTGCTCGAACTTGTTTGCTGTTGTTCCTGATAATTCTGCGTGTCGTTTGATTGTTCCCGCGTGGAACTTCTTCCCATTCTAATCATATTTTTTCCTAAAACCTCCAAAGGATTTTTCCGACTCGACAACCTCTCGATTGCGGGGGAAGCATCTAACCGGACGCGAAACGAAAATTTTTATTGATTTACTAAACTTTGTAGAAATGATAACCGTAATTTTTATTTACGGTCGTTTGATATAATAAATGACTTGTCCTTTGCGTGTCTAGTCATTGAACAGTGATTTGTAAATTCGCGCCGATTCTGTCAAACTTTTTAGCTTTGGAGGTTCTTTCGTTAAGTTGTTTGTAGAAACCAAAACTAAAACCAAACTGCTCAAAAAAATGGGCAGAGCAATCGCCGATTTCAAGATGATTGAAGAGGGCGATAAAATTATGGTCTGTCTTTCGGGCGGCAAAGACAGCTATACGATGCTCGATTTACTGCTCGATGTGCAGCGCCGCTCGCCGGTCAATTTTGAAATTCTCGCCGTCAATCTCGACCAGAAACAGCCCGATTTCCCCGAAGAAGTGCTGCCCGATTATCTGGAATCAATCGGCGTTAATTACCGCATCGTCGAAGAAGACACTTACTCGGTCGTCAAAATGCACATCCCCGAAGGCAAAACGTTTTGCTCATTGTGTTCTCGCTTACGGCGCGGAATTTTGTATTCGACCGCTTTGGAAGAAGGCTGCACAAAAGTCGCGCTCGGGCATCATGCCGACGACATTATCGCGACGCTTCTGCTGAATCTTTTCTACGTCGGGCAATTAAAGGCGATGCCGCCGATTTTGCGTTCCGACGCCGGCACGAACACGGTCATTCGCCCGCTCGCCTACTGTCAGGAGTCGGAAATCGCGGCGTATGCCGAGGAACGAAAGTTCCCGATTATCCCGTGTAATTTATGCGGCTCGCAGCCGAATCTGAAACGCGCGCGCGTAAAAAATCTGGTCAGCGAATTGGAGAAAGAAATTCCGTTTATCCGCTCGTCGATTATGACCGCGCTGACAAACGTGACGGGTTCGCACCTGCTCGATACAAAGCTCTACGATTTTGAAAATTTCGCGCCGCTCATCAAACAAATCCCGGCAGGACACGGCAGCGTCGAGAAAGAACTCGACGCGGTTTTCGACCATTCGGAAGAAAACCTGACGGGAAATCGGATGCCGCTGACCGTCATCGAATCGCTTGTAAATTAAACAGCCCGGCACAATAAAAAAAGATTCAGCGGCAAAACCCGGAGTTTCCCAAAGTTTTGCCGCTGAATCTTTTTTTATTTAATCTAGTCCAACTTTACCGTTCGCGGAGCAAAGGTTTTATCGTCAATCGAGACATTATGTTTGACCGACGTGGTAATGACTATCGTATCGCCCATCGTCAACGACGAAGTGACCATTTTGAACGGCAGTTTAATGCCGTCAACTTCGCGATAGTCCGAAAAGACGGACGAAACGGGAAGGCTTATATCACTCGTGCTCGAAACGCTGACGCCGCGCCGTTTCAGCAGCAGAAACGTTTTTGTCGAGTAAAGCTCCGTCACCCGCGTGCCCTTTTCGGGCGTGAATTCGACGACGTAACAATCTTCGTCGCCGACCTTTTCGATTCCTTTGACGTCCGCCGTTTTGTAATTAGTCTTCCAGTCGAGAAGCGACAGCATATCGGAATTCAATCGAACGTCTTCGAGCTTTTTGCCCGCGAATTTTTCGACCGGTGCGAAGGTATAAAGCTCTTCGCCGCCCGCGCCGTCAAAAAACTCGAAGCCTTTCGCGATGGTTTTCCCGAGCGCGGTAAAAGTGGTTTCGGTCGCCGATTTATTCGGAAATTTCGAGTAGAACACGGCAGTTCCTTTGACGCCCTGGTGAATCAAATCTATTTCGACCGTCATCACGCGCGACTGTATCTTTCGCCAATTGGCTTCGCCGCCCGCCGCTTCGACGGTTTTCGTCATCAGTTCATCAATCGTAATCGGCGGCTTGGTGACGGCGTTCGGGTCAAGCCGCTTAAAGCTCGGCTCACCCTGCGGCTGCGCTAAGATGATGTTTGCAACCTTGCCGTCCGCGTCGCGTTTTATCTTGAGCGAAAAATCGTCGGGAAGCGGATTGAGGCGGTAAACATCTTTTTCCTTTTCGGCAAGAAAATACGGCTGCTGACCTTCGACAACGAGCGCGACTTTGCCGTCAACTTCCTTGATTTCGACCGTCGTTGGCGACTTTTCCGATTGATATTTGCCGATCAGTTCTTTTAAGGCTTCCCCGGTGTTCGGCGCTTTCTGCTCAGCCGCAATTTTCGGAAGAGTAAAGCTGCCTTCGGGATTTTCAAAAAGCAGCGAATCGTCCTTAAAGGTAACGAAAAATCCGTCCTGTTCTTTGACTTTATATTTCCGACCGCCGACGTTTTCCAGCGTCACGACCGGTTGATTAGGAACGACGGCGACGAGCTTGCCGTTCTCGATTTTGATTTCAGCATCGAAGCCGGCTTGCTCGAATCTGTATTTGCCGACTTCCTTCTGCAGCGCTTCGACCGAAGCCGTCTGTGTTTGATTCGGGTTGCCGACCAGATTTTCCCAGACGACCGGCATCAGCTCGTTGCCGAGCGGCGAATTCGAAGCGTTTATCAGGATGACGAAACCGACGCGTTTCTCGGGAATCATCGCGACGAGCGACGTAAATCCGTCGATATTGCCGCCGTGCTGGACGACTTTTAAGCCGTTCCAATCCTGCAAAAACCAACCCAAACCGTAATTAAATTTACCGTTCGGCGCGATTTTCATCTGCGTTTTCGTCCATTCGTCATAACCTTTTTCGCTGACGAGACGTTTGCCGTCCGATGTGCCGCCGTTCATCACAAACGTAATCCATTTCGCCATGTCGCGGGCGGACGAATTTATCGAACCGGCAGGCGCGACCGCGTCAATCTCGCGAAACGGCAGGCGGCGCGTGTCCTTCGTATCGAAATTGTATTCGTAGCCGAATGAATAATCTTTCGCCTTCTGCATTTCGACCAGCGACATGGTTGAATTCGTCATTCCGAGCGGTTTGAAAATTCTTGCGGGAATAAACTTTTCGTACGGCATTTTCTGCACCTGCGCGGTGACTTCACCGGCGGCGGCAAACATTATGTTTTGATAGAAAAACTTCTCGCGCAGCTTTGCCATCGGCTCCGCTAAACCTGCGACCTGAATCAATTCCTGCCGCGAGAGTCTCCCGGTTACCATCGCCAAATCCGTGCGGTTGAGCCCGGAAGTGTGCGCCATCAAATCGCGGACGGTCATATTTTTGTCCGTTTCCGCATCCTTCATCTTGAAATACGGGAGATATTTTTTGGGTGAATCGTCCAAATTTACTTTGCCTTCGTCAGCCGACATTAAAACCGACAAAGCCGTAAATGCTTTGGTCGCCGAACCGATGGCAAACTGCGTGTCGGGCGTGACGGGAATTTTCTTTTCAAAATCCTTGTAGCCCAGGCCTTTTGCATAAACAACCGTGCCGTCCTTGACGATAACGAGCGAAACGCCCGGAACACCGAGCTCCTGCCGGCGCTTTTCGACCTTTTCCTCGACGGCTTGCAGACCTTTCTGCAAATCGGCGGAAACCTGCGTCTGCGCTCCCGCTTGCGCGTATCCTGTTTGCGGCAGCGAAACGGTAAAAATCGAAAACGCTAAGACCAGCGAAAAGATAAATCGCCAATAATTTTTGTTTATCATTACTTTTTCTCCGAAGATTTGATGAAAACTTCTGACCTATTAACGCAGAACATCCGTGAAAAGTTTATCTAAAAGCTGTGCTATAATTTTTCGCGTTATGGGACTCGCAAAACTCAAAACAAAAATCGGCATCGAAGAATATCTCGAAGGCGAAGAAGCCAGCCAAACGAAGCACGAATATATCAACGGCGAAGTTTACGCAATGGCTGGCGCAAGCGACAGGCATTATCGAATTTCGATGAATATTGCAACAAAACTGGATTCACATTTAGCGCAATCAAAATGTGAAGCCTTTATGGCTGAAATGAAATTGAAAGCCGACGAGAAAACTTTTTATTACCCGGATGTTTTCGTTTCTTGCGATAAAGTTATAAAAAGTGCTTACTTTCGAGAAGAACCCGTTTTGATTATCGAAGTCGTTTCGCCTTCGACGCGTCAGACCGACCGCCGCGAAAAGCTGCGGGTTTACCAACAGATTCCAACCGTCCAGGAATACGTCATCATCGAACAGGATAAAATGCTCATTGAACTTCACCGTCGCCAGCCGGACGGGCGCTGGATAACCTACTTTTACAACGAAGGCGATCTGGACGAGCAAATCGAGTTTCAAGCCGCCGGACTTTCGCTCAATCTCGAAGAAATCTACAATCGCGTGAGATTTGAATCTTGATTTAATTGCTTGTTAAACCACTGCCGCAGCCATTTTATCTCCGTCAAAACCGCGCGCCACAAACCCGCCAAGATTAATCGAACCGGCTTGTTTCCGCTAAAGACGGAAGCAATCGCGTAAAGCGCGCGTGGGGAAATTTGCGGGCGGTTGTAGATGGCAAAAACCGGTTCCCAGGTTTCGGGCTGCAGCTTGGCTTTGAAGGCATCAAGCCCGTCGAAATTGTAAAATCGCTGCGCGTGCTTCCGCAGCCACGCCAGCAGAATGCGAAGCCAGAACGGATTATCGAACGGCGCAATCTGTGCTCTTGTCGAAAGCGGCGAAAGCCCGAGCGTCGCGTATTCGCAGCCGTCTTCATCAAGCGCGCGCATTGCCGCATCAATCATCAATTCGACCGTCCCGTTCGGTGCGCCGGGGCGATGGATAAACTGTTCAAAAAGCCAGCCGTTACGCGTCGCGACGGGCGATAATAAAACAAAACCGACGACTTCGGCATCACGCGTCGCGACGAACACGCGGCGGTCGTAAAGCCTCGTCAAAGTATCCGGCTCGACCAGAAAATGAAGCGGCGGCAAGCCTTTCGCTTCGAGCCATTCGCGCACGCATTCGGTCAGAGCCGGATTTTTATAAGCTTTTTCCTTCGACCATTCCGTAATCACCACGCCTTTGTTGCGCGCGCGATTGACCTGTGCCCGCAGAGATTTATGTTTCTGCACGATTCCCGCCCAATTTTGCGGCTGCCAGACGGGCTGAGCGCCGAGCAGAATTTTAGAATAAGTCGCGGAGTTTTCATAGACGGATTCGAGCCGCGATTCAGCGGCGAAATAACAGACGCGCTCGTTTTTCTGCTTTGCTGCGCTCTCGAATTCGGCGACCACTTCCGGCAGGCGCACCGCCGCACAAACCGGCGCGCCCGCGACAATCCGCACGCCGACCGCCGGCACAAAGCCGACCACCGCATCGCCCGCCGCAGAAAACCAGCGCCTTATTCCGGGATTTAAGATTTGATAAGAAGTCGTGTTCCAGCCGTGCGCAAGAATCAGCTCGCGCGTGCGCCGGAGCAGCATGGATTGTTCCGGCACCTGTGCCTCAAAACCTTCTAAAGATACCGCCCCGCCATTGTTCATCGCTTTATTTTACCAAATAAAACGCGTTTTATGGTTTGGCTATTTATCAACATCCGCCATGCGAAAATTTCCGTCCCGGGTGATAAAAATATTTACTTCCTTTGTCTTGCCGCCGTCCAAACGATTGATGATTTGCGAAAATTTAAGCGTTGCCGCGTCAATAAACGCCGCGTCTTCCGTACTGCCCCAATCATAATTGTCGGTCGGAAACGTGATTTGACGGAGCTCGCAGTTTGGCGAAACGTAAAAATAACCCGAAAACATCGCTTCGCCGTTATCGGGAATTATCGCCCACGTAAAATCGGGGCTGTTAATCAAACTCCAATCGCTGATACGCGAAATTGCTAAATTCGCTTCCATGTAAATCCTTCTTTTTCCGCTCGTCCGGTAAATTTCGAGCCGCGAAACATTCGGATAGCTTTCGGTGTCTAATTCGATG
Organism: Pyrinomonadaceae bacterium; assembly: GCA_036403375.1. Classification (GTDB taxonomy): domain Bacteria; phylum Acidobacteriota; class Blastocatellia; order Pyrinomonadales; family Pyrinomonadaceae; genus JAFDVJ01. The sequence continues at coordinate 38,669 of DASWRC010000140.1, forward strand.
TCCTGAACATCGCGCCGGACAATCAAACACGCGCCCGCCGGAAACGCGTCGTCGTATTTTCGCCCCCGTCCATTCTTTTTACCGCGCAAAGCAACTCGATAGAGGATTTTTTTGCCCTGCCAAACTTGCCCGACACCGCCGCGCCGTTTCATCGTCAATTTTTGCGCGAAAGCCGGGAAAACAACCGATAAATTAATTAATAAACCCGATAAAGTAATTAATAAACCGTCGAGAATTTTCTTAAAATTCATATATTTTCAAAAACAAGACAGCGCGCGGATTTTTATTTGCGGTTTATTTTTCTATTTGCGATTTCCGGTTTCCGATTTACAATAAACGAATTATGGGATTGGCAAAGCTAAAAACAAAACTCGACGCCGAAGAATATCTCAAAGGAGAAAATTCGAGCGACTTTCGCCACGAATACATTTACGGTGAGATTTACGCAATGGCTGGCGCGAGTGCCGCCCATAATATAATTTCAGGAAACCTTTTCGCCAATTTATGGTCACATCTGCGTAATTCCGATTGCCAGCCTTTTTCGGAAAATATGAAACTTCGTGCCGACGCACAAACATTTTATTACCCGGATGTTTTTGTCGCCTGCGACCAAGTGCCCAAAAGCGAATTTTACCGTGAAGAACCAATTTTAATTGTCGAAGTTCTTTCCCCGTCAACCGAACGCACCGACCGCAACGAAAAGCTCGCGGTTTACAAAAACATTTCGACTTTGCTGGAATACGTTATCGTTTGGCAGGACAAAACTTACATCGAACTTCACCGCCGGCAAGCCGACAATTCATGGCTGACTTATATTTTTGACGAAAACGATCTTACGGAAGAAATCGAACTTCAATCGGTCGATTTGAAATTAACGCTTGACGAGATTTACCGGCGCGTGAAGTTTGAAAGTTAAGATTTCCTGAAGAATTTAACTGCTCTTGTCAAATTTACGTTTGGAAAGTCAACATGAGTTTTTCACAGGTTTCAAATGATTTTGATTTAGCTTTTAATTTAAGCGTAAATTCTTTATCCCATATTCCTAAAAATGATATTGACAATATTCTTCAACACATTCGTGAGTTGATGACATCAATTTGGACCTATTTCAATCCTGATTGCGAGTTTAGAAAAAGCCAAAAAATGTAACAACATTAGTAAATGATTTACAAAGATAAGTTTCTTATCTCTTCGACTATTTTTGGAAGCGCCTGCAGCACATAATCTACTTCCGCTTCGGTATTGTATCGCCCGAGCGAGAAGCGGATTGCGCCCATGGCTGCCGAGTAAGGAATGTTCATCGCCTGCAAAACGGCGGACGCAGCATGATTTTCGGCGTTGCAGGCAGAACCGGTCGAAACGCCGACGCCAGAATCATTGAGCCGCGCCAGAATCGCCTCGCCGTTCGTGTTTTCAAACGAAATGCTCGACGTATTCGGCAGGCGGCGGGCGTAATCGGCAGTGCCGTTCAAACGAGAATTTGGAATTTTCTGCAAAATTTCGTTCTCTAATTTGTTTCTCAAAGCGAAAACTTTCTCTGTCGCCGGGAAATCCTCAGCGAGCTCCGCCGCTTTTCCAAGCGCGGCGATTTGATGGACGGCTTCGGTTCCGGCGCGCCGCGAAAATTCCTGCCCGCCGCCGATAAAGCGCGCGGGAAGTTTCGTGTTTTCACGAACGTAAAGCGCGCCGACGCCTTTCGGCGCGTGAAATTTATGACCCGAAAGCGAAAACAAATCAATCGCCGTTTCCTTCAAATCAATCGGAATTTTGCCGACCGCATTGACGCCGTCGACGTGAAAAATCGCCGTCGAATTTGCCTTTACGATTTCGGCGATTTCCGGGACGGGGAACAAAATTCCGGTTTCGTTGTTTGCCAGCATCACGGAAACGAGCGCGGTGTCGTCGCGCAGCGCGTTTTTAAGCTCGTCCAAATTTAAAGAGCCCTGCTCATCGACTTCGAGCCACGTTACTTCAAAGCCTTCGGTTTCCAGCTTTTCGCAAACTTTGCGGACGGCTTCGTGCTCGACGCGCGTCGTCAAGATATGTTTTTTCGCCCCGTGGGCTTCGAGCACGCCGAGAATCGCCCAATTATCGCTTTCCGTGCCGCCGGACGTGAAAATTATTTCGTCCGGCGTGCGCGCACCGACCAGCGAGGCAATCTGGCGGCGCGATTTTTCAACTATTTCCCGAACCGCTCGTCCGGCGGCGTGCGCCGATGAGGGGTTGCCGTAAAATTCGGTCAAAAACGGGCGCATCGCTTCGAAAACTTCCGGCGCGATTTGCGTTGTCGCGTTGTTGTCGAAATAAATCATAAAATAATGGTAAATAGTAAACTCTAAATGGTAAATGTTAAATTCAGAGTGCTATTATTTACCATTAAACATTAACCATTTACAATTAACGAAGCGTGAAATCTATTCTTAAAATTACGGAAGCAACAGGCGACAGCTGGGATTTTGAACTCGCCCCAAACGCACTCTATTCCATCGGCAGGGCAAAGGAAAACGATATTGTTCTCAATGACCGCCGCGTTTCGCGTCATCACGCGCAGGTCGCGACCGAAGGCGGCTATTTCAAGGTGATTGACGGTTATTTTGCCGACGGCGAATTAAAACGCAGCGTGAACCGCGTTTTTGTCAACGGCATTCCGTATCTCGACAAGATTCTCGAACAGGGCGATTTGATTACCATCGGTGAAAGCCGCCTGGTTTATCAGACCGTCGAAGACGAGCCGACGATCGAAACCGAACCGGTCAAAACACCGACGGGCGTTAATTTCGACGACCAGCCGCTCGGGCATACACAGCTTTTAATCTCGGCGCGCGAGATTATCAGTAAACATTCAAACCTTTCGATTGAAGCGGAAATGGTTTCGCCTGCCGAAATCAAAGAGCTGCGGCGCAAAGCGCAAATCCTCGAAATGCTCTACGACATGAGCAAAACGCTTGGCACGGTCTTTGACTTGAAAGAAATTTTTATGCGGGCGACGGATTTGATTTTTCGCGGCACGCCGTCCGACCGGGTCGTCGCACTGCTGGCGGATGAAACGGTCGACGGGAAAATTCTCGATTACAGTCTTTTCCCGATTGCCTTGAAAGCGCGCGACGAGAATATGGAAAAGGTGAGCGAAAGATTATCGGTTTCGCGCACTATCACGCAGAAGGTGATGCGCGAAAAGATTGCGCTGCTCTCGCAGGACGCGAAGACCGACGCGCAGTTTTCCGGCTCGGATTCAATCGTTTCGCAGGGCGTTCGCTCGACGATTTGCGCGCCGCTGATTACCGAATCGAACGTTCACGGCGTCGTTTATGCCGACCGTCTCGACCCGTTCGCGGCGTTTACGTCCGACGATTTGGAATTAATCAGCGCGGTTGCGGCACAGACTGCCGTCGCGGTCGAAACGATTAAGGCGCACAAGCGTCTGGCGCGTGAAGAAGTGGCGCGGGCAAATTACAGCCGTTTTATGCCGGAATACGTGGTAAAACAGTTGCTCGAAAACCCCGATTCGTTTAGACTAGGTGGCATCAATCAGAAGATTACGGTGCTCTTCGCCGATATTCGCGGTTTTACGGCACTTTCCGAGAAGGAAAACCCGGAAAAAATCGTCGGTCTTTTAAATAAATATTTTACGGCGATGAGCGAGATTATCTTCGCTTTCGGCGGCACTTTGGATAAATACATCGGCGACGGTTTGATGGCGATTTTCGGCGCGCCGACCGCTTCGCCCGATGATTCTAAAAACGCTCTGAAAACTGCCGTCGCGATGCAAAAAAGATTGAAAACTTTGAACGAGGAATTGTCAGCCGAAGGCTACGGACGCGTCGAAATCGGCATCGGGCTCCATACCGGAATCGCGACTATCGGCTACGTCGGCTCCGAGCAGCGTTCGGAATACACGGCAATCGGCGATACTGTAAATTTGTCGTCGCGGCTCGAAAAGAGCGCGGCAGGCGGGCAAATCTTGATAAGCGACGCGACCGCCGCCGAATGCGAGGGCTTGGTGACGCTGCTTCCGCAAGCGCCCTTGACCGTAAAAAATCGCTTGCAGCCGGTATCCTTGTTTGAGGTAAAATGGAATTAGGCGACGATTAAAAATTTATATGGATAAAATCGGTTTTCGCTTATAATTAAATCAAGGTTGGAAATATTCGGGGTTTGAAAAAATTCCATCTGTTATGAAAATTTCGTCACTCAAAAAACTTGTAACCGATTTGATGGCGATTGATTTAGGCACTGCCAGCACTATCATCGCGGTCAAAGGACGCGATATTGTTCTGGACGAACCTTCATATATCGCTTATAACGAACTGACAAACGACATCGTCGCTTACGGGCAGGAAGCCTACGACATGATTGGGCGCGAAGGACGCGACATCACGGTCGTCGCTCCGCTGACGGGCGGCGTCGTCGCGGATTTTGAGCGGACGAAAAGAATGCTCGCCTTTTTTGTCAAAAAATCAAAATCCGGCGGCTCGACCGTCTCGACGCAGGCGGTCATGAGCATGACTTCGGACGTCACGCACGTCGAACAGCGCGCGCTTTTAAACGCGGCGGAAGACGCGCATATCGGAAAGGTTTACGTCATGGAAGAAGGCTTGGCGGCGGCGTTCGGCGCGGGCGTCAGTCCGAAAGACAAACGCGCGTCGGCAATCGTCGACATCGGCGCGGGCACGACCAATGTTGCAGTTGTCGCCAAAGGCTCGATTATTCATTCGACCTCGGCGCGCATCGGCAGCCACGAAATCAACGTCGCGCTTTCAAACCATATTCGCCGTCATCGCGGTCTGCAGGTCGGCGAAGAATCAACCGAAAATCTGAAAACGCAGTTTGCTTCCGCCTATCTGCCCGAAGACATTTCAAAATCGATGACGATTCGCGGGCGCGACGTGCAGACGGGAAGTCCGGGCGCGGTCGAAATCACGGCGGGCGAAGTTTATCCGGTCGTCGAATCAATCGTCCGTCGCGTCGCACAACTCGTCAGCGACACTTTGACCGAGCTTCGACCGGAAGTTGCGGCTGACATCTACGACCGCGGAATTATCCTAACCGGCGGCGGCGCGCTTTTGAACGGGCTTGACCAATACATTCGCGGTTTCGTGAATCTGCCCGTCACCATCTCGGACGAACCGCGTTACGCAACCGTACGCGGGCTTTTGAAAATGTTCGACGAACCGGAGCTTTTGGAAAGGGTGTCGCGCAACGAGCTGAGTATGCTGCAAAACGCCGAGATTCCTTTTGAAGCGTAAGACAACAGTTAAAAGTTAAAAGTTAAACAAAAAGAGCAGCTTACCGAAATATTTAATTTCAAATGAGCTGCTCTTTTTTAACTTTTAACTACTCTTATTTTCCTTTAAATTCCGGCTTTCGTTTTTCCAGAAAGGCGGCGACGCCTTCCTGCTTGTCTTCGGTCGAAAAGCAAATCGCGAACAAATCGACTTCGCGCCGCAAGCCTTCATCGAGGTTCGATTTTGACGCAAACTTGACGGCTTCCTTACATAACTGCAAAGCAACCGGCGCTTTTTCGGCGATTTTGCCGGCTAATTCCATCGTTTTTGCTTCGAGTTCCGCCAATGGGTAAACGTGATTGACCAGACCGAATTGCAGCGCGGTCGGCGCGTCAATCATGTCGCCGGTCAGGATAATTTCCATCGCTCTGCCTTCACCGACAAGCCGCGTCAAACGCTGCGTACCGCCGCCGCCGGGCATAATCCCAAGGTTTATTTCCGGCTGTCCGAAGCGTGCGTTTTCGCTCGCCACGCGAATGTCGCACGCGAGCGCCAGCTCACAGCCGCCGCCCAGACAAAAGCCGTTTATCATCGCAATGACCGGTTTCGGGAAAACGTCGATCGAGTTAAAAAACGTTTTTTCGTGAAACAAATTGCGCTGCGTGACCGGCGTTTGACCGGCGAATTCCGAGATGTCAGCGCCCGCGACAAAAGATTTTTCGCCCGCGCCCGTGATGACCACGACGCGCACCGAATCGTCCTTGCGCAGTTCATCGAGCGCCGCCACGCCTTCGGCGTGTACCTGCTTATTCAAGGCATTCAATTTATCGGGACGATTGATGGTGATAAGCGCGATCTTTTCGCGTTTTTCGACGGTAATTGTTTCGTAATTTGACATAGATTTCTAAATGTAAAACGGAAAGTGGAAAATGGAAAATTAATGAGTTTAAAAATTTTCCATTTTCCACTTTCCGTTTTCAGTTATCTACTCTTCTTCGCTTTGGTCGTCGGCAACCCACGCGACGAAAAGACGCAGCCAGTTTTCTTTTGATTCGACGATTTCGACGCCGATTCGCGACGTTCCATGAACCGCCGGCGCAACCCGCACGACGCGCGCTTTGACTTCGACCGGAACGCCGTCCGGGCGATGCGAGCGCAGGTAAAGGCTTTCGCCATTCGAAACTTTCTGATTTAAGTGAAAAAGCGTGCCGGTTGTGGAAATATCGTCGGTTTCGGTCGGTTCGCTCCACGCCGCACCGTCATCGGCACGCCCCGAAACGACGATCGGTAGGCGTAGTGCCATCCTCAGCGCAAAGCGTTTTTCTTCAAATTGGGGCGACATATCGGTTGCCATTCCAAATTAAAATTTGGGAATCAAGAATAAGTAAAACCCGTATAGTTTAACACGAATAACTGTAAAAGTTATAAATGATTTAAGTTGCTTTTCCGCGTCGGAAATAAATTTTCCGTTTCCAGGCATTAGCTTTTGAGTCGAATTCGACTAACTTATGGTTTAAGTTATACTATAAGCGTCGCTGAAAATGCTATATTCGAAAACGTTTTTTTGAATTTTCGGCGACAACGGAGAAATTATAAATTTTTATGCCAACAACGGAAATTAATAAAAAGGTCGTGATTTTGGGTTCGGGTCCGGCTGGTTTGACCGCTGCGGTTTACGCTTCGCGCGCGCAGCTCGAACCGCTCGTCATCGACGGACCGCAGCCCGGCGGACAATTGACGATTACGACCGATGTGGAAAATTATCCAGGGTTTGCGAGCGGAATTTTAGGACCCGAATTAATGAACCAATTCAGGGCGCAAGCCGAGCGCTTCGGCACGGAAATCATCAACGTCTGGATTGATAAGGTCGATTTATCGAAACGCCCGTTCACGCTCTACGGCAAGGAAAGCCAGGACAGCGCGGAAGTTTCGACCGTCATCAAAGCGGAAACTTTGATTATTTCGACCGGCGCGTCCGCCAAATGGCTCGGCATTCCGGGCGAAGAGCCGGTTCCGGAAGGCTTGGGCGGCAACGGCGTTTCGGCGTGCGCGACGTGCGACGGATTTTTCTTTCGCAACCGCCCGCTGGTCGTCGTCGGCGGCGGCGACACGGCGATGGAAGAAGCGACTTTTTTAACGCGCTTTGCGACCAAAGTAACGATTGTTCACCGCCGCGACGAGTTTCGCGCCTCGAAAATCATGCAGGAACGCGTTCTGTCGAGCGACAAAATCGAAGTTTTCTGGAACACGGAAGTCAGGGAAATCCTGGGCTCGAAGGAGGCAGGCGTGACGGGAATCAGAATTTTTAATAATCAAACAAACGAAGAAAGCATTTTCCCGACCGAAGGCGTTTTTATCGCAATCGGGCACAAACCGAACACCGAGCTTTTCGAAGGCGTGCTCGATATGGACGAGGTCGGATACTTAAAAACCGAAGGTCGGACAATGAAAACCAACGTGCCGGGCGTTTTTGCCTGCGGCGACGCGCAGGATTCATATTACCGGCAGGCTGTTACGGCAGCCGGAACGGGCTGCATGGCGGCGATTGACGCCGAAAGATTTTTAGCCGAACACGGCGAAGCCGAAAAAGTTACGGCAACCAACTGGTAAATATAAATGAGAGGTGAGAAATGAGAAGTGAAAATTATTCCTACTTCTCACTTCTCATTTCTCACCTCTAAAAAATTATGCCTATTTACGAATATAAATGTGTGGATTGCGGAACGCATATAGAGAAAATGCAGAAGATGTCAGACGCGCTCCTGACGGTTTGCGAAAACTGCGGCGGAAAATTGGAAAAGCAAGTTTCGCGCACCGGTTTTCAGTTTAAGGGCGAAGGCTGGTATGTGACCGATTACGCCGGCAAGAAAAACGACGGCGCGGAAAAAAGTTCCGGAGCCGAATCAACCGCCAAGACCGAAACTGCATCAAAAGAAAAAACCGACTCGGCGGTCAAAGATACTTCAACCAAAAAGGATTAAAAAGATGAGATACGGCGCGGAAAAACTTGTTGCATTGGTTTCGATTTTCGTTTTGATTACTTTCGCCCCCGGACAATCACGCAACAATGTTCGTTCGTCCGCCGACACGGACGGCTCGATACTGAACGTCGTCGCGACGCGCGCGAATTCAAAAGACCCGATAAAGGTTGAAAACCTTTTTCTTTACGAGAACGGCATCGAGCAGAAAATCAAGAATTTCAGCTACGACCCGTCGCCCGCGAAAATCGTTCTGCTGATTGATAATTCGCAGACCCTGCGCGCCGACGTCGAGAGCCTGAAAAAGGCGATAATGGAATTTGCCTACGAAATTTTCGAGGGCGACCAGCTTTTTGTCGTCGCCTATGACGAAAAGCCTGAAATCATACAGGAATGGACGGACGACGCGAAAAAGATGGAAACGTCGCTCGGAAATTTGCGCAAACAGGGAAATCCGTTTCTATTTGACGCCCTCAGCGTAACGACCAAAGAAGTCTTAGCGCCGCTTATGCCCGGAACGCGTAAAGCCGTTATTGTTTTAATCAGCGACGGCATCGACCGCGGAAGTAAAACCGAGTTCGACAAAGCGCTCGCTCAATTGCAAAACCAAAACATCACGCTTTACACGATGGAAATTCCCGACCGCTCAAACGGCGCGTTCAAAAGAAATCAGCCGAAGGCGCAAGCCGTTTTGACGCAGCTGACGGAAGGCACCGGCGGGCGAAGCTTCTCGTTTGATGACCCGTCCACCGCCGCCAAAGCCATCTGCGACGAGCTTCGCAACAACCGGTATATGCTTTCTTACTTTCCGACCAACACTTCGAGCTACGACGCGCGCCGCGTTTTTCTGCTCGGTCAGGAAGGAATTACCGTCCGCACGAAAAACGCGCAGCCGCCGAATATAAAGTAAAAGTAAAAAGACAAAAGACAACAATAAAAAGGTAAAAGTAAAAAAGCGGTTTTATTTAAATTTGAGCAATTACTTGAAATGCTCTTAACTTTTGCCTTTTTACTTTTGCCTTTTTACTTTAAAAATTTGTGTTAAAATGAATTTCCGCGTTCACTTTGTTTGCAAGCGTAAGGAGAAAAAGCTGTGAGTGATTCAAAAAAAGTTCCGAGTCTGCCGCCTGACGATTTTTCAAAAACCACGCCGAATATTCCGCGTGCCGACGATATTGAGTCGAGCGATTGGGAAAAAACTAATTACAACACGCCGAAATTCGCACCGCAGCCGCCCGCCGACGATTGGGGCAAAACCGTCGCCAACATTCCGCCGATAAAAGACGAGCCGGATTTCAACAAAACCTATATGCCTTCGGCACAAAAACCGAACGCGCCGGATTGGGGTGTCAGTGAGGCGAATATCAAACTTCCCGACAATGATTTCGGCGGCGAAAAAGCCGGCGCGCAAACAAATTACGGCATGACCTCGCCTTATATTCAGCTGCCCGAAGCCGAACGCAATAAATATCAAAATCTGCCGCCGACGCCGACCCAAGCCGCCGCGCAGAAGAAGGAAGAAGAAAAAAAAGGCGGAATTCCGGGCTGGTTCTGGGCGGTCGGCGGAATTATGACCTTATTATTTCTCGCCGTCATCGTCATTTTCCTGGTCTATTATTTCTTTTTGCGTCCGACGAGTTTTGAAATCATTATTCAAAGCGCTCCGCCCCGCAGCGAAGTTTGGATTGACAACACCCGCTGGGGCATAACGGATGGCGACGGAACGATTCGCCTGCAGGGCTTAAGAGCCAATGAAATCAAGAAAATTGAAATCAAGCATCCAAGTTTTACCTGTGAGCCGCGCGATATAAAGGGAATCGAAGGCGGCAGCGAAACGATTACGGCACGCTGCACGCAGACCGGCGGCATTCAGACCCAAACGACCGGAACTCCAACGATTAAAACCGCCCAAAACGACGATTGCGCGAACATCCGGCTCGGCGAATTCGACAAGGCGGAACGCTGTGCAAATGCCGCGCTCGATGCCTTGCCAGCCGCCCCGAACTACACGGCTGAGCAATTAGTCAAAGCGCTCAATATTTTCATTATTAACTTCGACAGCGGAAAGTATAATATACCGTCGGCGCGGCTGAAGTTTCTGGAACGCGCCTCAACTTTTATTAAAAATCTGCCGCCGAGCACGGTTTTGGAAGTCGGCGGACACACGGACGACCGTGGTTCGGATGCCGACAACCAGACGCTTTCGGAAAATCGCGCCAAAACCGTTCGGGAGGCGCTCATTAAATTCGCTGTCAGACCCGACGCTTTGCAGGTCAAAGGTTACGGCAAAACAAAGCCGAAAGTGCCGAACAACAGCGAAGACAATCGTTTTCTAAACCGGCGCATCGAATATTCGGTTATAAAAAATTAACGATAAAAAAGGCGAGACTTAAAAATCTTGCCTTTTTTATTAGATTGCGACCGGCGCGGCGATTTTTCCGTACGATTTGTAGCCGGCGAGGTTTAAGTTTTCGTATTTGAAATCGAGTAAGCCCGGCAAACCTTTCAAATTTTCCGCGTTTACGAATTCAAGTTTCGGCAATGGCATCGGCTCGCGCTTCAGAAGTTCTTCGACTTGTTCGAGGTGATTGAGATAAATGTGCAAATCGCCGAAAGTGTGTATAAATTCTCCGACCTCTAAATCGCAGACGTGCGCTATCATTTCGGTTAAAAGCGCGTAAGACGAAATATTAAACGGCACGCCGAGAAAAGCGTCGGCGCTGCGCTGGTAAAGCTGGCAGTGCAGAACGCGTTCGCTTTCGATTTTGAATTGAAAAAGCGTATGACACGGCGGCAAATCGACTTGCGCGGCGGTTTCAGGATTCCAGCCCGAAACAATCAGGCGGCGCGAATTAGGATTTTTTTCAATCTGCTCGATCAAATCTTTTATCTGGTCAAATCCGTTCATCGCCGGGTAATCGCCGCCGAAGCTGCGCCACAGATAGCCGTAAATCGGTCCTAAATCGCCCGTTTCCCGCCCAAACCGACTGGTGTGCTCCGCGTCAGCCCATTCCGCCCAAATATCGACGCCGCGCGCCTGCAAATTTTTCTCGTTCGTATCGCCCGATAAAAACCAGAAAAGCTCTTCGGCAACCCATCGGAAGGGAACTCGCTTGGTCGTCACAATCGGAAAACCTTCGCGCAAATCATAGCGCGTTTGATAGCCGAAAACGCTCAGAGTGCCGACGCCGGTTCTGTCCTCGTGACGTGTTCCGTGGTCTAAAATATGCCTGAGAAGTGCCTGATATTGTTTCATTTATATACTACTTTTATTTCAAGGACGTCTATCTGCAATCCGATTGGGGCGGCGCCCGCGCCGGCTATTTCCTGAATCAGTTTAATGACATCGCCGAATTTTACCGAATCCGGTGCCGTCACAAAAACCGTTTTTTCAACTTCATTTGTGCCGGACCGAAAAATTCCCGTGTTTTCCCGCATCTTAAAAACTTTATCCAATATTTCTTTGAGCGGCGCGGTATTATTAAAAGTTCCGTATTCTTCCCGATTCAGCAAAATTTTCGAATCGTCCTGCAATGCAACAAGCAGGTAATTTGGGTTGGGTTTCGGAAATTCGTTTTCGTCTATGGGCGGCGGAATCGCAACATAATAATTTTCTGCAATTTGGAGCTTTATTTTTTGTTTCGGAGAAACTCTCAGCGATTTAATTACTTCCACAATCTGACCGAAATTTAATGAATCATCGGCTTTCACAATGATAATCGGGTCAAGCGGCGAGATTTGAGTTTTGACCGGAGTTTTGCCCATTTGCAAAAGCCGGAATGCGGTGAAAAAGTCTATCAGATTTTTGTTTGACGAAGCATCTGCCAGTACACGAGAATTTTCCGTTTTTTGAATTCCGAGCGTTGCGTTGGCGCTGTCGTCAATCTCTACGACAAACGCAAAATCCTTGATTTCGGGAATTTTCAGCGAATTATCTTCAAGAAAAACGGCGCGCGGCGGAGCTTTTTTAACAGGTTTTCTTTTCTGTGCCGGAACTGCCGCAGCAAACTGCAGGACAAGCAGTAAAATACAAACCTTGACGACCGGCACTTTAAAATTCATATCGCTTTTTCTCCTTTTTGTTTGCCAGAAATTTCAACTTAAAGTTACCATACTTGATTGGAAATTGAGAATTATGGAAAACAAACTCGAAGTCAGTTTCAACAGCCCGCAGTGCGGCTGGATGTCAATCGGTTTTTCGGACGGTGAAAACGAGTTTCATACGACGACGGCGCACACGCCGCACGAGCGCGCGTTGCCTGAGCTCCTGCGAATTTTAAGCAGTTTACTGGACGGAAATTCGACTCAAACCGAATACATTTTGCATTGGAATCGAGACCCGGAAGAATTCGATTTTCGTTTCGTTCGTGATGGCGAAGATGTTTCGCTCGAAATTTATCAATATCCGACCGAAGAGCGCGAAACGGAAACCCGCGAACTGGTTTACTCGCACAATGGAAAAATAACGGATGTTTGCGAAACATTTGCCGAAACTTTTAATCAGCTTTACGCTGATCGCGACACGGACGAATTTGAATTTAACTGGCGGCAGCCGTTTCCGTTTGAAGAATATAGGGAATTTAAAGAGAAAATTCCCACTAATAAGCGTGAATTAGACGATTAATAATTACTGTTTTTATTGTATTAAATGAAGAAAAAACTTTTAGATTTACTTGCCTGCCCATCGTGCGGCGGCGATATTTTGCTGGCTTATGCCAGTCGTTACGAAGAAAAAGAAATTATCGAAGCGATTTTGTCGTGCAAAAAATGCTCGCGCGAATATAAGGTTACGCGCGGAATTCCGCGCTTTGCCGACCTCGACAAAATCGAACAGGACAAGGCTGACACCGCCGAAAATTTCGGCTGGCAATGGACGCATTTTACGCAGGAAGACGAAAAATACGCCGACCAGTTTTTAGGCTGGCTGCAGCCGGTCGAACCCGAATTTTTTAAAGATAAAATCGTGCTTGAAGGCGGCTGCGGCAAAGGTCGTCACACGTCGCTGGCGGCAAACTGGGGGGCGCGGGAAGTCGTCGGAATAGATTTAAGCATCGCGGTCGAATCGGCGTTTCAGGCAACGCGTCATTTGCCGAATGTTCATATCATCCAAGCCGACATTTTCCGGCTGCCGCTCAAAAAAGCGTTCGATTACGCCTTTTCGGTCGGCGTTCTGCATCACACGCCCGAACCGAAAAAGGCGTTTCTCTCGCTCGCCTCCAAAGTGAAAAAAGGCGGCGCCGTTTCGGCGTGGGTTTACGGCGCGGAAAACAACGAGTGGATTACGAAATACGTCAACCCGATTCGTGAAGGGTTTACGTCGAAAATCAATCAGCCGACGCTTTATCAATTGTCGAAGCTTCCGACCTTAGGCGTTTTTCTCGCCTCGAAACTGATTTACAAACCGCTCAACAAGGGCGCGAAACCGCTCGCCAGCAAACTTTTCTACAACGATTATCTCAATCATCTCGGCACGTTCGGCTGGCGCGAACAGCACAACATCGTCTTTGACCATCTGGTCGCGCCGACCGCGTTTTATATCTCGCGCGGTGATTTTGAAAATTGGTGGAACGAAATCGGCGCGCAGGACGTCCAGATAATCTGGCACAATCAAAATTCCTGGTGCGGGTTTGGAAAACTATGAAATTCGATAAAGGAGTCGCCAAAAAATATCGCCAATCCGTCGAAGACGCTTTTCAGACGATTCTGGAAAAGGGCAACGAGCACCACCGGCGCTCGGCACGGCTGATTCTCGATTCGGATATGCTCGTCTGCGTTCATCCTGTCAAAATGGTTAATGCTTCGGGCATTTCAGGCGTTATCAATCCACCCGCGACCAACGATAAAATCGCTTCGGAAAGACTGAGTCTGAGAGAGGCGTTAGGCGAAGTTTTCGTGACGATTGCCGAAGAAACGATTGACACGGGTTTTCAACGCGGCTGCGAGGGAACTTTTGTTCACGAAAACCAGCACGCGCTCGACTACGCGCAGGTTATCGAAAGCTTCTCGAACGCCGACGTTAATCCGCTCAGCGTTTTTAATCCGAATCTTTACGAGATGGAATGGGCGGCGCATATCGCGGCGGGCGAATATATGATTCAAATCGGTCGTCAAGAATATCTGGCAGAAGGCTTGAACTTAATGATTCTCGGGCGCGAGGGCGACGGTCGATGCTTCGTTGACCACGACGGCATCCGGCGTCGTTTAAGGGAAAGCTACAATCTGGAATTGGGCGTTAACGTCGGCGCTTCAGCGAGCGAAATGGGACGGTTAGTTCAGCGCTAGTTTTCAGCCTTTCTGCTATAATCTTTTTTCCACTCTATAACTTCGAGGTAGTCGCAATGCCCAAACTCAAAAAACTTTTATTGCTCGCCGCAATTCTTCCGGCTTTTTTTATCCAGACTTCCGCCCAAAATAAAACCGCGACCGATTTATTTAATCAGGGCGTTAATTTTCTAAGGGAAAAAAGATATTCCGAAGCGCTCGAAGCGTTTCGGAAGGGCGCGCAGGTAGAGCCGCAAAACGCCGCCGCACACGCCAACATCGGCGCGGCTTTATTAGGACTAAAACAAATCCGGGAATCAATCGCGCCGTTTCGCGAAGCCGTCCGGCTGGCGCCCGACGAGCCGACTTTTCATACCGCTTTATGTCGTTCCTTAAGCCTTACGCAAAACCATGCGGAAGCCGTCGAGCAATGCGAAGCGGGCGTGCGGCTCGGCGGAAATTCACCGGACGCGCATCTCGCATTAATCGCCGCGCTGCAAAACGCAAAGCGCTATGCGGAAGCGGCGCAGAAAGCGCAAGCGGCGTTACAAAAATTTCCCGACGACGAATTTTTGCTCAATGCCGCCGCCGAATCTTCGGCTGGCTCCGACAACGTTTCGAGAGCCGTCGAAATTTATGAAATGCTGGCGCGCCGCCGACCGGATTCAGCCGCGTATCAGCTGGCGCTGGCGCAAAACTACCTGCGTCTCGAACGCGATGCGGAAGCGCTCTCCGCGGCACGAAAAGCGATGGAAATCGAGCCGAAAAATCCGGCGGCTTATTACTATTCGGGAAAAATCTATTTCGAACTCGGGCAGCACGAAGAAGCCGTTAACGCTTTTCAGAAAGCGGTCGAACTGGAACCGCGCCTGACCGACGCGCTTTATTACCTTGGAGTCAGCGAAAAACGGCGCGGCAAAGCGGCGGACGGAATCGCCGCGCTGCGCAAAGCCGTCGACCTTGCGCCAAATGATTTCCGTTATCTGGGCGAGCTCGGCTCGATGCTCAATTCAGCCGCGCAATATGAAGCGGCAGTCGCGCCGCTGAAAAAAGCCGAGGCGATTGACCCGAAAGATTTTGTCACTAAAATGGGGCTCGGCTTAGCGCTTTTTGAATCGGGACGTTTTGCCGACGCGCTGCCCGTTTTGCAGGAAGCCGAACAGCTCAAGCCCGGCAACGAATTCGTTTTGATGTTTCTCAGAGTAACGCGCGCGCGCCAGCAAAACGCTGCGCAAATCGATGATATGAAACGCGCCGCGAAAGAAAACCCTTCGGATTTGAACGTCCGGTTGACTTTGATAGGAACGTTAGGCTTTACGCGTCGTATCGATGAAGCCGAAACGTATGTTGAGGAAGTCTTGCAGACAAATCCGAAAGACCCGAACGTTTACCAATCGCTCGCAACGGTTTATTCGACCGCCGGCAACAACGAAAAAGCGGCTGAAATCTATAAAAGAAGTATTGCCGTTGCGCCGAATTATCCGGGTTCATATCTCGGTTTAGCCGGTATTTACGCGAAAGACGGCAAGACGGAAGAAGCCGTCGCCGCTTACAATAAATTATTTGAACTTAAACCCGACGCCGCGCAAAGCATGCAACTTTACGCGAATTTTCTGCGCGATAACGGTCGGCGGCGTGAAGCTCTCGAAATGTATAAACGCTCGCTTTCGTTTATCCCGAACAACGCGCCGGCGATTTTCAACGCCGGAGTATTGTCTGCCAAGCTCGGCGATAAAGCGGCGGCGCTTCAATATCTGGCGCAGCTTAAAACGATTGACCCGCCCTCGGCAAAGATGCTGGCGAGGTGTCTGCGTTTCTGGAATCTGCTATAGTTTGTCTTTAACGGCGGGCTTTTTAATTGCTCGCCGGTTTGTTAAATTACGCTTTACGCCTTTTTTGCAGGCGAGAGATTTTATGAGTTCAGCACTGCCGCAGGAAATGGAGCAGCATACTTACGCGATTATGAACCGCGTCGAAGATTCGCACTGGTGGTTCGTCGGTCGCCGCGCGATACTCGAAAGCTTTCTCGGGCAAATTGCCGCTCAAATCCCAAATCCCAAATCCCAAATCCGCATTCTCGATGTCGGCTGCGGAACGGGCGCGAATCTTGAAATGCTTGCTAATTTCGGCGAATCCGAAGGCGTCGATGTTTCGGACGACGCGCTCGAATTCTGCCGCGCGAAAGGCTTGAAAGTTCATAAAGGTTTAGCCGAAAAACTTCCGTTTGACGACGAAAGCTTCGACGTTGTGACCGCGCTCGATGTCGTCGAACATCTCGACGACGACGTTGCCGGTTTAAGAGAAATGCACCGCGTCCTCAAAAAAGGCGGCAAAACTCTGATTTTCGTGCCCGCCTTTATGTGGCTCTGGGGCGTGCAGGACGACATTTCAAATCACCGCATTCGCTACACAAAAAAACAGATTATCGAAAGATTAAAAAAAGCCGGCTTTGAAATCGAGCGCGCGACTTACGCCAACTGGACATTCTTTGCGCCAATCCTCGCCGGCAGAACCTTAATGAAAATCACCGGCATCAAACCCGAGTCGGAAAACAACGTCAACGTTTCTGCGCTTAACGGAATCTTCGGTAAAATCTTCAGCGCCGAACGATTGTGGCTCAAAAACTTCGATTTTCCGTTCGGCGTCTCAATCGTCATCACGGCAACTAAAAAATAGCCTGCGCGCATTAAATTATCTTGAGCAAAGGTGAATTTGATTTATGCAGAGGTGAAACAGATTTATGAACTGATCAAACCGCTCGCAGTGCGGCGTTTGAATTCTTCTGCGAATAATGGAAAATTCCGTTCCATTGCTTTTCCGTTGCCGGTCGTTTTTACAATTCTTTACATTAATCCGCACAAAGTGGCATAGGGCTTGCGAACTTGTCTTTATAACACATCGAAACTTTTTCTTTGTGTAAAAAAAGAGCACAATTTTTGAAACAAAACCGTGCAAAAAATTAAAAGTAAGGGGGAATTATGAGAAATATACTAAAAATCACAATGATAGTGTTTGCCTTCGCATTTATACTTATCGGTTTTGATACGGCAAACGCTCAATACAGCAGACAAAATAGACGCGAGACGCGACGCGAGTTTCGTGAAGATAAACGCGATGCTCGGCAAGATTTTCGCAGAAGAGTCAGACAGGGTAATTACCGGAAAGCGGTTCGCGAATATCGTGAAGACATACGCGATGTGCGCCGCGAACGTCGTCAAACCAGACGCAGCTACAACACCAACAGCCGCTATTACTATTACAACGGTCGCCGGATTCGCCGCTATTAATAATTACTAAAACTTGAAAGAAAAGCCGCACGCAGCGGCTTTTTCTATTTTATTTGATAAGCTCGGCTTCCAGAGTTCTCGAAATTCTGTCCAGATTCAGGCTCCGCGCCGACGCGTTGAAAATCTCCGAGTAAGTTCCGCCTTTTTCGTAAAGCTCTTCGTGCGTTCCGCTTTCGACCACGCGCCCTTGTTTAAGTACAAAAATCACGTCCGCATCGAGAATCTGCGAAATGCTGTGCGAGATAACGACGACCGTGCGGTTTTCTTTAATCGCGTCGAGACTGTTTTTGATTTGCTCGGTCGCCACTGCGTCGAGGCTCGCGGTCGGTTCATCAAGGAAGATAATCGGCGGATTTTTCAGAAAAAGCCGCGCAATCGCAATTCGCTGCTGCTGCCCGCCGGAAAGCGATTGCGCGTCGGACTCGTATTTGTGCGGAAGCTCTTCGATTTGGTCGTGCAGATAGGCTTTTCGCGCCGCTTCCTGTATTTCGGCGAAACTCGCCCGCATCTCACCGTAGCGGATGTTTTCTTCAATCGAGCCGCGAAAAATATGGTTTTTCTGCAATACGAGCCCGGTTTTCTTTCTGAGAATATGCGTGTCGTAATCGAGCAGATTTTTGCCGTCGAGATAAATTTCGCCGCTCGAAGGCGCGTAGAATTTGCATAAAAGATTTATTAAAGTCGATTTTCCCGCGCCCGACAGCCCGACAAAGGCGACGGATTTGCCCGCCGGAATTTTCATCGAAACATCAAAAAGCGCCTGCGTCCCGTTCGGGTATGTGAAATTTACATTCTTTAATTCAAACTCGCCTTTCAGATTTTCCGCTTTCAGCGCGCCGCTTTCTTCGATGGCATAATCGGCGTCGAGAACTTCGAAAAAACCTTCAGCATAAGTCATCGCCTCGTTAATTTCGTCGTAAATCCGGTGAAGCTGACGAATAGGTGCAGAAACGTTATTGAAAAGCAGAATGTGAAACATAATCGCGCCGACGGTCATTTTCTGGTCGAGCACGAAATACGACGTCAGGATAATGATTAGAGTTATTCCAACCTGTTCGGCAAAGGTTTTGAGCGCGTCGAAAGTATAATTCGTTTTGCGCTGTTTGAGCTGCGCGTCGATTAAATTCTGCTTTAACACGACCTGTTTTTCTCGTTCGTAGTCTTCGCGAACGAACGATTTGATAACGATGATGGATTCGATAATGTTGAAAAGCCCGTTGGTTTTAGTTTCGCGCAACGCCCGCAGCCCGCGCCGCACGCCTTTCAGCAAATCCGCCTGTTTCCAGCTCAGCAGAAAATAAACCGGCGAGATTAGCGACGCGACGAGCCCGACGTAAAAATTGGCATTGAACATTAAAACGAGCGCCAGCGCGGCATTTGCGACCAGCGGCAAAAGGTCGATAAAGATGTTTTGGATAAACTTTGTCAAACTATCCGCGCCGCGGTCGATTCGCGTCTGCAGCTTGCCGGTCGCGTTTTCGTCGTCGGCGAAAAAGGCGTAATTGTAGGTCAAAACCTTTTCGATAGCGAACTGCGAAAGCTGGCTCGAAAGATTGACGCGCAGATTTTCGCCAATCATACTTTGCCCGTAGCGAATGGCGATATTAATAATTTCCTTTCCAAACAAAATCGCACTGATAAAAGCGAGCAGCGAGAGACTTCCCTGCGCGTGCCGACCGGTATCCAGAAGATTCTGAATCGTGTCGACCGTATAACGCAGAACGAGCGCGTTGACCTGTGCGGCAGCTGCCCCGACAAGTGTCAGCAGCAGCAAAAGCACGATTAGAAACTTGTAAGGTTTAACAAACTGTACGAGCCGATTGATGATTTGCCAAAAAGTCATTTTTCAATACTCATTTTATTATCCATTATCCATTTTCAGCTTTCCATTGTCTTGAGGCTGTATTTTTTCGGCGGAAAACAGTAAATTAATACATTTGCAGTACCCGAAGAAAATGAATTCCGTACAACCGAAACAAATCGATTTGGAAAAGGCAGCGCCAGCGCCCGAGCTTTCGCTCTTTTTACCCGTCCTGGACGAAGAAGAAAATCTGCGCCCGATGCACGCGAAGATTCAGGCAGCCTTAGACAGTTTGGGCAAAACGGCGGAAGTAATTTACGTCGATGACGGTTCGACCGATTCAAGCCTGAAAATCCTGAAAGAAATCGCTTCGGAAGACGAACGCGTGCGCGTCATCAGTTTGCGCCGCAATTACGGTCAAACCGCGGCAATGAGCGCCGGAATCGACGCGGCGAAAGGCGAGATTCTGATTCCGATGGACGCCGACCTTCAAAACGACCCGAAAGACATTGCGCGGCTGCTGGAAAAACTGAACGAAGGCTACGACGTGGTTTCCGGCTGGCGCAAAAACCGGCAGGACAAGATGATTTCGCGCAAGCTGCCGTCGCAAATCGCCAACAAGATTATCTCGTGGATTGGCGGCGTACCGCTGCATGATTACGGTTGTTCTTTGAAAGCCTATCGCCGCGACGTTTTGCAGGACGTGCGGCTTTACGGTGAAATGCACCGTTTTATCCCGATTTATGCGAGTTGGGCAGGCGCGCGTGTGACGGAAATCCCGGTTGACCATCACGCCCGCACAATGGGTAAATCAAAATACGGAATTTCCAGAACAATCAAGGTCGTTTTCGATTTAATAACCATCAAATTCATGGCGGAATATCACACGAAACCGATTTACGTTTTCGGCTCGTTCGGGATGCTCACGTTTTTTCTTTCGATTATTTCGGGACTTTACGCGGTCTTCCTCAAATTTGCGAATCGTCTCGGGCTGCCGCAATACCACGCCGATTTTGTCGAAACGCCGCTGCCGATCTTGTGCATCGTGATGTTTGCCATCTCGATTCAGTTTATTTTGATGGGTTTATTAGCCGAAATGCTCGTTCGCACCTATCACGAATCGCAGGACAAAACGATTTACGCCGTGCGCGAACGGATTGGATTCGATGAAAATAGCTAAGGAACATTTGAATCCGCGATTGGTTGTCGATGAATTAAATGGTTTAGGATTTTTTTCCGTGACGAACGAGCTTGAAAACGGCATGGTTAAAATTATTGCAGAGAGAAGTTTTTAGAAATGTGCGGAATAGCAGGCTGGATAAATTTAGAAAATAAATCTTCACAGAACGGTGAAGCCACGCTGCACGCGATGTGCGAGCGGATGAAGCATCGCGGACCGGATTCGGAAGGTTTGTGGGTTGAGAACCAAGTCGCGCTCGGAATGCGTCGGCTTTCGATTATCGACCTTGCGACGGGCGAGCAGCCGGTCTATTCGGAAGATAAACAGGTAGTCGTTGTGATGAACGGCGAGCTTTATAACTTTCGCGAGGTTCGTGCCGATTTAGAGAAACGCGGACATAAATTTGAAACTCAGACTGACACCGAAATTTTGCCGCATCTTTACGAAGAATACGGCGAAGCGATGCTCGAACATATCAACGGGATGTTTGCGTTCGCTTTGTGGGACAAACGCCGCGAAAAACTGCTGATTGCCCGCGACCGTTTCGGCGAAAAACCGCTTTATTACGGCGTGTTTGACGGAAAATTGATTTTTGCGTCCGAGCCGAAAGTGCTGCTTGCAAATCCTGCCGTAAAACCCGAAATCGACACGCACGCGCTGCGGCAATTTCTGTCGTTCGATTACGTTCCCGCGCCCGCTTCGATTTACAAAGGCATCTCAAAACTTCCGGCGGCGCATCTTTTAACGGTTGAAAAGGGCGAGATAAAAGTGCGTCGTTACTGGAATCTTTCGTGGCACAAAAACGGCTCGACGCCTGTCATAGAAAAAGCCGCCAAAGATTTGCGCGAATTACTTGCGGACGCCGTGCGAATGCGGCTCGTCTCAGACGTTCCGCTCGGGATTCTCTTGAGCGGCGGCGTCGATTCTTCGACCGTCGCGGCGTTTGCGACGCAGTTTTCGACCGGAAAGGTCAAGACCTTTTCCATCGGTTTTGAAGAAGATTCATTCGACGAATCAAAATTTGCGAGGCAAGTTGCGAATCATCTCGGCACGGAACATTACGAAGATAAATTAAGCGTCGGAAAGGCGGCGGATTTGATTTCGGAAATCGGGACATGGCTTGACGAACCGATGTCGGACGGCTCTCTGCTGCCGACGTTTCTGCTTTCGCGTTTTGTCCGCAAATACGTGACGGTCGCGCTCGGCGGCGACGGCGGCGACGAGATTTTTGCCGGATATCCGATGTATTTCGGTCATAAGGTAGCGAATATCTACGGCAAAATTCCGCGCCTGCTCAGAAACGGATTAATCGAACCGGTGGTCAATAATCTGCCGGTTTCGACCAGGAATCTTTCGTTTGATTACAAGGCGAAACGATTTGTCGCGGCGTCGAAATACGATTTGGTAACGCGCCACCATTCGTGGTTCGGGTCGTTCTCGATTGACGAGCAGCAGCGGCTTTTGTCACGGGACGTTTTGGCGGCAACTTCTGATGATATTTACAAAGGCGCGAAGGATTTGCTGGAAATTTGCGATGCGGCGGACGAAATCGAGCAAATGCAGTTTCTCGACCTCAATTTTTATATGGCGGAAGACATTTTAACGAAAGTTGACCGCGCTTCGATGGCGGTTTCACTCGAAGTCCGCGCGCCGTTTCTCGACCCGCGCGTCGCAGAGTTTGCCGCCGGCTTGCCGCTCGAATACAAGCTGAAAGGCAGCAAGGGTAAATACATTCTAAAAAAGGCGGTCGAACCGCTGCTGCCGAGAGCGATTTTGCAGCGCCCGAAAAAAGGTTTCGGAATTCCGATTGCCGAATGGCTAAAGCAGCGTCTTAATCCGCTGCTGCACGATTTGCTGGCTCCCGAAAGGCTGAAAAATCAGGGATTGTTTGACTCCGATTTTGTCCAGCAACTAATCAAAGAACACGAAACCGGCGCGGCTTCGCATCACAAACAACTTTGGACTTTGCTGGTTTTTCAACTGTGGTTTGATAATTTTCTGAAGAAGTAATGCGAGCTTCAAGTGCCAGCTTCAGTTAGTTAAATCACGAACAGTATCAAACTAAAGCCGGTCTTCAGAACTTCTCTTTACAAACAAAAAAGCCGACGTTTCAAAAAAAACGTCGGCTTAAATTTCAATTTCACAACTATTATTGAGTAATCGTGAATTTGCTCGATTTTTCGAGAAGCTGCCCGCTCACGCGGTCTTTGATTTTGATTTTCAGCTCGTAACTGCCGAGCGGCATCGCATTGGTCGGAAGCAACCTGGCTAATGTCAGGCGCTGTCCCGAATCGCTCAAGCCCTCCCAGTTTTCCGGCTGATTCAAAACTTCCTTGCCGTCTTTTACCAGAACATATTGAACGTCAACCGCAGGTCGGAGCGTTGTCTGGTCGATTCCGGCGTTGTAAACCTGCATGTAAATTCCTATCTCCTGACCCTTTTTGTAGGTTCCCGCCAGGTTCGGAATAACCTTTGCGCCGCCGATGACGAACATACCGCCAATATCGCGCTCGGTCGTCGTGCGGAGCTTCGAAGCCATAATCAGCGTCGAGGTGTCGAGTTTTTTCTCGTCGTATTTCGGAACGGTAAATCCGACGCTCCGAATTCCCTTGTTACCCGAGCGAACATCGCGCACGACAACGTCAACTTTATAAGTTCCGGGAATAAGCGCGACCGCTTTCTGATAAACGGATTTTTTCTCTTTTGTATCGGCTAACTCCTCGCTCGTAGCGTTGGCGGCAACCGAATCTTCAAAGATTCCCGAGCGTTTGCCCGAAACCGCCATAATGCGTCCGAAGATGTTCATATTCGCCGTTTCAAGTCCCCCGACGTTTTCAAAAACGAGTTCCTTGTTGTCGGCTTGAACCGTAAACGCCGTTATTACCCGGTCATCCGATTGACGGAAAAACGCGACGTCTAATTGGAAATCAAGCGGATTATTATCGATAACGCCCGTGTCGCCGCCCGCCAATGCCTGCAAATCGCTGTATTTTACTTGCGGCGGACGCTGTAAATTAGTAATGATTTCGAGACGACGAAACGGCGTATCCTGCTCGCGCATATAATTCGCACCGTTTGTCGCGCCGCTCGTGCGGTCGGCTTTATCGCTCAAACCGAGCTGTTCCATAGTGGTCAAACCCGCTCCCGGAACCATTCGCAGAGCATCTTTTTCGTTGGCGTCGCGAGCGAGTCGGTATTCGCCGGTGCCGGTCGGGTCGACAAACTCGATTTCGACACCGTCGCCGACGTTGTCGAGGTGACGGTAAAACCAGGTTTCAAAAGGATAGGTTGTCGTCGATCCGCCGCCTTCATAACTCGGTCTGTCGTAAGAACCGCCCGAAGGATGTGATTCAACCCCGTCGGGCTTACCCCATGTGATGTAAATTTTTCCGCGGTCAGTCATCCAGCCCGGAATTCCCGACGCAAAATGCTCGTTGGCGTAGGCAATGCGTTCGTAATATTCCTCACGATACTCATTTTCTTCCGTATCGGGATTCGGGTCGCGTCGGCGCCAGAAGTTTTCGATAAAGTTTTCGCGCTCTTCGTCGGTTTTCAGCGCGTTGAACGCTTTTTTCTCTTCAGACGTAATGATGTAGGCAACGTCCTTTTTCAGCCAGTTTTTATAAACTTCCTTGACTTCCTTTGTGACCGTTCTCGGTTTTTCGTCCGGGGTTATGGGCGGCGTTTTTTCGGTCTTTTGGGCGAAACCGACAGAAATGCTCGTCATCAACACCGAAGACGATAAAACCAGATTGCGAATAAAATTTTTCTTAGACATAACGGTAAAACTCCTCTTGTTAGCCGCAATTTAATTGCTTTTCCGCTCTTTATTGTTAGATAGATTTTGCTGTTAAAGATTTTAGACAGTATTTTTCAATTATTCAAGATGCGTCAAGCAGCGCAAATGGTTGCTTTCACTTAAATTTCCGGCTCTTTTTGTCGCTTTCTGCCGAAAAACCACGCGACAAAAATAGACACGATGTACAAAACAATCATCGGCAGCGCGAACAACATCATATTCGGTATGTCGTTTGTCGGCGAAGCCACCGCCGCGACAATCAAAATTACAACTATCGCATATTTCCAGATTCTTAATAATAATCCGGCACTGACAAGCCCGATTCTTGCCAGAACATACGTGATTGCCGGCATCTGAAAAATGAGTCCCATCGCCAGCATAATTAAAGTTATAAAGTCGAAATAATCAGAAGCTCGCAGCAGCACGTTAAAATTCTGACTTAGTCCGATTAGATAACCCATCGCCGGCGGAAATAACACATAATATGCGAACGCAGCGCCAAGAACGAACGAAATAGTTGAAAGACCTATAAACGGCGTTACATAGCGACGCTCGTGTTTGTACAGCGCCGGAGATATAAATCCCCAAACCTGCCACAATAGAAACGGCACTGACAAAGCTATTGCCGCATACAACGAAACGGTAACGAAAAGCGTAAACGATTCGACCGGCGTGGTGACGATTAATTGTTCTTCGTAGCCTGTCGGAGCCGTTCCGTTGACAATTTCACTGACCTTTGCACCCTTTGGAATCACGACCGAGCCGATAAATATATCTTCTTCGGTCAGTACGCATAGTTTTGCTTCACCACAATCTTCGACCTTTGCCCCGACCGACGCACCGGGCGGAACGACCACTCCGCCGAGGTCTGTCTTTTCATTGAAAATAAATCTTGCCGTGTCGCCTGCTTTCAGGTTTTGAAACGTTTCGCCGCTTTCGATTCGCTTTTGTTTGGCAAGGGCTAATTCGCGGCGCACCGGAACTTCCAGAAAATTATAAATTTTTTCGGAAAAGATAAAACAAAATATAAAAGCCAATACTATAAATATTACAGACTTTACCAGTCGGCTGCGTAATTCATCCAAATGCTCAAGAAAGGACATTTGCCCTTCGAGATCTTCTTCCTGCGGTTCTCTATTGAATTTCATTTTTCGGCGCTTGGCAGGCGAAATTTATAACCAGTCCTGTTTTCCCGTCGATACTTTTACGACTCGCTCGGGTAATTCTTTTTCCGATTCTGTAGGCTGAAATTTTTTCTCAAAATCTTCCTGTCTGACTTCCTTTATTTCCGGTGCGGCAATTTGGTTAGGTTTTGTCTCGTCGCTTTTGGCAATCGTGTTTTCTATATTCGAAACCGGCTTTAAGCTGCTTTCGTCTTTAAATTCTTCAAAATCGACTTCTTTTTCCCAGGTTTCCTTAAAATCGCTTGTTGCTTTGCGAAACTCAGCCATCATTTTACCGACCGTTCGCGCCATCTGCGGCAGCTTCCGAGGACCGAAAACAATCAGCGCGATTGCACCAATCAAAACCAGTTCCTGCATTCCGATAGATTCTAAAATAAATAAAAACAACTTCTTTACCTCTCAAGTTAAGCGCGAAATTAAGCGATTTCAATTTTTTGTTTAATCTAATTATTCAGGCTTTTAACTTATAAGCCTTTACATACCACTAATTTACCTCAATTAAATTATTTTTGAACGTTTCAACTTTTCCAATTATGACAGCCCCTTCCAATTTTTCGATTAAGGCTTCCGCTTTCGACTCTTCCAAACTTATTAATAATCCGCCGGCTGTCTGCGGATCAAAAAGTGCACTCTGCATTTCACGCGAAACTCTTTCATTAATCTTAACAGTTTCACCAACATAAACGCGATTATTCCGATCACCTCGAGTCAACATTTTTTGTTCTATTAATTCCAAAACATCGGGTAAAAGCGGAACTTTCTCCGCATTGATTTTCAGCGTTACATTGCTACCCTTTGCCATCTCGTATGCGTGTCCCAAAAGTCCGAAGCCGGTCACATCCGTGCAGGCATTAGCTCCTATTTCACACATAACTTTTGATGCCTCGCGGGCTGATGTTGTCATTGTTTTTATTGCCGCATTTTTGGCGTTTTCACTTGCCTTTTCAAACTTGATTCCGGTGCTTATAACTCCTGTTCCGATTGGTTTCGTTAAGATTAAAACATCTCCCGGTATTGCCCCTGAATTCCTAATAACTCTTTTAGGCTCAATAATTCCAGTCACCGAATAGCCAAATTTAATTTCCTGGTCGTCTACTGAATGTCCACCTAAAACAACTACATTTTCAGCATTCATAGTTTTTTGCCCGCCTAATAAAATTTGCTCTAATACCTCCCAATCTCCTTTCTGCGGAAAACAAACCAGCGATAATGCCGTTATGGGTGTTCCGCCCATAGCGTAGATATCATTCAAAGAATTTATGGCGGCAATTTGTCCGTAAATCTCAGGCTCGTCGGCAACAGGTGTAAAGAAATCAACTGTTTGTACTAAAGCCGTCTCATCATTTAAGCGGAAAACTCCCGCATCATCAGATGTTTCAAATCCGACAATTACATTTTCGTTATTCTGTTTCGGAAGTTTGCTCAATACTTGAGCAAGGTCGCTGGGCGCGAGTTTTGCCACTCAACCCGCACAGGAAACCATTTCCGTTAAGCGTTTTTTTTCCATAAAATAAGTCCCAATATATTGTCGAAAGTCCAAAGTCAATTCGATAGTTTGAACTTATCGAACCTGAACTTTGGACTAATTTACTCCTTTAAAATTGAATTGAAAACACGGTCTAGATCTACTTCGCCATAATACTCTATTTCAATTTTTCCGCCGGTTCCCTTCCCGTCGGGAATAATACGAACATTCGTCCCAAGATACCTTCTAAGTTTCGTTTCTGCCGCCTTGATATTTGCATCAACTTTAGACTTAACTGCTGTCTTTTCAGTGTTTTGCGAATCACCACGACCAATTCTTTTAACGGATTTTTCCGTTTCTCGCACAGAAAGCGCCATTTCCATTACTGTTTTAGCTACTCGTTTCTGAGTTTCTATATCTTCCAGCATTAGTAAAGCTCTTCCATGACCAGCAGAAATTTTTTCTTCCTCAATTAACTTTTGAATTTCGTCAGGTAATTTTAATAATCTAAGCGATGTAGTTATCACGGTCCGGTTTTTTCCAACCCTTTCAGCGACCATTTCCTGCGTTAAGCCGATTGCATTAATTAAATTTTTATATGCTTTCGCTTCTTCGATAGGATTCAACTCTTGTCTCTGAATATTTTCGATGAGTGCCAGTTCAAGCAGTTTTTCATCTGACACCTCTCTGACAACGGCTGGTATTTTTTGTAATCCGGCTCGCTGTCCGGCACGCCATCGCCGTTCTCCGGCAACTATCTGGTAACGTCCGCCCCTTCGTCTTACGATTATCGGCTGAACAATTCCATTTGCCCGTATTGATTGTGCTAGTTCTTCGAGATTTTCTTCTGTAAATCTTGATCGTGGTTGATTTATATTCGGTTCAATTAAATCTAAGTCTAAATCTAATAATTCTTCGCCCGAAGATTTTGTTGTCTCTTCACCCAACAGCGCGCTTAATCCTCTACCTAAAACCTGTCTAGCCATGACTTAAAATCTCCTTTGCCAACTGTATATAACTTTCTGCTCCACGTGACCTTATATCATAAAGTATTATAGGTTTCCCATAGCTCGGAGCTTCCGCCAAACGTACATTTCGTGGGATAACCGTCTTTAGTACCTGTGAGCCGTAAAAATCTCTTAAGTCCTGTGCTACTGCCGCAGATAAGTTAGTTCTTTCGTCATACATGGTTAATAATAATCCCTCAATTGTTAATTGTGGATTGAGACCTCGCCTTAAGCGCGCCAATGTATCAAATAACTCGGTTACACCTTCTAAAGCATAATACTCACATTGAATGGGTACCAGTAATGAATCTGCTGCGGTCAATCCATTTAGTGTTAATAATCCCAGCGACGGAGGACAATCTATTACAATATAGTCATATACTTCTTTAATTCTTGATAATATTGTTTTTAATTTGTATTCTCTCCCATCGGCGCCAACCAGTTCGACTTCAGCCCCGGCTAAATTTTTGTCTGCCGGCAGTATGCTCAACAAAGGTAATTCTGTTGGTAAAACAACATTTTCAATAGGCTCGTTCAGTAAAAGTATATTGTAAAGTGTTTTTCTAGATATTGTACGCGGAATTCCGGAGCCTGAAGTTGCATTTCCTTGCGGGTCTGCATCTACCAATAAAACTTTTTTTTCTTCAACGGCTAATCCGGCTGCTAAATTAACAGCCGTCGTGGTTTTTCCAACTCCGCCCTTTTGGTTAGCTATTGCTATTATCTTACCCATTCTTATACCTTGATGAAGTATTTAACTTAAAAAGTAACATATCTATAGATTATTTACTAATACAAAATCAGAATGTGGCACGTTTTACATTTCCAAAATTAAAAATGTAAAACGTGCCACATTCTATACCAAAATCGGGTTCCTAAGAATTCTTTTGCAGTTTTTTAGAAGTTAAATGAATTAAGACGGTAGAAACAGCGCTGGGGGTTAATCCATGTATATTACGTATCTGGCTAAAAGTACTGGGGCTGGCTCTATTAAGACGCTCAACCATTTCATAAGATAATCCACTAATTTCGGAAAATTGAAAATCCTCCGGGACTTTTAAGTTATCATAATGATTAACCCTTTCGGAGGCATTACGCTGAGTTTCAATATATCCTTTATATAGATAATCCGCCAAAGCAGTTTCTAAATCAGAAATCTTTACCTGAGAACTAATTTCTTTTGGCAAAAGTCTGTAAATAAAGTCAGAAGTAACACCTTGACGCATTGAAAGCTGCGAAAGACTAATTGAGTCTCCTAAATCATAGCCTAGAGCATGTGAAATTCCCGCATATTCTTTAGAAGAACGCTTAAACCGGGTAAGGTCCAATGTATTTTTTAAATTAGCGAGGCGATCTTGTTTTTGATTAAATCTTTCCCAATCAGTATTTCCTAGAAGTCCTATTTCATATCCTTTGGCTGATAATCTCCGGTCGGCATTGTCGTGTCTGAGAATAAGACGTGATTCAGCGCGAGAGGTAAATAAACGATATGGCTCATCAACCCCATGTTTAATTAAATCATCGATCAATACGCCAATATACGCTTCATCGCGGCGCAAAATAAAAGGCTTGCGTTTTTGCACTTGCAACGATGCATTTATACCTGCCATAAATCCCTGGCAAGCCGCCTCCTCATATCCCGTTGTCCCGTTTATTTGACCAGCAAAGAAAAGCCCTTTAACTCTGGTAGTTTCCATCGTTGGAAATAACTCTCGGGGGTCAATAAAATCGTATTCAATGGCATATCCAGGGCGAATTATCCTTACATCTTCAAAGCCTGGAATCATCTTTAACAGATTATGTTGCAACTCAGCAGGAAGAGAGGTTGAGAAGCCATTAAGATATACTTCGTTAGTATTATGTCCTTCTGGCTCAAGAAATAGCTGATGGCGGTTTTTATCAGCAAATTTTACAACCTTATCTTCGATAGAAGGACAATAGCGCGGTCCGATACCTTTAATTTTTCCGGAATAGAGTGGTGATTGAAACAGATTCTCTCGAATCTTATTGTGTAATGCATCATTAGTATATCCGATATAGCATTTAATCTGTGGTTGCTCTATTTTTTCGGTTGCAAATGAAAAGGCAACAGGACTTTCATCTGCCGACTGAGGCTCAAAAACATCCCAGTTAATAGTTCTTCCATCAATACGTGGCGGAGTTCCGGTTTTCAGGCGTCCGACAGGAAAACCAAGCTCCTTTAAATTTTCTGCCAAATCAATTGAAGCGGGTTCGCCAGCCCGTCCAGCAGAAAAAGTTTGACGACCCGTATGAATTGTTCCATTTAAAAATGTACCGGTAGCAATAATAACCGCTTTCGCGCCTAATCGACGGGTATCCTGCATTTCCAGTCCAATAACTTCATTGTTGTGAACAATTAAGCTGATTACAATGCCTTGCCGAAGATGTAAATTCGGAGTGGCTTCCAGAACCCGGCGCATTTCGATTCTATATAAACTGCGGTCAGCCTGAGCACGAGGAGATTGTACAGCAGGACCGCGTGAGCGATTTAATAATCGGAATTGAATTCCTGTACGATCGATTACGCGTCCCATAATTCCGCCAAGAGCATCTATTTCCCGAACGACATGTCCTTTCGCAATCCCCCCAACTGCCGGATTGCAGGACATCTGTCCGATTAAATCTAAATTTATGGTTACGAGTGCCGTCTCAGCACCGAGTCGTGCCGATGACGAGGCAGCTTCGCATCCGGCATGTCCGGCACCAATAACAATGACATCAAAAACTTCATCAAAAATCATAATCTCTAATTAGATGCTAAAAATAAAATTAGCGGGCAAGCCCGCATCGAAAGCAACTGAATATTTTAAATCAATAGGACTATTTTGCCAATAGCGCCTTAAATCGCGCCCATATCTCTACTTATTACAAAGTTTAGCTTACCTTTACTTATTCCAGCGACCTTCTAAATTAGTTAACGGTAAACCGATTGCGCTTATTTTTTCAATCTTAACTTTATCACTGTTTCTAAATGAAATAAGAGGAATTAACCCCTGCTCTAAAATAATTTCCAGTGAATTTTCCGTTAGAACAATCTCTGCGCATGGCGTAGTCTTTGTTTCTCCACCTTGTTGATAAGTGTAGAGCGGCAAATTTTCAATATAACCTCGAAGAAATTGTCCCATTTGCCAACCATATTGACGGTAAGCCTGACCTAAAATTAAAGCGACCGGAAAACAGGAATTGATCCAAAGAAATTTCTTTTCATCATGTTTGTTTGTAAATTCTTCAAAAGAAAAAGATTCAATCGGCTCAGTCGTTTCGCCATAGGGCAATCTTCCTAAAATCTTCATAGATGATAAACCTAAGAATTTTGCCTGCGGCGAGGAGCGTAAAGCCATCCAAATCTTGGTTTCATCTGATGATTCCAGTACTTTCAATTGAGGAGAGTCAAAAATTTCAGAAAAGTTATCATAACCGAAAATTTCGGGCTTTATATATGAAACAAAAGGAGCAACAGCGGCATCAGCAAGCTTCGCAATCCTCAATAGTAAGGCAATATCATTTACATTAACGCTAAAAGAATAATTTCCGCCAATCAGTGCAAAAGATTCATGCCGGGTTGTTTCAATCGAATCAAAAACAAGCTGATGATAAAGAAAAGAATCCGCTAAGCTATCAACTACCTTAAGATTATTTGCTAACTCAGCCTGAGAAATATCTAAAATAAATATTTTCAAATCAGCACTGGTTTCGAGTCGCCTGACTAAAAAATAGAGTCCGCGCCAGGCAGATTCCAAAGATTGAAAGACTGGGTGGTGAAGAATTGCCCGCATTGATTCGGAAATTATTTCATCAACCGCCGCAATTAATTCCGACTGCTCATTTTCATCGATTTTAACCAAATGAGGGGAAATAATATTCGCAACAAATCTGCTAAGCTCCGAACTGTCAGTAGTTTGCAAAACTGAAGAGCTGACTTGGCTGGTTGGAGGCGTCAAGATCATATCAAGCAGATCACTTGAATCAATCGGCGGAACATCATTTATTTCGGACTGAAGTTCCGTAATATCGATAGAATTTTCGTTCGTAGAGACAAACCATGAACGAACTTCATTTGCCGCGTTGTCAAAAGTGTCGGAATTTAATAAACGGCTGCGAATTTCTCGCAAATCAGAAAAAAGCGAAACATTTCTGAACAAATTATCCGGGTGAAAATCATCAAGTTCCTTAAATTGAAGATGCAAAACTTTATTTTCGTCACCTTGAAAATCCAGTTTGAGTTCGACGTTGGATCGTTTTAAAACCTCATCAAAATTATCACGGTCTATAATAACCGGTACACGTTCATTTAACGCTTTTTTATCCGAACCACCGCTCCAATCACCGAGAATCAGAATATTAAAAGGTGGGTCATCAGACACGGGAACGGCAGAATGTTCGAATGTAAATTCGGATTCAAAATTATTATCTGTCGGAAACATCTAGCAGAATACCTCACAAACTAATCAAATGCTGTAACTATTAACTTTCTGAAAATAAAAGTCAATTGCCGGACTAATCGAGATCAAATCGAATAAATTTTATTTCGAGGCAGAACATTTTACGTGCCGGTAAACTGTTTGCATTAAGTGTTTATAGTGACAACAACCTACAAAAATTCAAAAAAGAGGGAAAAGCCCAAAAATTAGAAAAAATTCATATGGTTTTGTGTTGAGATATTATTGCATAGGGTTTTATTTTTAGGCAGTAATAGATAATCTCAAATTGCAACTTATGCTGGCAGATACCTTAAATTATTTGAAAACATACGAGCCGACGTCAATCGTCATCGTTGGTCATCAATCACAAAAAATCGCGCCCCGTACAAACCGCTTTTGCTGCTAACGGTCTTCGATCTGATCGCACAGGACGAAATCAAAAATAATTTAATTCAACTCACGCCGGAATTTTGTGAGACTTTCATCCGCTAATGGTCGCGAATTATGCCGCTCGAAAGAAAGAGCAATATCGCAATGCCCTTCTTTTACTTAGGACGCGGATTTTCGGTTTGCGGAAGAGGGCTGGCAAAATTGGGAGTTCAAAGGCAATCGCTGGAACAAAATTAAAAAATCTGACCGAAAAACGTATCAAAAAAATGCTTATCGCGTCTTACTGACAAGAGCACGGCAAGGAATGGTGATCGTTATTCCGCCGCGAGATGCAAACCATCACACCCGCAAACCCGAATTTTATGATACGAGTTTTGAATATCTAAGCAGTATCGGTTTTGAGGTTATTTAAGCTGCCTTTCAATCTCTCCGTCTGTGCGCTTGACGCCTTCAGTGCTGGTCGAAGAACCGACGCTTTCAATCATTGACACGTTCCGCAGAGCGGACAATCCTTCGGGCGAAAGATTCTGCAGAACATTCCACTTTCCCTTAAATTCGTCAATCTCCGAAATAAGGCTGAGCATCTCGTGGGTCGGCGAAAACGAACGGCTGATTTTTCTCAAAGATTCGAGCAAACCCGGTTAATATATTGACGGTGAAATTTCTGAAGACTTTAACGGATGAGCGCAGCGGAGCAATTCATTGGTAGAATTTCGCAGACATTGACTAAAAACCCGCCGGATAATAAATTAAATCCTAAAATGGCACGAATCGAATACGGACAAACCTGGTGGGGCAAACAGTGGCTCAATGCGTTAACGGCGGTAGACTGGGACAACCGTCTGCCGCGCGGGAAAACTTATGCCAATAACGGCTCGGTCCGGCATTTCGAAATCGGCGAAAATCAGATTACCGCGAAGGTTCAAGGCTCTTCCATGTATCGTGTTTCAATCAAGATTCCGCCGCTTTCCGCCGATCAGAAACAGGAACTTTTAGACCGGATTGCCGCGGATTCAGCAGTAATTTCGCGGCTTCTCAACCGCGAGCTCGACCCGCAGATTTTGAAAATTGCCGAATCCTGCGGAATTCAGGTTTTCCCGCGCCGCTGGGACGATTTTTCGATGAATTGCTCGTGTCCGGATTGGGCTGTGCCGTGCAAACATCTGGCGGCGGTCGTCTTTGTCGTTTCGCGCGAGATTGATAAAAATCCGTTTGTTGTCTTCAAATTGCACGGGCTTGATCTTTTGGGCGAGCTGGGACGGCGCGGTGTAAAAATCGAAAAACAGGCGAAGATATCGATTCCGACGGCGGCTGATTTGCTTGTCACCGTCGGAATCGAAACCGAAAAGGAATTTACACTCGACTACGAAAAATACACCGTGCTCGATTTTACGGCGATTGAGAATTTACTCGAACGGCTTCCGCGTCTGCTTCCGGCAAAGCCTCTGTTTTACGAACGCGGCGATTTTCGGGAGATTTACATCAAGGCTCTGAAATCGGCGGCGAAAGAAGTTTCCCGGCATTTTTCCCGTCTGGACGAAAAAGCCGAAGCGAAAAGCGATCCGGAAAATGAATTGAAAAGACGCAGGCGCGGAACATATCAACGATTTCCGGCGATCATTCCGCCGGTCATCAAAACCCGGGATTCTGTCAAAATCACGCTCGACAAAAATTTGCAGATTGCCGAATTAAGAGCTGGAAATTGCCGGAATCTCGATGAATTCGTTGACGCGCTCGGCGAGATCGAAGAAAAAAATCTGTTCGAATATCACGATTCGGTCATCGCCCTGCGAACGATTTATTTATTCGCGCTAAACCTCGTCAAACACGGCGCGGTGCTGCCCCAATTAGTCGAAACGGGCGAGAAATCATTTACGGTTCGCTGGCTGCCGGCGACGATAAATGAATCGGTCGGAAATGTTTTCAAGCAAATTCATTTGCTGATACCGCATGGAATTTTGTTTTTCCAGAATCAGAGCGAGAAAAAGAATTCAGGCGAAACACCGGTTGCCGGCGAAAGACACACTCTTGCCCTCTCGGCTTTATTTTTGACGCATTTTATCAAAAAGTGGAGCGGTATTTTGTCCGATTGGAAATACGCGGCGAGAATCGAAAAGGCGGGCGAAATGTTCTTCGATTCAAAACCGCATCGTTTTTCGCGGGCGGAAGAATCTTCCGTGCCGGAAACAGCGCAGTTGTGGCTGAGCCGCTTTTCGCTGCCGCACAAGGATTTCGTGCCTGCCCTGCGCGTCAAGGATTTTGAAGAAACCGGGAACGGCAATTTCGGAATTGATGCGCTCGTTGAAAACAAACAAAAACCGCTTTCCGCACCGATCGAATTGAGCAAATTTTTATCCGCCAAACAGTTTCAAACGGTCAAATTCGACGTTTTGAAGGACCTTTTACTGCTCGCCGAATATTTTCCCGAGCTCGGCGAGCTGGCGCGAGCAGAAGGCAAACAAACCTTATTTTTCGATTCCGACCGGTTCGCCGCTTTGTTTTTTGAGATTCTGCCCGTGATGCGGCTTTTCGGCATCAATTTGATTCTGCCGAAATCGCTCAAACATCTGGTGCGACCGCAAATCTCGGTAAAGATGAAAAAGAAAACGGGCGAAACGAACGCCGCGTTTTTAAGACTCGACGATTTGCTCGCCTTCGACTGGCAGATTGCGCTCGGCGACGAGAATTTAACGCCGGCGGAATTCGCCAAACTCGTCAGAAATTTATCCGGCATCGTCAATCTCAAAGGTCAATACGTTTACCTCAACGCGGAAGAATTGGATAAACTGCAGAACAATTTGCTGAAAGAGGAAAAGATTTCAGCCAATGAGCTTCTGCAAGCCGCTTTGACCGAAGAGTTTCGCGGCAGAGTCGTTTCCTTGAGTGACGAATTGCGAAAAACGATTAAAGATTTAACCGAAATTCCCACGATTCCTCTGCCCGAAAACTTACGCGCCGCAATGCGCCCTTACCAATCGCGCGGGTTTGAATGGCTTTACAAAAACACGCTGCTCGGTTTCGGCAGTTTAATCGCCGACGATATGGGATTGGGAAAAACCCTGCAGGTCATCGCCGCGCTTTTGAAATTCAAGGAAGAAAACCGCCTTGAAAAAGAAAAGGCGCTCATCGTCGTGCCGACCAGCCTTTTGACGAACTGGCGCAAGGAGATCGAAAAATTTGCGCCCTCGCTTATCGTCGGCATTTATCACGGCGCGACTCGTGATTTTGCGCCCGAAAATTACGATGTGACTTTAACGAGTTACGGCATCGTTCGCAGCGACATCGATAAATTCAAAAAGGCAAAATGGTTCGCCGTTGTCGTGGATGAAGCGCAGAATATCAAAAATACCGCGACCGCCCAGACGAAAGCCGTTAAATCTCTCAGGGCAAAAACATTTATCGCGATGAGCGGAACGCCGGTCGAAAATCGTCTTTCGGAATACTGGAGTATTATGGATTTCGCCAATCGCGGCTATCTCGGCTCGCTCAAAAAGTTTCACGAGAATTTCGCCAAGCCGATTCAGAACGAACGCGACCACGCCGCGCTCGAACGATTCAAAAAAGCGACCGCGCCGTTTTTGCTGCGTCGTCTGAAATCCGACAAATCCATCATTTCCGATCTTCCCGATAAAATCGAAAACGACCAGCTTTGCTCTTTGACCAAAGAGCAAGCCGCGATTTACGAAAACACGGTCAAAGCCGCTCTCAAAACCATCGAAGGCGAAGACGAAAATTTTGCGCGGCAGGGTTTGGTTCTGCAGATGATTCTCGCCCTCAAACAAATCTGCAATCATCCGGCGCAATATCTCAAAAAAGGCTCGGACGCGCCGGAGCTTTCGGGCAAATCCGTGCTGATGCTGTCGCTTCTGGAAAACATTCTCGAAGCCGGCGAAAAGACTCTGATTTTCACGCAATATCGCGAAATGGGCGATCTTCTCGTGAAATTCATCGAGCAGAAATTCGGCGCGGAAACTTTATTCCTGCATGGCGGCGTTTCGCGAAAGCGGCGCGATGAAATGGTCGAAACCTTCCAAAACGAGCGGTTAAATAAGATTTTCATTCTCTCGCTCAAAGCGGGCGGCACGGGTTTGAATCTGACGGCGGCTTCGAACGTAATTCATTACGATTTATGGTGGAATCCGGCGGTCGAAGCGCAGGCGACCGACCGCGCCTACCGCATCGGTCAGCAGAAAAACGTAATGGTTTATCGCCTTATCACCGGCGGCACATTCGAAGAACGCATCAACGATATGATCCGCAGCAAACGCGAGCTTGCCGATTTGACGGTCGGCACGGGCGAAAACTGGATCGGCAATCTGCCGAACAAAGATTTGCGGGATATTTTTGAACTGCAGCACGACCGGTAGAAAGCCGATAATTTATGGAATATTGGTGGAATGCGAGAAATTTTTGAAGTGTTTTCCTGAAGTCCCGCAGTTACTTGATATAATCTGTAACTGTCTGCCAAATTTAGCGATGTGCTTCATTCGGGTATAAATCTGGAAACCGGTAACCCGCTGCGCTTACCGGAAAACCGAGCCGGACTGCGCCTTTCTCCGAGCGTGAAAGCAGAAAACTTCAATCGTCGGGAAATCATATTTTTGCTGATATTTTTGCCGATCCTGCTTGGAGGTCATAATGATAATTCTTAGATTGATCTTTGATCGGAAGAATTTCGACGAAATGCGTCCATGTCAATTGTTGCATCGCTGACGCAACAATTTCAATATCGGCTCTGTTTAATAATTAGATTTTCTTTTGTTTTTGATAGTTATGAGGGTTTACTTGCCGATGCATAAAGTCAGCCTTTAGCGTAAACCCTTTGTACCAAATAGTTTAATGGTAATAAATACATAAAAAGATACAAATGAGGGGCAAAAACTGTAATTTCCATCAAAATAATGTTATATGGGTGGAAGTCCCAATTCTTTTAAAAATTGATTATGTATTTCTCTTGCATTTGTAATGTCCCTGTCTAAATCAACTAGTCTTGTGTTCACTACTTTCAAGTCAATTATTTCTTCATCTAACGAGGTGCTTACATAACGTGATATGTTTAGATTAAATTCGTTTTTCTCGATTTCGTTCATCGACACTCTGCGAGAATAGCGTGTTTCTTCTTTGCGTTCTTTGTATGTGTTAACTATCTTTTCGATATTTTCAGGCAATAAGTTGTTTTGTCGTTTGCCTTTTTCAAAGTGGTCAACGGCATTGATGAATAAAACATCGTCGAATTTTTTGCACTTCTTTAAAACCAAAATACAAACGGGAATACCTGTTGAGAAAAATAAATTTGCAGGAAGTCCGATCACTGTATCAATGTTTCCGTCCTTCAACAACTTAGTTCTGATGCGTTCTTCAGCACCGCCTCTGAATAAAACACCGTGAGGCAAAATAATCGCCATTGTTCCTTCTTTGCCTAAAAAGTGAAATCCGTGCAAAAGAAAAGCAAAGTCGGCGGCTGATTTTGGAGCAAGTCCGTAGCTTTTAAAACGAAAATCTTCGCCCATTGATTCTGTTTGTTCCCAGCGATAGCTAAAAGGCGGATTGGCGACGATGGCATCAAACTCCAATTTTTTGGCAGGATTCATTTCGTTTAAAATCTCCCATTCGTTAAGCAGAGTGTCTCCGTGGTGGATTTCAAACTCAGTGTCTTTAACTCCGTGAAGGAGCATATTCATGCGAGCTAAGTTGTAAGTGGTGATATTTTTTTCTTGTCCGAAAATTTTACCGATTCCGTCTGCTCCCATTTGTCTGCGGACATTAAGCAACAATGAACCCGAGCCGCAGGCAAAATCCAGCACTTTCTCTAATTTTTTCTTTTTGCCTGTGCTGGGGTCTTGGCTGTCAAGCGTGACAATTTCGGAAAGGATATCTGAAATGCGTTGCGGCGTATAAAATTCACCTGCTTTTTTGCCTGAACCTGCGGCAAATTGACCAATCAGATATTCGTAGGCATCGCCCAAAACATCGGTATCAGTAGAAAACTTATTGATGCCTTCGGCAATTTTTTGAATGATGGTGCAAAGTTTTTTGTTTCGTTCTTCGTAATTTTTGCCAAGTTTTTCAGAATCCAGATTGATTTCGGAAAACAAACCTTGAAAGGTGCTTTCAAAAGATTGATTTTCGATATATTTAAATCCGTTTTGCAGAGTTCGCAGTAACTCAGCGTTTTGAACTCTTGCTAATTCGGCAATGCTGTTCCATAAATGGTTTGGTTCAATTACATAGTGAACCTTCCTCCGCATTTGCCTTTCAAATTCTGCTACATCGCCCGGATTTTGTTCATACCAAACGGCTAAAGGCGTTTTTTTATCCGTTTCGTTTAAAACCGGATAATCTGTTCCCAATTCTTTTTTGGCGGCTGATTCGTAATTGTCGGACAGGTAGCGCAAAAACAGAAACGAAAGCATATAATCGCGGAAATCATCGGCATTCATTGCTCCACGCAATTCGTCTGCTATTTTCCAAAGGGTGTTACCTAACTGTGTTTGGTTGGTTCCTGTCATTTTATTTTAATATCTGAATTTATACTTTTCTTGTATTTTCTTATAAACTTCGTTGAAAAGTGTTTCTTGCTCAGGAGACATTTCATTGAATTGAAAGCGATAGACATTTTGGTGAGAAAGTGAGTTGATTATTTCCAAGACATCGTTGGGTTTATCAACATTTATTTCTGACAAAATAAATCCGACTCTTCCAGAACCTATAAATGAAGAAATGTTTTCAAGTAGTTGTCTCAACAATACAAAATGAAATAGGTAGAGTTTTTTGCTAATCGCCTCATCTAAAGTTTGCATAAGATGAAGATGAAACAGAAAAACATCTTTGGTGTGAGGTTTCAATTCAAATTTATCACCGTTTGTCGTTAGAATAAAAAGCTTTGTCAGATCTTTATATCTTCCGCTTTTTTCTCCCTTTCTTAACCTGTCAAAGAGAATCGAATAAAGTCCGATATGGTGTGTAGTTATGATAATTCTCTTTTTGAGATAATTCTTTTCAATTAAGTCAACAATCGAATCGGCAGTAATAAAAATGTTATGGTCATCTAAACTTGAAACAGGGTCGTCAATGAAAAAATGGGCGTCTTGTTTATCAGCCCAACCATCTACTTCAAATAATGCCAGAAA
>DASWRC010000141.1:0-26345 GCA_036403375.1 Pyrinomonadaceae bacterium
CGTCACCAAACCCGTGGTTTATCAATTTACGATTTATTAAATCTGAAGAATCGGCATTTTAATCTAAAGGCATAAAACTTGCACCTGAACGATTTTTGTAAACAATTTGAACTTTTTTAGTACAGATTTTTTCTTTTTCAGGAGTGTGGATTTTATGGAAAGCAGAGCAAAATTACTCGGACACGCAATTCATCCGATTATGATTGTGTTTCCTTTGGGACTTTTATCGACGGGCGTTATTTTCGACATAATTTACCGCGTTTGGGACAATCCGACGTTCGCGACCGTCGCCTATTACATGATTGCCGCCGGGATTATCGGCGGATTTTTAGCCGCGATTTTCGGATTGATTGACTGGCTCGCGATTCCTTCGGGCACGCGCGCCAAATCGGTCGGAATTTATCACGCGGTCGGCAACGTCATCGCGCTTTTATTCTTTATCGGAAGCTGGTGGCTGCGGCGCGATGAACCTGCGCGTCCCGAATTAACGGCGCTCGTTTTAGCGCTCGCCGGTTTGGGCTTTGCGCTGGTCGGCGGCTGGCTCGGCGGTGAACTGGTCGAACGGCTCGGCGTCGGCGTCGATGACGGCGCGAATCTCGACGCGCCGAATTCGCTGACGGATGAAAACGCGGCGCGAAAAGTCGCGCATCACTAGATTTTCGGGTTTTAACTTAATGACGGTAAAAGGACGATTCGTAAACCGTCCTTTTTGTTTTTTTCGCGCGAAAATATTTGTTTTTTTCGCGCGTTTCGCTTATGTTCAAAAAACCGCTCTTTTGGAGAGAAGCACCATGAAAAAAATTTTCGCACTATTTTTAATCACTCTATTTTGCGCTTGTTTCGCCTTTTCACAGGAAGAAAACAAACCGGCGGCTAACTGGCAAACGTTTGCGCCCGCGAATGAAGAGTTTTTGGTTGAAACGCCCGTTCCGCTTAACGCTTCGATTGTTAAGCTGCCCGAAAAAGACAAAAACACGCCGCGCCGTTATCAAAACTCGCTAGACGGAACTTATTTTTTTGTTTTTTCGGACAATCTGAAAAATCCGGCGTATCTGGAGATGGTTCAAAAATTTGTCAAAAGCTACAATCAAAAAGAAACCGTCGAAAATTTAGGTAATTTTGACGGCTTAAAATTCGCCTTTTCCGATAACGAAGATTTTTATCACACAATTCTAATCGTCCGAAGCCAAAAACGGGTCTACACATTCCAGACTATCAGCCCGACCAAAGAAAATGCGGCGGTCGAGCGATTTTTCAGCAGCCTGAAATTTGAAGCCAAACCCGACACCGAAAAAACGGTTGAGTCGTCAATCAGCAGTGACCTAAACCTTCCCGCGCCGGACGCGCAAAACAGAAGGTTTCCGGTCGGCAGCGGTTACGGTTCGGGAACGGGCAGCGGATTTGGAAGAGGAAACGCTGCTCAAGCAACCCCTGAAACAAAGCCTTCGACAATCCCGGCAAACGTCACGAGCGGCGTCAAAATCTTATCCAAACCGCGCGCCAACTACACCGATTTCGCGCGCTGGTATCAAATTACCGGCAAAGTCGCCCTGCGCGTTACTTTTTCGGCAGACGGCACAATCGGCGCAATTTCGACTGCTTCCAAACTTCCCTTCGGCTTAACGCAGGAAGCATTGACGGCGGCAAAAGGAATTACCTTTGAACCCGCAATGAGGGAAGGCACGCCGTATTCCGTGACAAAAATGGTCGAATATGGCTTTTCAATCTACTAAAATGCTGCCCGTCACCGAACAGGAAAACCCGAACACGGCAAACATCGACAAGGTTTCGACGCTCGAAGCGCTTCGAATGATTAACGACGAAGATAAAAAAGTAGCGCTTGCGATCGAAAAAGTTCTGCCTGAAATTGCATCGAGCGTTGATAAAATCGTCGAACGATTAAACTTCGGCGGACGGCTTTTTTACGTCGGAACCGGCACGAGCGGTCGTCTCGGCGTTTTGGACGCGAGCGAGATTCCGCCGACTTACGGCGTTTCTTACGATTTGGTGCAGGGCGTTATCGCCGGCGGCTACGATGCGCTCTACAAGGCGACCGAAGCCTCGGAAGACAATGCGCAAGCCGGACGAATCGATTTGCAAACGCGCGGATTGACGGAAAAAGACGCTGTTCTCGGCATCGCCGCATCCGGTCGGACGCCCTACACCATCGGCGCGCTCGATTACGCGCGCGCACTCGGCTGTTTCACGGCTTGCATCACATCGGTCCCGGATTCGGCAATTACAAAATCCGCCGAAATCGCAATTGTCGCCGCAACCGGCGCGGAAGCCGTCACCGGTTCGACACGGATGAAAGCCGGAACCGCCCAGAAGCTGATTCTTAATATGATTTCCACGACCGCGATGATTCGCCTCGGCTACGTCAAAGGCAACCGGATGACGAACGTTAAATCTTCCAACGCCAAGCTCAAGGAACGAAGCGTGCGGATTTTGATGGCGGAAACCGGCATCGACGAACCGGCGGCGCAAAATTTATTAAATGAAGCCAATGGCGATTTGCGCGCGGCGATTGTCATGCAGAAAGCAAATGTTCGGCGCGAAACAGCGGAAACGGCTTTGGCAGAAAATGATTTTGTGATTGAGAAAGCATTGAAAAATCTACCAGATTAATAGAAAGAAATTATGAGTAACGAAGGAAACCCGGATGTCAATCTACTTCTTGAACAACACAAAAATCACTATAAAAAAAACGCAACGTCGTGGAAACTCGGTTACCGCGTATTTTTAATTTTATCAGCTTTTTTAAGTGCCAGCGCCGCGGTAGTCGGTAAATTGCACCTTATCGGAGACGAAAAACTGGCGAGCGATATTTCAGCTATTTTAGCCGGATTGTCTGCCGTTTCAACCGCGATTGTCGCGTCTTTAAATTTTGAGAATTTTTGGCGTTCAAATCAAAAGGCTCGCGAAAAGGTAAAGATTTTGGAATTGGAAGCGTTAAAGGCAAAAACCAATGACCCGGAAACTTTGAAAATTATCGGCGAACTTCAAAAAATCATTGAAGAACGAGCAGGAAGTCTTTTGAAAGATGATTAAGCAAAACCGGGAAACGGCGAACGAATTTGCAAAGTTTCGCACTCATAAAAACTTATCAAACCCGTTAAATAAATGTTCTGCGCGGTTGACCTGACACCGGTTTCAAGATAAAAATCTCTTATAGCTTTCCGAAACTCTTTCGAGTATTCTTATTGGCAAAAACGATGCAGACTTTAGATTTAGTCATAATATTCGGCTACTTAATCGGTGTAACCCTGTTCGGCGTGTGGTTTTCGGGCAGGCAGGAAACGACCGAAGATTATTTCGTCGGCGACCGCAGCGTGCCGTGGTGGGCGATTGCGATGTCGATTGTCGCGACCGAAACTTCGACGATTACGTTTATCTCCGTGCCCGGCATCGCGTTTGCGATAAACGGGAATTTCCAGTTTCTGCAATTGGTTTTCGGCTACATGCTCGGTCGCGTCGTTATTTCCCTGCTGTTTATTCCGCTATATTTTAAGGGTGACCTTTTAACCGTTTACCAGCTTTTGGGCGAGCGCTTCGGAACGAAGGTTAAAATGCTCGCGTCGGCGCTGTTTGTCGTGATGCGCAATATTGCCGACGGTATCCGCCTTTTGTTGACGGCGGTTGTGCTGGCGGCGGTTTATGTCGCTTTTCAACCGGCGGCGGATACCAACAC
Organism: Pyrinomonadaceae bacterium; assembly: GCA_036403375.1. Taxonomy (GTDB): domain Bacteria; phylum Acidobacteriota; class Blastocatellia; order Pyrinomonadales; family Pyrinomonadaceae; genus JAFDVJ01. Next base: position 3,692 of record DASWRC010000141.1, read on the forward strand.
GGTCGTTATCGGCTCGATTATTTTGCTCGGCGCGGTGATGATAATTTTCACGTATTACGGCGGCATGGAAGCCGTCATCTGGGTCGAGGTCATTCAGCTTTTTATCTACATCGGCGGCGCGATCGCCGCCGCGGTCGTGATTGCCAATCAGGTCAACGGCGGCTTTTCGGGCGCGGTTTCGATCGGCGAGCAGTTTCAAAAATTCAGTTTGATTGATTGGGGTTTTCGCAGCACGAATTATAATTTCTGGCTGCCGTTTTCGACGGACGGCTTGCAGTTTTCGCTGCCCTTCGACTTTACGAAAACCTACACGTTCTGGGCGGGACTTATCGGCGGCTGCTTTCTGACGATGTCCACGCACGGGACAGACCAGTATCTCGTCCAGCGTTATCTCTGCACCGACAAACCGAATCGCGCATCGCTCGCGCTGCTGTCGAGCGGCGGGGTGATTTTGGCGCAGTTTATCGGATTTCTTTTTATCGGCGTCCTGCTTTTTGCGTATTACCAGCCGTTTGCGCAAGCCGGTTACGAAACTGCTTCGGGCGCATTTCCCTTTACGGGCGGCGACAAGGTTTTTCCTGATTTTATTACCAAACATATGCCAACGGGCATTTCCGGTCTGGTCGTCGCGGCGATTTTTGCGGCGGCTTTATCCTCATCGCTCAATTCAATCGCGGCGACTTTTGTGCAAGACTTGTATAAACCCTTCAAACCGAAAGCCGACGATAAGCATCTGCTGAAAGTTTCGCATTGGCTGACTTTAGTTTTCGGAATAGTGCAAATTGTCGTCGCGCTTATCGTCATGAGACAGAACGAATCGGCATTAAATCAGGCACTTTCAATCGCGACATTTTTTAACGGTCCTGTTTTGGGCGTTTTTCTGGTCGGGACTTTTGTCAAAAAAGCCCGCGAAATACACGCTTTGATTGGTATGCTAACGAGCGTTGCGATAATGTTTTATGTAAAATATGCCACGAGCGTTGCCTTTACGTGGTATGCCCTTTTCGGGAGCTTGCTGACGGTTCTGGTCGCCTGGGCGGCAACACTTTTTATATCAAGTAGGTCTGATGAAATTTCAAATTAGTTTATTTTTACTGTTTTTATTCATTTTTAATACGGTCGTTTTCGCGTCGTCAAAAGACAAGGAACGGTCGAAAAAATTCGAGCCTTCCGAAAAATCCTGGAAAGCCGCCGACAAACTTTTAAAGAAAATGTCGGTGGAAGAAAAGGTCGGGCAGCTTATCCAAATCGGCATCAACGCGCGGTTTATCAATCAGGACAGCGATTTTTTTCAGGATTTAAAGCGCCAGGTCACCGAGAACAAAATCGGCGGCGTCATTTTTTTCGGCGCGCCGATGTACGAAACCGTACAGCTCGGCAACCGTCTTCAGGAAAACGCCGACATTCCGCTGCTGTTTGCGCTCGACGCCGAAACCGGCATCGGAATGCGCTTTTCGGACGCCGCCAATTTTCCGTGGAATATGGCGGTCGCCGCCACCGGCAATCCCGAATACGCATACAAAATGGGCGTTATTACGGGACGCGAAGCCAAAGCGATGGGTTTGATGCAGGTTTATGCGCCCGTTCTGGATGTTAACAACAACGCCGATAATCCGGTTATCAACGTTCGCAGCTACAGCGAAGACCCGGAAACGGTCGCGCGTTTCGGTTCGGCGTTTATCGAAGGCGTGCAGAGCCAGGGCGTGATTGCGACCGCCAAACATTTTCCCGGTCATGGCGACACGGACGTCGATTCGCATCGCGGCTTGCCGATTATCAACGTTTCGCGCGAGCGGCTCGACAAGCTCGAACTGGTCCCGTTCAAAAAAGCGATTGAATCGGGCGTCGCGTCGATAATGGTCGCGCATATCGGCTTGCCGCAGATTGACCCGACCGAAATTAAACCCATTCCGAACGCGATTCGCGTCGATACGGACGAAGAAGTCATTTCCGAAAATGCGACGCTGCCCGCCACGCTCTCGCCGAAAATTCAGACCGAAATCCTACGCAATCAACTGGGATTTAAGGGCTTAATAGTCACCGACGCGATGAGCATGAGCGGTTTGACGCTCTACGTGACGCAGGAAGAAGCCGGCGTGCAGGCATTCTTAGCCGGAGCCGACCTTTTGGAAAAACCTGCCGACACGGACGCGATGATTCGGGGCTTGCGCGACGCCGTTAAATCGGGGCGCATCAGTGAAGTGCGTTTGAACGAATCGGTCAGAAAAATCCTCGCCTGGAAACACGAGCTTGGACTTTTCAAGCAAAAAATCACGCCGATTGACCAGATCGATAAAATCGTCGCCGGGAAAGAAACGCACGCGCTCGCCGAAGAAATCGCCAACAAAGCCGTCACCTTAGTCAAGAACGAGGACAATCTGCTTCCGCTTTCAAAGGATAAAAAGGTTTTCGTGCTCGGCATTTCCAACGGTTTCGACGGCGATATGACAAGTGTCGCGTTAGTCAAATTTTTAAGGGAAAACGGCGTTAAATTCAGCGCGACCCTGCTTCAGGACAATTCTTCGCCCGACCAGATCGAGCGGGCGCGGGCGCTGGCAAACCGTGCCGACGTCGTGATTGCCGCGATGTACGGGCGCGTCCGTTCGGGCGCGAAAAACAGCGTCGGGCTGCCCGATTCGGGCGTTAATATTTTGCGTGACTTACTCAAAAAAGATAAAAAAGTCGTCGGTGTGAGCTTCGGCAACCCGTACATTTTGGAAAGTTTTCCGACGCTTAAAACCTACGTCGTTGCCTACGGCGATATGACGACCCTGCAGCGCGCTTCGATGCGTTCGGTCTTCGGGATGCTCGAACCGACCGGCAAATTGCCGATTTCCCTTCCCGGACTCGTCCCGCGCGGAACGGGTTTGAGTTTGGCAAAAGCAAAATAAAAACTACCCATCTGCCACTCGCAATACTGATTTCATACTGAAAATCTCCGGGCGATTTATATGACCGCCCGGAGATTTTTCTTTAAAACCGCCAAAATCATTTACGAAAACCTAATTTTATTTTGTAAAATAAAACAAAGCACGGATTTTATCGACACAGCACGGAACAAGGAGGAAAAATGGCTGACGAATTAGAAGATATTGGCGCTGACGGATTGTCTCCGGACGAGGAAGTTTTATTAAAAGACTTTCCCGGGTTGAGCGAGATTGGAGAGGCGCGTCGAAAATTTTTAGGACAGGCGGCATCGCTCGGGTTGGGCGCTTTCGCCGTTCACCTATTGGCTCAGGAGCAGATTTTTGCGGAAGTCACGCCGGACGCGGAAGCGGTTTTCGCGCCCGTGACCCAGGAAAACGCGGTCGCCGTGAGCCTGAAAATCAACGGCGCGGAAAAATCTCTAGCGCTCGATTCGCGCGTGACTCTGCTCGATGCACTGCGCGAAAAACTCGGGCTGACGGGTTCGAAAAAAGGCTGCGACCACGGGCAATGCGGCGCGTGCACGGTAATTGTCGACGGGCGGCGCGTTCTTTCCTGCCTGACTTTGGCGGCGTCATGCGAGGGCAGAGACGTGACGACGATTGAAGGGCTGGCAAAAGACGAAACGCTTCATCCGATGCAGGCGGCGTTTATCAAGCACGACGGTTTTCAGTGCGGCTACTGCACGCCGGGACAGATTTGTTCGGCGGTTGCTCTTCTGCAGGAAGCGAAAAACGGCGAGGCGAGCTACGTTTCGGAAAACATCCGGCAGAAACCGCGCGGGTTAAAACTTTCCGACGACGAAATCCGCGAAAGAATGTCCGGCAATATCTGCCGCTGCGGCGCGTATCCGAATATCTTAGCGGCAATTCGCGAAGTTCACACCGGCGAAGACGCGAGCGCGCAGACGTGGGAATTTTACAAGGAGGGCGAAAAAGATGCGACCGTTTAAATATTCGAGAGCGACCGATGCCGGCGCCGCCGTAAAATCGGTTTCAGCCAACCAGGACGCCAGCTTTCTCGCGGGCGGCACAAATATTCTGGATTTAATGAAAGAAGATGTGGCGCGTCCCGCAGAATTAGTCGATATTTCGCGGCTCAATTTAACGCAAATCAAAACCGCTAAAGCGGGCGGCGTGGCAATCGGCGCGCTCGCGAAAAACACGGACACCGCAAATCACCCGCTGATTCGGCAGAATTACCCGCTGCTCGCGCAGGCAATTTTGGCAGGCGCCTCGGGGCAGATTCGCAATATGGCGACCAATGGCGGCAACCTGATGCAGCGCACGCGCTGCCCGTATTTTTATGACGTCGCGATGCCGTGCAACAAGCGCGAACCGGGCACGGGCTGCGGCGCGCTCGAAGGCATCAACCGGATGCACGCGATTTTCGGCTGGTCGGAAAAATGCATCGCCGTTCACCCGTCGGACATGTGCGTCGCACTCGTCGCGCTCGACGCGATTGTCAAAGTGCAGGGCGCGGACGGCAAGGAGCGCTCGATTCCGTTTGCCGATTTTCATCGCCTGCCGGGCGACGCGCCCGAAAAAGACAATAATCTCAATCACGGCGAATTGATTACGGCGATCGAACTGCCGAAAAACAATTTCGCCGCCAAATCTTATTACGTAAAAGTGCGCGACCGCGCTTCGTATGCCTTCGCGCTCGTTTCAGTGGCGGCGGCGCTCGATGTCAGCGGCGGTAAAATCAAACAGGCGCGCATTGCTTTGGGCGGCGTCGCGCATAAACCGTGGCGCGCGTCGGAAGCCGAAAAATTTCTCGCCGGAAAAGACGCGACCGATGCGAATTTTATCGAAGCGGCGAATGCCGAGATGAAAAACGCGAAGGGCTTTGAACATAATAAATTCAAAATCGAGCTGGGAAAACGCGCCATCGTCCGCGCGCTTTCGATGGCAATGAATAATAAAGCTTAAATTTGTCTTCTTTGCGACTTTGCGGGAGGTATAATTTCCCGCAAAATCCCAAAAGCGCAAAGAAAAATTCAAGGGGTAGAACATGAGCGAAAGAATAAAAACAATCGGCGAAGCGGTCAGCCGGATTGACGGGATTTTGAAGGTTACCGGGACGGCGAATTACGCGATGGATTTCCCGGTCGAAAGCGCGGCTTACGGTTTTCTGGTCAAAAGCGAAATCGCGTCCGGCAGGATTCTCGACATCGACACGAGCGCGGCGGAAAAATCGGCGGGCGTGGTTGCCGTCATTACGCACAAAAATTCGTTGAAGATAAAACCATCCCGCGCGCTGCGCGGCGGCGCGATGCTGCAGGACGCGAACGTAATTTTTTTCGGTCAGAGCATCGGTATCGTCGTTGCCGAAACGTTTGAGCAGGCGCGTCTGGCGGCTCGCCTTATTAAAGTAAAATACGAAAAAACGGCGGCGAAAACAGATTTTGAAAGTTTGAAAAATCAAGCCGTCAAGCCGAAAGACCGCGAAGACGTTCTGCACGGCGATTTTGAAAAAGCGTTTCGCGAGGCTGAATTTACGCTGGACGAAACCTACAACACGCCGATTGAGCATCACAACCCGATGGCGCCGCACGCGACGCTGGCGCTGTGGGAAGCGGACGATAAATTGACGCTTTACAACGAATCGCAGGTCGTCAACGGCGTGCAGGGCGCGCTTGCCAGCGCGTTCGGTTTGAAACCCGAACAAGTCCGCGTCATCACGCCGCACGTCGGCGGCGGTTTCGGCTCGAAAGGCGGCGCGTGGGGGCACGTCGTCGTCGCCGCGATTGCTTCAAAAATGGTCAAGCGTCCCGTCAAGCTGGCTTTGACGCGGCAGATGATGTTTAATTCCGTCGGTCTTCGCCAGCGAAACTTGCAGCGCATTCGGCTGGCGGCAACCAAAGACGGCAAACTAACGGCGCTCGCGCACGAAACGACGACGCACGGCTCAATCAACGAGGAATTTATCGAACCGTGCGGCGATGTTTCCGAGCATCTGTACGACGCGCCGAATTCGCGGATTGCTTACCGAATCGCGCTGATGAACGTGATTGTCCCGACCTACACGCGCGCGCCCGGAAAATCGACGGGCAGCTTTGCGCTCGAATCGGCGATGGACGAGTTTGCTTATAAATTAAAAATCGATCCGGTCGAATTTCGCATAAAAAACGAGCCCGCAAAAGACCCGCAGAGCGGAAAGCCCTGGTCGTCGCGCTCGCTGGTTCAGGCATTGCGGCGCGGCGCGGAAGTTTTCGGCTGGAAAGAGCGCAAAATGGAGCCGCGCCTCAATCGGCAGGGCGATTTCTGGGTTGGCTACGGCGTCGCGTGCGGAACGTATCCGGCGCGCCAGCGCGACACTTCGGCGCTTGTAAAATTAACCAGAAACGGCGCGGACACGTCGGCGAGCATCGAGCTGGCAGCGTCGGATTTAGGCACCGGAACCTACACAATCCTGGCGCAGACGGCGGCTGAAACTCTCGGCTTGCCGGTCGGCAAAATCGGCATCAAAATCGGCGATTCAAGCTTGCCGCCCGCCGCCGGTTCAGTCGGTTCGGTCGGAGCGTCGAGCTTTGCCAACGCGGTTTACGACGGCTGCCAAAAGGCGTTGGCGGAATTGCAGGCGAAAACGAATCGTCAATGGTTTGCCGCGCCGACCGTTTCGGAATTGATGGAAGCCGCCAATTTAGCGGAATTTCAAACGCGCGTTGACGCGAAACCGCCCGTCGAAGCGGAAAAGTATTCGTCGAATTCGTTTAACGCCAATTTCGCCGAAGTTTGGGTCAACGACGCGACCGGCATGGTTCGCGTCAAAAGGCTTGTCGCGGCGCACGGCGCGGGACGGATTTTGAATCCGAAAACCGCCAACTCGCAGGTCATCGGCGGCTGCACGTGGGGCGTCGGTCAGGCGCTCACGGAAGAGTCTATTATCGACCCGCGCTACGGGAATTTCGTGACGCGCACGTTTGCCGATTATCACGTCCCGTCGAATCTCGACATCGGCGAGATAAAAACGATTTTTATCGACGAAGAAGACAAGTTCGTCAATAAACTCGGCGTCAAGGGATTAGGCGAGGTCGGCATCGTCGGCGTCGCCGCGTCGGTTGCCAACGCGATTTTCAACGCGACCGGAAAACGCGTCCGGGATTTGCCGATTACGCCCGATAAGCTGCTGTAAGACTCAAACAAGAGAGCGTTTTTTTAAATTGCTATGGAAAAAGTCAGAGCCATCGTGACGGGCGCGACCGGAATGGTCGGCGAAGGCGTTCTGCACGAATGCCTGAAAAGCGAGCGGGTCGAAAAAGTTCTGGTCGTCGGCAGACGCTCGTGCGGCGTCACGCACTCGAAACTGACGGAGATTATTCTCACGGATTTTTTTGATTTGTCGGCGATTGAAAACGATTTAAAAGGCTGGAACGCCTGTTTTTTCTGTCTCGGCGTGTCGTCCGTCGGTATGTCGGAAGCGGAATATAAACGTCTGACTTACGATTTGACGATGAATTTTGCCGAAACGCTTGTCAAAAATAATTCCGGTATGACGTTTTGCTACGTTTCGGGCAGCGGCACGGATTCGACGGAAAAAGGCAGACTCGCCTGGGCGCGCGTGAAAGGCAAGACCGAAAACGATTTGATGAAGCTTCCCTTCAAGCGCGTTTTTGCTTTTCGCATCGGATTTTTGAAGCCCGAAAAGGAATTCAAAAACACGCTCAAACTTTATAAATATGTCGGCTGGCTTTACCCGCTTGTGCGCGCGGTTTCAAACACATACGCTTCGACGCTTTCGGAAGTCGGTTCGGCGATGATAAACGCTGCCGCGAAAGGCGGCGAAAAACAGGTTCTCGAAGTCGAAGATATAATTAAACTGTCCGAAAGTTAAGGAAACTATGAAATATATCGGAAAAGGAATGAGCCGCGTTGACGGCGTGGCGAAAGTTACCGGCAAGGCAAAATACGCCGCCGAGTTTCAGGTTAATAACGCTGCTTACGGGTTTATCGTGGCGAGTACGATTGCGAAAGGCGCGATAAAATCAATCGACACGGCGGAAGCCGAGCGGCAAGCGGGCGTGATAAAAATCTACACGCATCTGAACGCGCCGAAATCGCAGGCGAAAGGCGATGATTTCGTGGCTTTGCAATCGGACAAAATCGTCTTTAACGCGCAGCCGATTGCACTCGTCGTCGCCGAAACTTTCGAGCAGGCGCGGTTTGCGGCGCGGCTCGTCAAAGCCGTCTATGGAGAAGAAAAAGCAAACACCGATTTAACGAAAGCTGCGCCGGTCGAATCGCGCGGACCGAAAGCGCGCGGCAATCCGCCGGAAGCTTTGAAAAACGCGGCGGTTAAAATCGAAGCCGAATACACGATTCCGATTGAGCATCACAACCCGATGGAGCTGCACGGCGCAATCGCCGTCTGGGAAGGCGAAAAATTGACGCTGTTCAATAAAACACAGGGCGTCAAAGACGTGCAGGACCATCTCGTCAAAAGCTTCGGGTTAAAGTCGGAAAACGTGCAGGTCATTTCGCCGTTCGTCGGCGGCGCGTTCGGCTCGGCTTTAAACGCGCATTATTACCCGTTTCTGGCGGCATTCGCGGCGCGCGACCTAAAGCGTCCCGTAAAGGTAAATTATACGCGGCGGCAGATGTTTACCGGTCACGGCTATCGCCCGTACACGTGGCAGAAAGTCTCGATCGGCGCAAATAAAGACGGGAAACTGCAATCAATCATTCACGAAGCCATCGGAAATACTTCGAGTTTTGAAAATTTCGCGGAAAACCCGAACACTTTCGGGCGGACGCTTTACGAATGCCCGAACTACGACACGCCGTATAAGCTCGCGAAACTGGATTTGCCGACGCCGACCTGGATGCGCGCGCCGGGCGCGGTTTCGGGCGCGTTTGCTTTGGAGTCGGCGATGGACGAGCTGGCTTATGCATTAAAAATCGACCCGCTCGAACTTAGGCTGATTAATTACGCCGAAAAAGACCCGGATTCGGGAAAGCCGTTTTCGAGCAAGGCTTTGCGCGAATGTTACCGGCAGGGCGCGGCGAAATTCGGCTGGGAAAAGCGCAAATTCGAGCCGCGCTCGATGCGCGACGGTCGCCTGCTCGTCGGCTGGGGAACGGCGACCGGAATCTGGGGCGCGTATCAACTTCCGGCTTCGGTGAAAATCACTCTGAAGGCGGACGGCACGGCGCAGGTCGGCAGCGCGACCGCCGACATCGGTCCGGGAACTTATACTGTCATCACGATAATCGCCGCTGAATATCTCGGCATCGCGCCCGACAAAGTAACATTCGAGCTGGGCGATTCCAATTTGCCGAACGCGCCCGTGCAGGGCGGCTCGTTCACAACCGCTTCGGTCGGCTCGGCGGCGCACGGCGCGGCGATGAATATCAGAAAAAAATTAATAGAACTCGCCGGAAAAGTAAATCCTACTTTTTTCAAAGATGCGCCGGATGACAGTATTATATTTGATGACGGAATGATGATTTTAAAAGGACAGATGACCCAATCAATCACATATTCCGATTTACTGAAGAAAAATAATCTGACCGAAATCGTCGAAAATTACACTTCAAAACCCGATGCCGAACGCAACAAATACACGACGCAGGCGCACGGCGCGCAGTTTGTCGAGGTCAAGGTTGACGAAGATTTGGGCATCGTCAAAGTGACGCGCGTCGTGGAAGCGACCGCGGTCGGTAAAATTATGAATCCGACCACCTCGCACAGCCAGGAAATGGGCGGCGTCGTTTGGGGTATCGGGATGGCTTTGCAGGAAGAAACCGCGATTGACCACCGCTTCGGGCGAATGATGACGACCGATTTGGCAAGTTATCACGTTCCCGTAAACGCCGACGTTCACATGGTTGAAACGTCTTTTGTCGAAGAGGACGATAAAATCGTCAACCCGCTCGGCGTTAAAGGAATGGGCGAGCTTTGCATGGTCGGCATCCCGGCGGCAATCGCGAACGCGATTTTTCACGCGACCGGCAAACGAATCCGCGATTTGCCGATTACGCCTGATAAACTTTTATAGAGAGGTAAAACGAAATGATTGGAAGAGCGCAGCTCGGACAGGTCGAGCACGACGAAGAAATTCAAAGGCATCTCCACGAACAAAAACAGACGGACGAGCTGGCAATTCGCAGGGTCATGGACGAAATCGATAATTCCTGCGACGCGAAGGATTGGGACGCGTGCCGCTCGTTTTTTGCGGACGAGGTCGATGTCGATTTTACCAGCCTGGCAGGCGGCGAACCGGCAAAAATCGCGGCTGATGATTTAATCGGCGCGTGGGCGAAGAATCTTTTCGCCGAAAAGAAAACCTATCACCAGCGCGGCAACCATCGAATCGAGATTGACGGCGACCGCGCTGCGGTTTTTTCAAAAGCCTATGCGTTTAACCTTTTGGAAACCGGCGAAATCACGGGATTCTGGGAAATTTGGGGACTTTACACGCACGATTTCACAAGAACCGAAGCGGGCTGGAAATGCACGGGAATAAAGCTCGAAGTCGTCCACCAGCGCGGCGACGAGCGCGTCCGCAATTATCAACCGGAAAAATAAATTTTAGAATAACCTTGTCAAAAGAAATCCAGCAAATCATCGAAAAACTGAAAACTCTCGAAGCGGGCGAAAAAGCGATTCTGGCTACGGTCGTGGACGTTGCCGGTTCGGGCTATCGGCGTCCGGGCGCGCGGATGCTGATTGACCAAAACGGCTACGGCATTGGCACCGTGAGCGGCGGCTGTCTCGAGGCGGACGTTCTCGAACGCGCGAAAAAGGTTTTTGCGACCGGCGCGCCGACCGTTATCACTTACGACACGACAAAAGATGAAAATTCCGTCTTCGGGCTCGGCATGGGCTGTCGCGGCGTTGTGCGGATTTTGCTCGAAACCGTTTCGACCGACAGTTTTATATTTAATTACGTCTCGGATTTAATCACCGACCGGATGCCTTTTACCATTGCCACCCGGATAAATTCGGCGAGCGGAAACGTGCCCGCTCAGCGCTTGTATTTTGACGAATACGGCGCGGCGGCGAGCGATTTTAACGAGACGGAAACCGCCGAGCTGCTGGCAAAAATCAGGCTCGCGTTTATCGAAAGACAAACCGGCATCGAAAATTTCAGCTTCGGCGAAGTTTTTATCGAAACCGTTCTGCCGCCCGTTAATCTGCTGCTGTTCGGCGCGGGCTACGATGCGCTGCCGCTTGTCAGATTTGCGAAAGAATTGGGTTGGCGCGTTTCGGTTGTTGACCATCGTCCGGCGTTTGCCAATGCCGAACGTTTGTCCGAAGCCGACGAAATTTTTACGAAAAGTTTACCGGATTTAGACGACGATTTTTTTCAGGACGAAAATTCCGTTGCCGTGATAATGACGCATAATTACGACCGCGACCGCGAGATTCTGCCGCGCCTTCTCGAATCGAAGTGTCTCTACATCGGCGCGCTCGGACCGAAAAAGCGGACGGAAAAAATCCTCGCCGAAGCGGGCGAAAATTTCAGCGCCGCGCAGCTCGAAAAACTCCACGCGCCGGTCGGACTCGACATCGGCGCCGACACGCCCGAGGCGATTGCGCTTTCGATTGTTGCCGAAATTCAAGCCGTCCTCAAACAGCGCGCGGGCGGTTTTTTGCGCGAGCGAAGGGGTTCGATTTACGGTCGAAGTCAGGAATAACTAAATTAGCCGCGGATAAACCAGGAATGCACGCGGATTTGAAATTATTTATGATTTATCCGCGAAACCCGCGTTTATCCGCGGCTAAAAATAAAGCAATCGGCGTAATCGTCCTCGCCGCCGGCGCTTCGCGTCGGATGAATGAGCCGAAACAGCTTCTAACGCTTGACGGAAAAACGCTTCTGCGACGCGCGGTAGAAACGGCAATCGAATCTGTCTGCCGACCGGTCGTCGTTGTTTTGGGGGCGAATTTTGAACGAACGAAAGCGGAAATCGAAGACTTAAAGGTCGAAATAGTTTTTAACGACGATTGGCAGGCGGGTTTAAGTTCGTCAATCAGGACAGGCATCGAAAATCTTCTCTCATCAGCGCCCGAAATAGCGGCGGCGGTCGTCACGCTCGCCGACCAATCGCTCGTTACGGCACAACACATTAACCTTTTCGCCGAAAAATTCGAACAATCGGAAAGCGCGGTCATCGCCGCCCAATACGATGAAACCATCGGCGTTCCGGCGCTTTTTTCGCGCGCGGTTTTCGACCGTCTGAAAACGCTTTCCGGTGACAGGGGCGCAAAAATGATTATCGAAGAAAATCGCGCGGCGCTCGTCGCGATTGATTTGCCCGAAGCGGCTTTCGATATCGATACGCCGCAGGATTTCGCGAATCTAAACTTCTATCGAAAAAGAAATTAACTATTCGGAATAGCTGGAAACCGATAACTTATCTCGAATTCTTATCAAAACCATAAATTCATTTCAACGGACGCGTCTTGCCCTCTGAAAATCTGTTTGTTTTAATAAAACTTTATGTCGAAAGCTTGGGAAATCGAAAATTTTTTGTCCGAAAAAGAGAATGAGCTGTTTGTCGGCGGCGTCTCAGCAATCAAACTTGCCAAAGAATACGGCACGCCGCTTTTTGTTTTCAGCGAGGCGCGCATCCGTCACAATATCGAACGACTGCAGCGCGCCGCTCCGTTTATCGACTGCGCGCTCAAAGTTTGTTATGCCGCGAAAGCCAATTCGAATATGGCAATTTTGCGCGTCGTTAAAGAGGCGAACTGCGATTTGGAAGTCAATTCCGGCGGTGAATTGTGGAAGGCGCTTCGAGCCGGCTTTCGCGGCGAGCAGCTTATTTTTAACGGCACGAGCAAAGAAGTCTGGGAAATCGAAGCCGCGATAAATGCTGAAATTTATGCGATTCAGGTCGATTCGCTGTCCGAATTATCGCTCATCGAAGAAACCGCGCGGCGTTTGAATAAACGCGCGAACGTTTCTTTAAGGCTGGTTCCCGAAATCGAAACCGGCACGCATTCGGGACTGCAAACCGCGCTCCTTACTTCCAAGTTCGGAATGATGCCGGACGAAGCTTTGCTCGCGTTCCGCGACTTTAAAGATTCGGAATTTTTGAATCTCGCGGGCGTTCATCTGCATATCGGCTCGCAAAACCCGGCGGCTGAACCTTATTCGGAGGCATTAAAGACGCTCTTTGAAAATCTCGAAAAGATTTATCTCGAAACCGGCTTAAAACTTTCGCATTTAAACCTTGGCGGCGGTTTTCCCGTCAATTATTTGCGCGACAATTCGCACGAAGTCGATTTTCCGCAGGCGCAGCGCGAGATGTTCGCCGCCGATTTCGAGCCGTCGGACGCCATTAGGGCGGCGTGGGCATCGGTCAAAGAAGCCGCCGCGGCGACCAACGCCGAAAATCTGCTTGAAAACCTGACGCTCTTAATCGAACCGGGCAGAAGCGTTATCGCCGACGCCGGGATTTGTCTGACGACCGTCAGAAATCACAAAGAACGCCCGGTGATTAGCGCAGAGCGGAGAGCGGAGAGCGGAGAGTCAGAAAACAAAAACAACGAACTCTCAACTCTTAACTCTCAACTCTCAACTCTTAACTCTCAACTCTCAACTGATTACTGGCTTTTGACCGACGCCGGTTTTAATTTGCTGCTCTCGATGGAAACTTATAAGTGGTATTATCACCTGATTTCCGCCGAACGCGCCGGTGAAGAACACAATTTTCCGTATAAGCTCGCCGGACCGCTCTGCGACGGGGGCGATGTTTATTTCGATATCGAAGGCGAAGGCAGATTGCCGGATTATCGTCTTTTGCCCGAAAACATTCAGCCCGGTGAGGTTTTGGCTTTACTCAATTGCGGTGCGTATTCCATCGCGCAGATGTTTCAATACAATGGGCGTTTTCTGCCAACGATTGTTTTAGTGAAAGAAAGCGGCGCGGTCGAACTGATTCGCAAGCGCGATACGTTTGAAGATTTGATTAATAACGATATTTGGTAGGATTTTGAGATTAAACTTTGGAAATTGGCTTTATATTTTTAAAGTTCGGACTGCTAACTCGTGAGTTTAGTCTTTACATTCGCGAGTTATTTTAATTAAAGATTCAAGTTTTTCCTGCCCGGACTTGGCGGAAATCTCAGCTTTCGGCTTTCCTGATTATTATTTGCAGAAGCTGTTTTTCCGCGTCGGTCAATTCGTATTTGTTCGCTTCGTAGATTTCCGAAAGCGCGGCGAGACAAACCGCCTGGCTGCTTTCGTCGCGAATGGCGGCGATGGTTTCGAGATTTTCGTGCGTTATCTCGCGCGCTCTCGTCGTTTCGCCGTGTTCGGCAAAGCGCCGTGCCAGCTCGTTAAAAGCCGCCGAACGCGAGGCAAGCTGCGGGACGGTTTCGGCTAAGTGCGCGGCTTCGTTCAGGGTTTTAACGGATTCTTCCTTTTTTTCGAGACGATTCTGCGCGTCGGATATGCCGATAAAAGCCGACAATCTTTGTGAATCTTCGGCGATTGCGTGAACCGCCTGCAAAGCCGCTCCGTCATTTCCCTGCAGAGTTAAAACCTGCGCGATTTGCGCGAGCGCGGACATTTGCTCGTTCTCGTCGGGAATCTCCTGCGCGATTTCGATGGCGCGGTCGGCGCGCTCGTAATTGGCAAACAGCGCGGCAATCGTGCCGAAAAGTGCAAATTTCGAGCGGCTGTCGCGCGTTTCCTTTTCGTGCTGCGATTTTAGAATGGCGTAGGCTTCTTCGAGCGTTTCGATGGCATCCGACCTTTCGCCTTTCGTCCAGTATTCTCTGGCAAATCCGACCAGCGTTGATGAAATCTGCGTTTTGTCGTTCACTAAATCGAGCGTGCGGTCGGCTAAATCAATTGTGCCGGCGCGGAAAAAGCCGTAAGCGATGTTTGAAAGAAAAGCGTCGCGGTGAACATTTTCGAGCGCGACGGCGATTTGCTTTGCCTTATCGAGCGTTTCGATGGCGCGGTCGTTACGCCGCGCGTCCGTAAAATGGCTTGCAATATCGGCGAGTGCGCGAATCTTTTCTTCCGTGAAATCGATGTCTTCCGTCGATTCGAGCGCCTTTTCCAAAAACTCCAACGCTTCACCGTACTGCTGTTTTTCGATTTTTTGTCCGGCGATTGACTGCAGCGTGACGACTTTGATGTACGGAAATTCGATTTCTTCCACGGCGTCCGATGCGGTTTCGTCTTTGCCGTCTTCCGCTGAATTAACGGCAATCGCGGCGAAAACATTGTCGGGATGCTCAAGGGTGTCGGCAATCTCGAAAGCCTTCTCAAAATTCCCTTTGCCGCTTTTCTGCAAAGCAATCCGCTCGCGCGCCTGCGCCTGCGTGCCGACATCTTCGATGGCTTCGACCAGCTGAAAAGCATATTCGTCGTCATCGATCGCCGCGCATTTTTCCGCCACGAGTGTTAAAAGCCGGTCGCGCATAAACGGGTCTTCAATCGAATTGGCAAACTCCGCCGCCAAATCGACGTTGTTTTTTTCGAGATAAAAAGGCAAAATCGCGCGCATCGCTTCCGCGTGCCCGTCCGCGCTTTTAATGTCTTCCGCCAAAAATGCCGCGCATGCGAGCAGGTTTTCCTGCGCATCTGCTATTGATATTAAATGTTCAGCCATAATTTTTAGAAAAAGCGAAGCGGAGAGAAATCGTATACCAATTATCAATTAAAAAATCCGAGAAAGTGAAAGCTTTTAGTAAAGAAACCAAAATCTCCACTTCTCGACTTCTTCAAACAAATACGCCGCGAATCGAACCCGGCATCCAATCGTCGAGGTTCTTCGCGACCGCGTCCGCGCCCGCCGCGCGCAGTTCTTCCGCCGGGACGGTGTTTGTTATGCCCAAAGTTTTCAATCCCGCCGTTTTTCCCGATACGATTCCCGGCGGCGAATCTTCGATGACCAGACATTCCCTGTGAACCATCGGCAAATGCTCTCTTTTAATGCGATACGAGTCGAGCGCGTTAAAACCTTTGAGATAGCATTCCGGGTCGGGCTTACAGTTTTCTACGTCCTCGGCGCTGATGATTACCGAAAAACAATCGCGCAGACCGGCGCTTTCGAGCACAAATTCGATTTCCTCGCGCTTCGCCATCGAGACGATGCCGAGCGCGAAATCGTTCTCCATTTTTTTGATAAAATCGACGACGCCGGCAAAAAGCGGCAATTCGTCCGCAATCAGCTCGCGCCATTTGGCGGTTTTCGCGAGCGTCGCTTCCAAAACCTTGTTCGTTTCCGGCTTTTTATCGGCGCGCCGGTACATTTCTTCGACAAAAGTTCGGTCGTCCATGCCGAGACACGAATAATAATCTTCTTCGGTCAGCGCAATGCCTTCTTTTCCCAAAATTTCCTGATAGGCGCGCATCTGAATCGGCTCGTCGTCGATAATCACACCGTTAAAATCAAACAATATCGCTTTAATCATCTAATTTTTCCCTTTAATTCTCGAATAAATAATTCTAACTTTTGATTTAATTCGCGGCAACCCGGAGGTTTATTGATTCAAAAACTTCGCGTCGAAGATATTGCCGCGTCCTAAGATTCCGTTCGGGTCAAAAGCGCGTTTTAATTCCGCCATCTCGTTCAAAAACCGCTCGCCGTACTGCACGTAGAGATATTTCGATTTGTGTTTCCCGATGCCGTGTTCGGCGGAAATCGTGCCGCCTAACATTATACTTTGCGCGATGAATCGCCCGTAAAGATGGCGCGCCTTTTCGGCTTCCGCATCCGTTTTCGGCAGTAAGTTCGCGTGCAGATGATTGTCGCCGATGTGCCCGAAAATCACGTAATCCAGACCGCTCGCGTCAAGTTTTTCCTTGTAAAACTTCAAAAAGGAACCGAATTTACCGTCCGGCACAGCCATGTCCGTGCCGACTTTCTTCTGCTTGTAACGGACGATACGCTCGTTGACCGTGACCGGCAGCGCGTGACGAAACGCGCGCAGCTTCTCGCGGTCATGTTCGGTCGTCGTAAACCACGACTTTTCCAAATCGGCGCGATGTTTCTCTAAAAGCTCGTTCCAGTCTTCGAGCAGCGCGTCTTCGGTTTCCGCCGTTGTTTCCTGCTCGAAAAATATCGCGCCCTTTGCCGTTTCCGGCACTTCGGGAAACTTTTCGCTGATGAATTTAAGCGCCTTCTCGTCGAAATATTCTATCAGACTCGCGTCGATTGAATTTGCGATTTGCGATTTTGGATTGGCGATTTTCTGCCGGCGCGTTTCAAACGATTTCTCGCGCGCTTCGTTGACGAAATTCAGCAAATCGGCTTCCGATTCAAAAAAGATCAAGCCGCTGAAAAACGATTCGGGTTTCGGCAGAAGCTTTAATTTGATTTTGGTAATCACGCCTAAAGTTCCTTCGCTGCCGATAAATAAATCAATCGCGTCCGTTTTATCGCCCGAAAAATAGCCGCTCGTGTTTTTGCGTGTGTCGGGTTGGCGATAGGTCGGCAATTTCACGCGAATTTTCGCGCCGCTTGCCGTTTCAAGCTCAATAAAACCGTTTTCCGAGAAAGTCTGACCACGCCGCAGGTTCAGGATTTCGCCGTTTGCCAGAACGACTTCGAGTTCATCGACAAATTCGCGCGTCGCGCCGTATTTGAAGCTTCGCGCACCTGACGCGTTGGTCGCGACCGTGCCGCCGATTTGGCAGCTCCATTCGGTCGGATCGGGCGGGTAGAAAAGATTCTGGCTTTCGGTCTGCTTTTGAAAATCGTTCAAAATCACGCCGCTTTCGACCACCGCGAACAACTCTTCGCGGTTGATTTCGATGATTTTATCGAGCTTTTCGAGCGAAACGACAAAACCGCCGAACGGAATCGCGCCGCCGACCGTGCCCGTCCGCGCGCCGGAAATCGTCACCGGAATCTTTCGTGCGCTCGCATCTTTCAATATTTCGGCAATTTCCGCCGAACTTTCCGGAATAAAGAGTTTATCGGCAAAACCGCCGGGCATATTGCTCGCGTCCGACAGGTAATTTTGCAGTTCGTCAGGCTCGGTTTTGACTTGCATACACACGCCATTTTAGCGCTTTGACGGGCGTTTTGGAAAACCGCGCAGGAAAACTTTCACAATCGATGGATTTTCGCTTTTAAAAGGACTGCATTTTCTGAAAGGCGAATTCAGATTTCTGCTTGTATTCGTCGATTTTCGCCTGCGCCGCTCCGTAATCGGCGCTTTGCTTGTCAATCGAAGCGAGCAGCGCGGCGGCGCGTTTATATTTGTTGCCGATTTGTTCCCATTCAAATTTGGTGTTTGCTTTTTTCTCGATTTCGGCGGCTTCCTGCACCTGCTTCATCGCTTCGCCGTACAGGCTGAGTTTCTGAATACTTGAAGACTTTACTTCGACCGGGCGCGTGTCGTGCCGCCCGGCGTCTTCCGAAACTTCGAGCGAGCGCCAGCGGAAATTCAGGACTTTCCCGGCGACGAAAAGAAAACCGATAAAAAATAAAATTCCAAAGATACAGAGAAAAACCGCTGCGCCGGACGATTTTTTCGGCGGCGGCGCGATGGTGTTTTGAAACGCGCGCGGCGGGTTCTGAACGGGCGGACTTTGTCCAACCGGAACGATTATCGTCGGCGGGATGAATTGCGGATTATTCATCACGGGCGGCGGCTGAACAGCTTGAAAATTTTGATTGCCGGCAACCGGCTGCAGCGTCATCATTACCGGAACCTGCGGGCGCGGGTTGAAAAATCCGATGTTCGAGGCAATCGAATTCATTGCGGCGAGCGCTTCCGCGGCGGACGTAAAGCGCTGCCGGAAATCGAGCCGGACAAGCTTTGAAATAAATCTTTCAAGCTCCGGCGATAGCTGCGTCTTGTGCGCCCACATAAATTCGTTCGAGACGCTGTTTTTCGGCAGCTCTAACGGTTTGATTCCGGTCAAAGCCTCGATGGCGACCAGCCCGAGCGCGTATAAATCGCTGCTGAAATTCGGGTTTCCAGCCATCTGTTCCATCGGCATATAACCGTGCGAGCCGATAGTGACGGTTGAAAAAGTCGCGCCGTTCGCGGTTTGCGGCGCCGCACCGACTTGTTTGACCGCGCCGAAATCAATCAGAAAAATGTTGCCGTCCGATGCGCGGCGAATCAGATTCGACGGTTTCACGTCGCGGTGAATGACTTTCTGCGAATGCACGAACGCGAGAATTTCGAGCGTTTGTCCTAAGAATTGAACGATTTCTTTTTGATTGTATTTTCTTCCGCCCGTAAATTCGCGGTCAATCGTGTGACCTTCGATGAATTCCTGAACGAGAAAAAATTCGCCGCGTTCTTTGAAATGCGCAATCAGCGAAGGAATGTTCGGATGCCCGCCGAGACGATAGAGAATTTCGGCTTCCTGCTGGAAAAGCCGGTTGGCGAGATTCATCGTCTGCTCGTCCGTAATCTGCGGGCGCAGATGTTTGACGACCGATTTCGGGCGCGTCGGCAGCTGCAAATCTTCCGCTAAGTAAGTCAAACCGAACCCGCCGACGCCGATTTGCTGCAAGATTCTGTAACGACCGTTGATTGTCAGGTTTTCCATCGTTCGATTTGCGGGAAGATTGAAGTTTTGTTTTAGCCGGGAGCCGGATTTTTATTTCAATAAACCTGCCGGGCGCGTTTCTTATTCAAATTTAAACTTTCGCTTGTTTGGAACGCGGCTTTTTGTTTCGACGCACAAAATTCTTTATCTCTCCGGGCGGTTTCTTTTTCCTGCTCGTCAGTCGCGATAGATTCGACGCGTGCGTAAAAGACTTCGGCGTTTTTCCATTCCCAGGCGACGGCATACCAATCATCGCTGGTCTCGGCTCGAGCTTCTTTTTCCATCGCCGTGCGAATAATTCCGGGGTTTTCTTTTGTGCTCGGCTTTCGTTTTACCGGAATTGATACCGGCGGCGGATTCGGCGCTGGCGGGAGCGGCGCTGTTTGCGCATACTGGGCTTCGCGCTGCTGAGTCTGAACTATGCCGATAAAGGTATAAATCAACGTTCCGGACGCGACGATGATAATGACCGCATAAATCAGCGTTTTCAGATAATTATTTTCGCCGAAACCGTCGAAAGCCAATGAACCGACCGTGAGGCTTTCCATTTCGACGCGCTCGCCCGAGCCGAGCTTCAATTCAGTCACAACTCTCGTCGGCGCGACGTTTTGTGCCGGCAAATTCGGCGCGGCGAGCGGCGTCAGAATTATCGGCTGGCGGGCGGGCAAGGGTTTAGGCAGCACCGGCTGCGGCGCAAAAATCGGCTCGACCTCGACCGTTTGGTAATTGGCGGCTTGGTAATTGGCGGCTTGATAATTTACAGGCGGTTGATTTGCCGGTGGTTGAATAATTGGCTGATTAAGGTGATGATTTTCCGGCGACGGCGCAGCGGGCGAAAAAAATGTCGCCTGCGTTTGGCGCTGGTCGGCGCTCGGGCTGAAAATCTCGTTTCCCGTCCAGACCGGGTTTTCAAAGCGCTCGAAATTCAGATTAAGCCTTTTCAGGTAATTCAGCGCTTCAATCGCATCGGCAAACCGCTGGCGAAAATCGTAGCGTATCATCCGGTTCAAAAATTCGGCGAACTGAATATTAACCGACGCTTTGTCCTGCCAAATCCATTCGCCGGTGCGCTGGCTTTGCCTGAGCCGGGTCGGGTGCGTCTGCGTCAAAAGCTGGATGGCAAACATCCCGACGGCGTAAACATCGCTCGAAAATTTCGGATGCCCGGCAAGCTGTTCCATCGGCATATAGCCTTCCGAACCGATGGCGACCGTGCCGGTCGTAAATTGCGACGGACTCGCCGTATTTTGATTTCTGAGCTGTTTGACCGCGCCGAAATCAATCAGGACGGTTTTTCCGTCCGCAGCGCGGCAGATTAAATTCGATGGTTTTATGTCGCGGTGAATAACGTCCTGCCGGTGGACGAAAACGAGCACGCCGAGCAGGTCGGTCACGATTTCGATAACCTGCCGCTGGCTGAAAATTTTTCCGCCGGCGATTTCTTCGGCGAATGTGTTTCCGGCGATGTATTCCTGGACGAAATAAAATTCGCCGGCTTCTTCAAAATGCGTGATTATCGAAGGAATCTGCGGATGCTCGCCGAGCTGGTAAAGGATTCTGACTTCCTGCTCGAAAAGCCGTTTCGCCAAATCGATAACTTCCGGCGCGCTCGACTGCGGCTTGAGCTGTTTGATAACGCACCGCGCATCGTCCGAACGGCGCAAATCGGCGGCTAAAAACGTCTCTCCGAAGCCGCCGCTGCTGAGTTCCGAAACAACCTGAAAATATCCGCCGACCAATCGCTGCTCGAACATAAAAAATTAGTAAGGAAGTGTGTTTAGAAATTCCTGCGACGCACCGCCAAGATGATAATACGAGCCTTCTATCTTTTTAACGCGTAACGGTTTATAACCGTATTCAAAATTAAGAATGATCAGGATAAACCCGACAATAAACGTCAGAAATCCAAATCCGAAATAACCCGCGTTGAAAACTATCACGAGGAAGACCGCCCAGACAATTCCGCCGACAATGAGTGCGGTTTTCAAATTTTCGCGTTTTTCGATATGCGCGCTGCACAGCGGCACTTCGATTGTAAATCTTTCGCTTAAACAAGCCGCCAGAATCACGTAAATCAAAGGACTGACGAGCGCCGCATAAACCGCCGGATGATGCCATTTCATTTTTTGCGCTACATACGAGCCCTCGTTGTAGGTCGCAAGATTTCGACCGCATCTGACGCAAACTTGCGGCAGAGTCGAGTTTTGATGCAGTACGACTTCCTTCCCGAGACGGCGAAAAGCCATTTCACCGGTTCGGTAATAACCGGCGTTTTGTTGAGGTTGCTGATACCCGTTATATTGCGGCGGACGCTGACCTTTCGGAAATTGCGGCATCGACCAATCGTTCGGCGGCTGCTGCTGATAAGCCGGCTGGCGATATTGTTGAGCCTGGTACGGCTGCTGGTAATTTTGGTTGTTCTGAAAGGGCTGCCAGTAATTCTGCCCGCCGTTTCCCTGTTGATAATTAGGCTGATTATTTTGATAATAACCGGCGTTATTGACGGGCGGATTCGGCTGAACCGGCGGCACCTGTCGAAGATGCGTGTTATTAGCCGGATTGAAAAGCTGAGTTTCGTTTTGGACGCGATTGGCGGGATTCTG
Source organism: Pyrinomonadaceae bacterium (assembly GCA_036403375.1). Taxonomy (GTDB): domain Bacteria; phylum Acidobacteriota; class Blastocatellia; order Pyrinomonadales; family Pyrinomonadaceae; genus JAFDVJ01. The sequence goes on from DASWRC010000141.1 coordinate 25,703, forward strand.
ATTTAATTCGAGATTACAGCGTTTACAAAACTGAGCGGTTGAAAAATTTGTCAAATTGCAATTCGGGCATTTGATTGATGACATAAATTGAAAGTTTTCGAGTGTTTGATGTGAGTAAAACCATGTTAAACTCTGTTTGTAATAGTAACAACAGACTCGATTTATGTCAATATTTTTCTTTACCAGCCGTCGGCAAATACGCCTATGCAATCAGAGATTTTTCCCGCAGATATTTAATCCGGTCGCGCAGCTCGGCGGCGTGCTCGAATTTCATATCTTTTGCCGCCTGGCGCATTTCATGTTCGAGTCCGGCGATGGTTTCTTTCAACTGTTTCGGCGAATATTCATCGAAAGCGTCGAGGTTTAGCGGAACTTTGAAATAATCCGCTTCATACGCCGTCACGAGCGTCGATTCGATGGATTTAACAATCGTCGTCGGCGTGATGCCGTTTTCCGTGTTGTATTCTTCCTGAATCTTTCGCCGTCGCTCGGTTTCCTCAATCGCCCGTCGCATCGAATCGGTGATGCGGTCGGCGTAAAGAATCGCTTTGCCGCCCGCATTTCGCGCCGCGCGTCCCATGGTTTGAATCAGCGAGCGCTCGCTTCTTAAAAAACCTTCTTTATCGGCGTCGAGAATGGCAAC
>DASWRC010000142.1:0-24473 GCA_036403375.1 Pyrinomonadaceae bacterium
CGAAGGAGTGGAAGACAAAAATGCTATTCGGTAAAAAGAAAGGTGTTGCCGGCTTAGATGTCGGCTCAAGCTCGGTCAAAGTAGTTGAGCTTGAAGGAAAATTGAACAATTTGAGTCTCGTCGGTCTGGGCTACGAAAACCTGCCCGACGATACGATTGTGGACGGTCAGATTATGGAAATGAACGCCGTTTCGGAAGTGATCCAGAACGTGTGCCGTGACCATCAAATCAGTGCCGACCAAGTCGTCACGGGCGTTTCCGGTCACTCAGTCATCGTCAAAAACATCGTTCTGCCGCCGATGAGCCGCGACGAGCTGGAAGAATCAATCGACTGGCACGCCGAAGAGCACATTCCGTATGATTTATCGGACGTCTCCTTAGATTATCACGTGACGAATCAGACGAACGACGCGACCCAGGTTTTAATCGCCGCCTGCAAACGCGAAAGAATCGACAGCTTAAAGCAAGCCGTCCAAATGGCAGGAAAAACCCCTGTCGTTATCGACATCGACACGTTCGCTCTGCAAAACTGCTACGAAATCAATTACCAGCCCGATGCGTCGCAGGTTGTCGCACTGCTGAATATCGGCGCGTCGACGATGAACGTCAATATCGTGCAGGGCGTAAACAGCGTCTTCACGCGCGACATCACGGTCGGGGGCAGCCAGTTTACCGACATTCTCCAAAGAAATTTAGGCTTGAGCTTCCAGCAGGCGGAAGCCGTCAAACGCGGCGTCGCCGACCCTTCGATGGGCATGGACGAAAAAGCCATCGAGCCGCTGATGAACAACGTGACCGAAATGGTCGCGATGGAAATTCAGAAAACTTTCGATTTTTACCGCGCGACGACCGAAGACCAGGGAGTGCAGGTGCAGAAGATTTTAATTTCGGGCGGCGGTTCAAAACTCGCCGGACTGGCGGAAGAGCTTTCAAACAAACTGGAATTACCGGTCGAAGTTCTTGACCCGTTCCGCCAAATCAAAGTCGATACGCGGAAATTCGACCCCGATTATTTAAGTGAAATTATGCCCGAGATGGCGGTCGCCGTCGGTTTGGCAGTGAGGGGAGTAGAAGCAAGATGATTAGAGTAAACCTTTTACAATCAGTTACGGAAAGACACAGCGGAGCGGTCGCTTCGGTCGAACGCAAGGTCGGAAGCGCCACGTCGCGCCTGCTCTTGATGAGTCTGGCAGTCGGTTTTCTGCTGGCGGCATTAATCGGCATCGACGTTATCAGCACGCAGATGAACAAGGCAGATGCCGAAAAGCGGCTCGAAGAGCAAAAACGCATCGCGACCGAACTCGAAGCGGTGATGAAAGAGCAGAAGGAACTTGAAACGAAGATTCAGGCAATTGATTCCAGAATCAACGCGATTAAAGACCTCCGCTCGAAACAAGCCGGTCCGAGCGCGGTTCTCGAAGCCCTGCGCGAAAGAATTATGATGACGCCGGGAATTTATCTCGACTCGGTCGAGCAGAAAGGCGACCTGCTGGAAATCCGCGGCACGTCGAACGAAGAAGCGGCGCCGACGCAGTTTGGTAAGAGTCTGGAATTTTCAAACGGATTATTTTCAAACCTGAGCATTGAAACTTCGCGCAAAGAAGACCCGGTTCAGGGCGCGACACCGGCTTCGACAACGACGAATCCGGCTGAAGTTCCGAAGCTCGTCTCTTTCAACTTCACGATTCGGTGCGCCTATACGCCGTCGAAGGCTTCGCAGCCGAACGGTTCGATGACCGCTTCGAACGAATCGCCGCAACAGCCGCAGAATCAGCCCCAGCCACAGGGCGCGAATCAGACGCAAGTTGCCAAAAATTAACAACCGACAGTTTTAGGATTAAGTCCGGTTAGATAGAAAACCCGAGAAAAAGAAGGAAACCGAGATGCTAGAAAAATTTAAAGCCCAAGCCTGGTATTTGCAATTAATCGTTTTGGTCGCCATTGCGTTGGCGGTTTACGGCAGTGTTTATTATTTCGTCACGAGCGGAACACGCGCTGAAATCAGTGCGCTCGAAGACCAGATTGCCCAGAAGACTTCGCAGAATGAAACGGCGCGCATTGCCACCCAGCGCATCAACGAATTTCGCTCGCTCTACGCCAGCAAATCGCAGGAATACGACGAGCTGAAAGTTCTCTTGCCGGAACAGCGTGAAATCACCAACGTTCTGCAAGGCTTGCAGGACACCGCCGGCGGAAGCCGTCTCGTCGTGATGCGTTTCACGCCGCGCGAAGACCAGCAGCAGGAATACATTATGGCGAAGCCGGTCGAAATCGAAGTTGACAGCAATTTCACGAACCTGCGCGACTTTTTTGACAAAATGGCGAAATTACAGCGCATCGTGTCCATCACCGACTTCAAGCTGCTGACGCTCAACAATCAGACGGACGCGCGCAACCTGCACGCCCAATTTTTGTTGACCGCTTACTATGCGACGCCGGAAGATTTAACCAAACCGCAGCAGAAACCCGGACAAAAACCCGGTCCCAACGGTCAACAGCCCGCACCGAACGCAGCACAGCCCGTGCCGAATGCACCGCAGCCCGCCGCACCTGTTGCCAAATAAAAAGGAAGAATTAGAGAAATTTCTTTTAAGAGAGAAAAGTTATGTTGAATAAATCGAAAAAGACACGCCTTGTCAGTTTAATTTTAGCTGCTGCCGGATTCGTTTTTGCCGGCTCCTACGCGGTGAGCGCACAGACGAGTGTCGAGCCGTTCAAAACGCCGGACTGGAAAAAGAAGAAAACCCCTTCGACGCCCGGTGCCGTCAACCCGAACGGTAAAACGACGACCGAGAAAAAAGGTCCTCCGCCGATTGTCCCGGTTACTGCGCCCGCGATTGAGATGCGAATCAATTATTACAAGCAGCAGCGCGAAGCCGCCGCCGCCAACGGAATGCCGATTCCGAAAGTGACCAGCGTGCTGACGCTCGACGAAATGGCGGTCACCGGAATTTTCAAAACCTCGCGCGGATTTGCCGCGATGGTCGAAGCGACGCCGATAAAATTGTCGTACACGATTTATCCGGGCGAAAAGTTTTTCGACGGTCAGCTCGTCGCGATTGAAGAAAATCGTCTGGTTTTCCGCAAGGTCGTCAAGATGACCAACAACAAATTCATCTCGTCGGTCGAAAACAAGACCCTGCGTCAATACACGGTTCGCCAGGAAATCGAAGGCACCGTGCCGACCGAAGCCAACACGGCGAAAACGGAAGTCGTCAATAACAACGCCCAGCAGGCGACAACTTCGACACCGCAGCCGACGCCGGCGTCCGCCGCGCAGACCGAAGATAAATCGAAAACCGCCACGCCCACAGCCATCGTTTCGCCGGTCGACGAAATGAACAAACAGCCCGAATCCAAGCCGGAAGATTCCGTCAAGGATAAAAACAAAAAGAATAAAAAACCAACAAAAGTTGCCAAAAAATCCTAATCTATCAATTTCTTGAGGCTGCCGTCTCCTAAGCTTTCCAGCCTTTAATTTCAAGTCCAAATTACATCCGAAATCTCCGGTTAGAGAGAATAAATTTACTTTGGGAGGAAACATGAATTTTCTTCAGACTACAAGCGTCGTGTGCCGTCGTGCCCTGTTCGCTTTCGTGATAATCAGTTCTTTAGCTTTTGCCGCCTTTGCACAAAAATCAACGCAGGAAGGCTGCAAAACATACGGCTGCGCCGGATTCGTCGGCGAACCGATCAATTTGAAGGTTGTCAACGCCGACATCCGCGATATTCTTAATTACATTACCGAACAGTACGGCATCAACTTTGTCATCGACAATTCTGTCAAACAGGTTCCGGTAACGGTCAACGTCAACGACGTTCCGTGGAACATCGCGCTCGACTCGATTCTTCAATCGCAGGATTTAGCCGTTCAGGTCAACGGTCCGATTCTGCGCGTCGCCGAAGCCGGAAAACTGGCAAAGGAAACCGACGTTAAACTCGAAATCCAAAAAGGCATGCTCAACGCCGCGCCGCTTTATACGGAGTTTATCCGCTTGAATTACGCGTGCGCCGGTTCGTGCGCTTCGCAGACCGGCTTCAAAGGCGGCGCGACCTCGTCAGGCGCGACCAGTGCCGACCAGGGAATTCTGGGCGTCGTCAAAAAACGTCTTTCGACGCGCGGCGCAATCGAAGTCGATTCGCGCAGCAATACGCTTATCATCACGGACGTGCGCGAAAATATCGACGCGATTCGCCAGCTCGTTATCCTGCTCGACCAGGCGGAACCGCAGGTTGAAATCGAAGCCCGCATCGTTATCGCCTCGCGCAATTTCAGCCGCGACTTAGGCGTTCAGCTTTCGGCTCTCGTTCTCGGCTCGAACGGTCGCGCCGGCGGGTTCTCGACCCTGCCGAACCCGACCGTAACCGGCTCGGGAACCGGCACCGGCACGGGAACGGGAAGCGGCACAGGCTCGACTACAACAAATCCGCTGCCGCCGCCGATTAATAAAGAACCGAACGGAACTTTAATGTCGCAGCTTGCCAATACGGTTGTCGGTTTGACGACCGGCATTTTCGGAACGGCGCAAATCAATCTGCTGCTGACCGCCGGTGAACAAAAAGGACAGGCAAAAATCATTGCGACGCCGCGCGTGACGACTCTGAATAACCGCAAAGCCGAAATCGAAAGCGGCACGCAGATTCCGGTCGTGACGACGCAGAACTCCGGCAACCAGACCGGCGGCGCGGTTTTCACCACGCAGTACGTATCGGTTCCGCTCCGATTGGAAGTGACGCCGCAGATTACCGACCTCGGAACGGTTGTGCTCGACGTTGTGACGGAAAACAACTCGATTAGCTCGACCGTCTCGGTCGGCGGTGTTCCGGGAATCAACACGCAGCGCATGAAAACGCAGGTCACCGTTCCCGACGGCGGAACAACCGTGGTCGGCGGCGCGCTGCTCGACACGGAAAGCGACGACCAGTTCCGCACGCCGGGATTGTCGAGAGTTCCGATTCTCGGAAACCTGTTCAAACGCAAAGCGGTTTCGCGCGTGACGAACGAAATCCTGTTCTTCATCACGCCGCGTATCTATCGCCCGGACAGCAACGGCAACCAGCTGCCGTCGAGAGTCGGTGACGGAAATCGCACCACGACAATCCTTCAACCGGTGCCGCTCGGCAATCCCGAATCGAACTCCAGTCCGAATTCGGAAACGCCGACTCAGCAGCAGCAGTACATCGTCCCGATTCAGCCGGCAATCCAGCCGAACAGCGTTCCGAGCACGACGAAACAACCGTAAATTTCAATCACGGTTGATATTTGAAGGAAGTTCTAACCCAGGAATTAGCCGGTGCCGGCGCGACAAAACGCCGGTGCCGGTTAACGAGAAAAGGCGGTTCGAGACCGCCGGAAGAGAACTGATAGTATGAGCGGAGAAATATGAATTTCCTCTTTATCCCGTCAGAACTTCACGCGAAGTTCTGACGGGCTTTTTCCGATTAACCGGCGAAAACCTTCTAACCCCAAAAGCCGGAAAGCCCTTTAAAATACTTCCAATCAACGAAGTCTCATAAATAATCTCGATTAACATTGTTTTTTCTGAAAAAACCAAGTTATTCCGCCTTTGATGAAATAGACTAAATCTTCCACCTCATTAAATAAGGAAAATGAAAACGCACACACTAAGTATTGAAAGGGATATGAAACGCGGGAGACAAAAAGGTTTCAGCCTTCCCGAACTGGTCGTCGTCCTGCTGGTCGGAGCAATTATTCTGGTTCTGGCGCTGCCGCAGATAATCTCTTCGCGCCGCTTGTTTCGCTTTTCGGGACTTCAGCGCCAGGTCGCCACTTCGCTTCGGGAAGCTCGTCAGGAAGCGATGTCGCAAAGAAAACCGGTCACGTTTCGCTATGATAATTCGGCGAAAAGGCTGGTCATCTACGGCGGCGATTTCGGCGCTCTGGGCGATGCGAAAAACCGGGTCGTTTCGATGACCGGCTCGGGCGTCGAACCGGACGATGTCAAATACGGTCGCCCGACCGGCGTTCCGACCGCGGCGCTGAGCGACACGACAAATCTCAGTAATCTTTCGAGCAACGCCGTCGAAATTACGTTTCAGCCGGACGGCTCGGTCGTTGACGCTTCCAACAATCCGCAAAATCAGGCGCTCTTTTTTTATCACGAAAAATACCGGCTCGACACGTCATTTGCGGTTTCCGTTCTCGGCGCGGGCGGGCGAATAAAGGTTTGGCGATACAGCCAGGGTGTAAACTCATATGTTGAATGACGGCTCGCAAAAAATCTCAAAACACAAATTCTTAAAAGCTTCGGACGGTTTCTCTTTGATAGAAGCCGTTGTTGCCATTTTTATAATGACTGTCGGATTAATCGGCACCGCGGCGGCGCTCGGTTACGCGATTCATTACGGCACCATCAGCCGCAACGTGACGGGCGCAAAGTCGATTATCACCGCCGAAATCGAGGAAATCGAAGCTTTGCGAAACTCGCGCCGCCTCGATTTCAAACAGATTGCCAACACGGGCGCGGTCGATAACACGGACTCGGCGGCGACCTTTACCGGTTTCAGCACGGGTTACAGGGAATTATCGCTCAATCCCGGACCGGACGGCGTCAACGGGACGGACGACGATTTGCGCGACGTCGGACCGGACGGAGTTTTCGGGACGGGCGACGACGCCGATAATCCGTCGCTCGTCCGCAGCGGCTATATGCGGCAGGTCACGATTACGAATTTAAGCGACTCGCTGAAAAAAATCCAGATAAGAGTCAAATATTACGGCAGCGGCGGCGTGACGGATGAAATTGCCGGAGTTTGTTATCTGAACGATGAAGCGCGCCTGACGCGTTAGGAAAATTCAACAAATCAAGGACGATGAACAAAAATTTAGAAAATAACAGGGACAAGGAAGTTTTCGTGCGCGAATTAAAAAAGGAGCGCGGCGCGGCGCTCGCGATTGCGATTATCGTCGTCGCGATTTTGTCGGTCGTCGGCTTGACGGCGCTCGCTTTTTCGTCGAGCGAAGCAAGGATTGCCGGCAGCGATTTGCAGCGCACGCAAACCTTTTACGCCGCTTCGACCGGATTAGAGAAAATGACGAACGATTTCAGTAACCTGTTTCGCCGTAAAATGAATCCGACGCTGCTCGACCTGAACACGATTGCCGGTTCGCCGCCCGACGCGCTGTTAAACGAAGGCTTCGGCTTTACGCAGACTTTAACGGAAGACACCGACCGGCTTAACGAATTGCGCGCGATTCAGAACCTGCCGAACAACATCTACCCGCGCGTGAATATTCCCGACGGACCGTACGCCGGACTTTACGCGAGCATTATTCCTTATAAAATGAGTTCGACCGCATCGAATTCGGCGACCCGCACGGAAGTCAAATTAGAGCGCGAATTTCACAATTATCTCGTGCCGCTTTTTCAATTCGGGATGTTCAGTAACGAGGACATCGAAATTCATCCCGGACCCTTAATGACTTTTAACGGTCGGGTTCACAGCAATAAAAACATCTACGCCCTCAGAAATACGAAATTTCTCAATCGCCTGACGATGGCGGGCGAATTCGTGCGCGACGCCACGCGCGGCGGCGAACCGAACACGCAAAGCGGCAACAGTGAGGTTTACGTCGAGGTTAACGGCATCAACGTCCAAAGCACGCTCGGTAACGGCAGCGTCACAGCCGGCGCGGGAAAGGTCGGCGGACCGAATCTGACGAACGGTGGAACATTCAACGGCATATTGCGGGGATTATTCCCGGGCAGTCCCGATGGAATCGCCAATCCGGCTTGGGAAACAACATCGGTAAAATCGGCAAGGGCAAACACCCCGAACCGTTTCGGCGGGCAGATAATGACACAGACCACCGGCGCCACGGCGCTCAAGCTGCCGCTGGAGCTGGCGGGGAATTCTCCGGCGGAAATTATTAAACGCGCGCTGCCTTCGGACGACGAGATTCTTTCGACCTCGCGCTATCACACCAAATCGGTTATCAGAATCCTGCTCGACGACGAAAGCGCCGGAACCGGCGCGGCAAACGTCGCCGGCATTCCGGCTGGCAAAGGCGTTAAACTTTCCGCCTTTATCCCGTCGGTTTTGAACGGCGGCGGCAATGTCTTAAAGCAGATTGCCAACGACGGCGCGATTTCCGGCATGACGGTTATGCAAAAGAAAATGGACGGCACGACCGTTAACGCGACGACGGTGCGCGCCGTGAAAAGCGTAACCGACGTGAACGCCGCGCCGTACGTCCCGCCGGGTTCGGGCTTGCAGGGCAGAATCCTGATAGAAATCGTCAAACCCGACGGCACGACGGTCGACGTGACGCAGGCGATTTTGAGCATGGGCGTGACCGAAGGCGAGCCGAACGGGATTGTTTATCTGCAAAGACCGCTCTGGGCGGCTTATGTTCAGGGCAGTCGCGACCGGCGCGGAAATACATTCACGCTCGCGAATCTGACGCGAAATTATCAATCAATCGCTGATGGCGAAATCGGCGACCCGTCCGGCAAATTCTATCCCGATCGCGGATTTATCGATTCCAGTGTTTCGCTCGCCGACGACGATGGCGGCAGCGTTGTCAGGGAAGCGACGTGGAACACCGCAACAGACCCGAATTATAACGCGATAGTGCCGATAAACGTTTACAACGTGCGCGAAGGCTGGGTCAGAAGCACTCTGAGCGAATACGAAATCTACACGCGCGGCGTGACGAGCGTGGTCGAAATTAATATGCGCAATCTCGGGCGCTGGGTCGACGGCGTTTACGACAATAATCTTTTGCAGGGAACGACCGCCGTGAGCGGGAATATCAACGACGAAGAAGGTTATACCGTCTATGTTTCGGACCGGCGCGGCGACCAGTCAAAGACGGAATATCTGGCGGACGGAACTGCTTTTGCGAGCACCAACGGGATTGTCGATAACGAGGACATTTACGGACCTAACGGCAGTTTGGACGACGGCGAAGACGTGATTGATTTCGGCTGGAATCTGGGCGGCACGAGCAAAAAGGGAACTTTGCAGAAAGATACGACCGAGCTGCCCGATTCCGGAACGGTCGGCGCCGCGCCCGCCGCGACCACCGCACCGGTCACGGATAGGACAACGCGCGCCAACGAGGTTTTAAGTAAATATAATGTTGATGGTTATTTTCGGCGCGCCGTGCGGCTTTTCGACGGCGATACTTTAAGCACGACCGCCGCCGCCGACAAACTTTCATCGACCAAAGGCATTACGGTTTCCTCGGAAAATATGGTTTACATCTGGGGCAATTTCAACACGACCGGCGTCGCGAGCATTCCGACGGGCGGCTCGACCTTAAACGACGGCGGGTTTATGGGCGCGCAGGTTCCTGCGTCAATCGTCTGCGACGCGATATTTCCGCTTTCGCGCACCTGGTTCGACGCTTCGAGCGCGCTTTACCCGGAAGGCAGCAGCAACGCGCGAAATCTCGGCGGCGAAGCCTACCGGATGGCGGACGAAGGCGCAGGAACGACCGACGGAACAGCGGTGCGCGCCGGAATTATCGCCGGAACGACGGTTTCCGCGCTCACGCAGACGCCCGGCAGAGACGCCGGCGGTCTGCGCCGCAACGGCGGAATCATCAATTACCCGCGTTTTCAGGAAATATGGAATCTGAACGGCTTGACGACCACCTGGAGCTACACGGGTTCGTTCGTTCCGCTGTTTCGTTCGACGCAGGCGCTCGCGAACTGGGAAAACGATACCGCGATTATTTATATGCCGCCGCGCCGCAACTGGAGTTTCGACGGCACCTTTCTGACGCCGAATAAACTGCCGCCCGGCACGCCGTTTTTCCAGTACGTGCAGTCAACCGGCTTTCGTCAAAGTCTCAGATAGATTCAAAAATGCAGGATTTAAGGTTTGATTGATTTTGAATCTTGAATTTCAAAAATATGAAAAACCCGATCAAACAAAATAATCAGAAAGGTTTCTCGATGATGGAGCTAATCGTCGTCATGGCGATAACTCTGATTGTCCTGACTGCGGTTTTTTCGCTGATGCGCAGCGCCATCACGACCGCCAACGCAAATTTCGAGATGACGACGGCAACCCAGGGGATGCGTAACGCGCAGGAATACATCACGCGCGATGTTCTGGTCGCGGGCGACGGCTTGAAAGGCATCGCCAACATCTGGCTGCCGACCGATTTTGTGACAAAAAATCTGACGGCGCGCACCGCCGCCGTGATTGACCCGTCGAATCAGGGTTTTATCAATGCCGGAATGGTCATCTCCGACAACAACGTGCCGGCAAATACGCCGATTCGCTACCGGACGCCGGCGCTCGACGTCCTGCCGGTCACCGACCGTATGACGATTCTCACGCGCGACCCGTCTTTTTCGTCGATAAATTTAGCGGCAGCCGATGTCAATACGAACAACGGGCAAATAAAAATTCCCGCGGCGCGCATCGGTAATTTTACGAACGGCGAGATTTATTTTGTTTCCAACGGCGTGGCGGGCGTTTTCGGCACGGTGACGAACGTTAACACGGGCAGCAATAAAATTACGTGGGGCGACGGCGACACTTACGGGCTAAACAGAACGGGCGCGACCGGGCAGCTTTACTCGGTGACGAATAACGGCACGTACCCGACGATTCTGCAAAGAGTCCAAATCATACAGTATTTTGCGGACGGCGAAAATCGCCTGATACGCCGTGTTTTCGGCGTGAAAAGCAACGGCTTTATCGACAGCGTGGTTGCCGAGCACCTGGAAGCGCTCGGGTTTCGATACGTTCTGCGACCCGCGGACGCCGCCACTATTCTGAGCCAGCCGAAAGAGCAGTTTGACATCGACGAAGCGTCGAATGTCAGAACGATTGAGCTGAGCCTGCGCGTCAGAACCGCCTACGCTCTGCAGGACGGCAATTATCAGGAAGTCGAAGGCACGACGCAGGTCGGCGTTCGCAATATCCAATTTACCGAGGCGATTGTGCCGCGCGATTCGCAGGGCAACACGGATTTACCGAATCCGGGACCGCCGCCGGCGATTACGCCGACGCCGACTCCCGTGCCGCCGCCGACGCCGCTGCCGGTTCCGACAGCGACACCCGTGCCGACAGCGACTCCCGTGCCGACGCCGACTCCGATACCGACCGCAACGCCGGTTCCAACCGCGACTCCGGTACCGACCGCAACGCCAACGCCGCGCCCGTCAACCCCGACACCGACTCGCACGCCGACACCGGTACCGACGCCGACACCCGGAAACGGAGAAGGTTAAAGATAAAGAAAAAAGCCCGGGTTTAGCGGCAAACCCGGGCTTTTTTACGTTTTGAAAAGAAGTTTTATTCCGCCAGGTATCCGCCCGGGACGGGCACGTCGCCGGCGAGTCCGAAATTGACGATTGAAACTCCCAAGTCCGTACTTCGGAGCGCGTACCAGATGCCGTTGCGATAGACGGCAAAATCCGCCGAGCCGTCGCCGTCGAAATCAGTCGGCACGGGTTTGTCGCCCATTTGACCGAATTGCAAAGAGCCGTATCCGGCGGTTGAGCGCTGCACGTACCAGATGCCTGCGGAAGGTCGAAAAACGGCAAAATCAGCACGACCGTCGCCGTCGTAATCGGCTTGGACGGGCAAATCTTCCGGGACGCCCCAGTGAAAGACAATATAGCCGCTGCCGTCACTCTTCCAGACGTACCAGTTGCCTTCGGACGGGCGAAAAACGGCTAAATCGGTTTTGCCGTCGCCGTCGTAATCGCCCTGCGCGATTTTGTCCGTGGAAATACCGAACCGGCGAATGTCATAACCGAAATCCGACGAGCGGAAAATATACCAGACGCCGGTCGAAGGTCGCCATACCGCAATGTCCGCCTTTAAATCGCCGTCGTAATCGCCGGCGACGGGAATATCGCCCGCCGTGCCGAATTGCGTGATGATGTAACCCGTGCCGTCACTTTTCTGAACATACCAGACGCCGGTCGAAGGTCGCCAAACAGCGAAATCCGTCTTCCCGTCGCCGTCATAATCGCCCGGCACGATTTTGTCTCCGTCCTGCCCGAAATGCAAAGCCTGAAAACCGTTGTCCGTGCTGTTGAGCGCGTACCAGACGCCGGTCGAAGGACGCCAGACGGAAAAATCGCTCTTGCCGTCCGCGTCGAAATTGGCGTTTGCCGTGCCCGAAAGCGTGGCTTTCGCGGTCGTGTAGATATGGTCGCCGCCGGTGTTGCCGTCGCTGTTTGCCGCGTTTCCGGCAGCATGAAAACTGATTTTCCCGACCCGCGCGGCGGGCGCCGTCCACGTAAATGTCCACGTATTAAAATCGAATTGCGCCGGAATGATGCCGTCAACCGTGTGCTCGACGTATTGCCGCACACTGCCGCCGACGAGACCGTTGAGAAGCTGAGTCCGTTCGGGATTTTGGGTCGGCAGCGTAAAAGTGCCGACCGTTTTGCCCTGTGAATCGATGGCAGTAAGCTGAAAACCGTAAATCGTCGCGCCGACTTCCGCAGTCCGGACGGTTATCTGAACTTGCTGGTTCGGTCGATAGTTGGCGGGTATGCCGGTAATCGAAACGCTTCCCGTGCCGCTGTTGACCGTAAAATCCGAGTGACACGCCGTGCAGTTGTCTTCACCGGGCGCGTTCGTGTGCGAGGCGGACGGACCAAAAGCGGAGGCGCGCGTTTTTTCGATTTTATTCGAGAAAAGCTGAACGCCGAAAACCAGCGCGATGACGGCGCAAATAATGCTCAATTTCGTAAAAAACATCTTCCGCGAAACAATTTTCATTCGTGTTGTAACTCCTGTAAATGGAAAAGATTTGTCAAACGAGTTTGACGATTCGGGAAAGGCGAAAGTCTAAGAAATTTGCCTGATAATTAAAAATATGTCGTGCGGCAGAGAAAGTCAATGAATTGCTAAATTTCTTTCCCGATGAAGTACATCTGCGAATCGAATTCGGTTTCGCCTTCCGCGGGCGCGATTTTCTGGTAGCTGCCGTCGGCGCCGAGAAGCCATGCGTTGGCGGTGTCCTGTAAATACGCGGCGAGGACTTCTTCCTTCAAATATTGGCGGCGCGCGGCGTCTTTTATCGGGACGACGGCTTCGACTCGGCGTTCGAGATTGCGGTGCATCCAGTCGGCGCTGCCGATGTAAATTTCTTCCGCGCCGTCGTTCGCAAAATAGAAAATGCGGCTGTGTTCGAGAAAGCGTCCGACGATTGACGTGACGCGGATATTTTCCGAAAGTCCTTTAATGCCCGGACGAAGCGTGCAGATTCCGCGGACTATTAAATCGATTTTCACGCCCGCCTCCGAGGCGCGGTAAAGCTCGCGGATAATTTTATCGTCCGTCAGGCTGTTGATTTTGACGATGATGCGCGCCTCGCGACCGTTTTGTTTATGCCCGGTTTCGCGCGCGATAAGTTCGAGCATCCGGTCTTTGAGGTTGATCGGCGCGACGAGCAGTTGACGGAACTCGTCCTGATAGGAATAACCGGTCAGGAAATTAAACAAATCGGTGGCGTCCGTGCCGATTTCCGCGTCTGCCGTGAGCAAGCCCAAATCCGTGTAAATGCGCGAGGTCGTCGGATTGTAATTGCCGGTCGCGATGTGAACGTAACGACACAATTCGCCCATCTCGCTGCGCACGACGAGCGTGACTTTCGAGTGCGTTTTCATGCCCTTCATGCCGTAGACGACGTGGACGCCTTCGGTTTCCAGATAACGCGCCCATTCGATGTTGTTTTCCTCATCGAAACGCGCTTTTAACTCGACCAGCGCGGCAACTTGTTTGCCGTTGCGGCTCGCCTTGACAAGCGATTTGATGACGGGCGAATCTTTGCCCGTGCGGTAGAGACAGATTTTGATGGCGAGCACCTGCGGGTCTTCGGCGGCGGCGTTGATAAAATCCGTGACCGCGCTGTAAGCCGTGTACGGGTGATGCAGCAGAATGTCGCGCTCTTTTAAGGTTTCAAAGATATTTTCCTTACGTTTGAGCGCGACCGGAATCGAATAAGTGATGGGTTTATCTTTTAACTCCGGTCGGTCGAGCGCGTAAAGCCGCATCAGGTCGGGGATATTCAAAAATCCGTCCACGCGGTACACGTCGTGTTCCGTCAAACCGGTTGAACCGGCGAGATAATCAACCATTTCGTCGGGCATCGAAGCGGCGGCTTCCATCCGCACGGCAAAGCTGAAGCGTTTTTGATGATGCAGCTCTTTTTCGATTGAGTTGAGAATGTCGCCGGCTTCATCCTCGCGAATTTCAATGTCGGCATCGCGCGTGATGCGGAAAAGACACGGCTTGCCGGTCTGCATATTCGGGAAAAGATAATCGACGTTCGCCGTGATAAGCTCGCCCAAAAGAGCAAAACGCGTTTCGCTCTCGTCAATCGGAATGAGCCGCGAAACGTTCGACGGCAGCTTGATGCGCGAAAAACGGCGGTTGGTAAAAAGATGTCCGAGCGTTTCGTTCCGGAAATCCTCGCCGGGTTCGACCAGCAGCCCGAGATTCAAGCTGAGGCTCGAAATAAACGGAAAACGGTGGCTGACGTCAACCGCCTGCGGCGTGAGCACCGGAAAGATGTTTTTATGAAAATATTCGTCGAGTCTTTTTTTCTCCGCCTTGTTCAAATCCTGGTACGAATAAATCCGGACGCCGTTTTCGGCAAGCGCGGGCAAAATTTCGTCATTCAAACAGCGCATCTGCTCGTCGAGAAGCGGGCGCAGGCGGCGGCGGATTTCGCGGAGCTGTTCGGCGGGCGTTAACCCGTCGCGCGATGCCCGGTTAATGTTTTCGGCAATCTGCTCCTTCAAGCCGGAAACGCGAATCATAAAAAATTCGTCGAGATTGGTCGAGAAAATCGCCAGGAATTTCAACCGTTCAAGCAGCGGATTCGTCGCATCGAGCGCCTCGGCGAGCACCCGTTGGTTGAATTCGAGCCAGCTCAGCTCGCGGTTAAAAAACGGATTTATATCGGCTGGAGAAAGCAGTTTTTCGGTTGTTTCTTCGCTGATGGCTAAGGGGACAAATTCTCTGACGGTTTCAAGCATAGTGCGTGCCGGTTTGAGCTACGGGCGGCTGATGAAATTTTATTGCTAATAAGGCGGAAAGGCAATAAAAATGATGTTAAATTTTTCGGCAGGGAGATTTCACCAGTTAAATTTTAGCAAAGAAAAAGGCTGAAGGACAAAGAAAATTTTATCCAACAGCCTTTTTTTTGAACTGAGAAGGGCTGATGAGAATCATCAGCCTTTTTCCTTTAGGTATTACGGAACATAAGACTTGGGAATGGCTTTGTCCGCTGCAACGCCGAAGTTAACGGTCGATGAACCGCCCGTCGAGCGCAGCACCCACCACTGACCATTGCGATAAATCGCCGGGTCGTCTTTACCGTCGCCGTCGTAATCGCCCGGCACCGGAATGTCGGTCGCGATGCCCCAGCTGGTGAAGACGGCAGCGCCGCCGCTGCTCGGCTGGTAAATCCACTGACCGCTCGACGGACGGAAGACCGCGAGGTCGTCCTTGTTGTCGCCGTCGTAATCAGCCGGAACCAGCACGTCGCCGACCGCGCCGAACGGCGCGTTGAGCGAACCGCCCAGCGAAAGCTGACCGATCCACGTGCCGCTGCGATAAACAACCAGGTCGCCCTTGCCGTCGCCGTCGAAATCGCCTGCCACCGGCACGTCGCCTGCCTGACCAAAGGTCGTGACAGTAATGCCGCCGGTCGATTTCAGGATATACCACGTGTTGTTTGACGGACGGAAGACGGCGATATCTTCTTTATCGTCGCCGTCGTAATCGCGAATCACCGGAATGTCGCCTGCCAAGCCCCACGAAACGCCCGAGAAGGTGAATCCGTTGCTGTTCAGGATGTAGAAGTCCGGCTGCGTCGAATCGGCATTGGCGCGGAAGACGGCGAAGTCTGTTTTGTTGTCGCCGTCGAAATCGCCCGGCGTCAAAACATCAGACGAAACGCCCCAATGAATAACGCCGAAACCGGCAGTCGATTGCTGCAGATACCAGTTGCCTTCCGCCGGGCGGTAGACCGATAAATCGGTTTTACCGTCGTTGTCGAAGTCGGCGCGTGATTCCACCGCTGTCGGCGGCGCTATCGAGCAGACGTAGGTGTCTAGGAATTGCCCGCCGGTCAAAACGATGTCGTCAATATTGATACCGGTCGAAGAAACCGACACGTCGGAAGCCATTCTCCAGCGCAAACCGATGGTTTGACCGTTGAGTGACGCCGGCAGATTGACAACCGTATCGATATACGTCGCCTGTGCGCCCGCCCATGCGCGGCGACCGGCAATCGGACTCGAAAATCCGGTGCTGATGGTCTGGGTATAACCGCCGCTGACAAACGGGCAGCTCGCGCCCGGACAAATCGCCGCACAGCTCGGGCAAACGTCAGTCCATGTGTTGCCGTCGGTGGAATACTCAAGCACCGCTCCGTCGAACGTGCTTTCGGTCGTCCATTTGTTCTTGAACGAAACCTGTGCCGTCGCCGAATTAATTTTCGCCGTCGTCAAAAGCGCGGAATCGTTAAGAGTAGCCGGGTCGTTGGCAAATGCCGAGTTCGGTGCCGAACTCGGTGCGGTCGCCGTCGTGACCCAGTTAATGCCGGTTCCGGATATTTGATTGTTTTCAAAACCTGCCGGAAGAACCGGAGCGGTTACGCCGTCAAAATTCTGCGAGCTGGCACCGAAAGTCGGTTGTCCGAGACGGAACGTAAACGTTCGCGGGTTCATCGCGCCGAGCGCGCTACTGCCTGTAATCGTAATCGTATGCAGGCTGCCGCAAACGGCGCCTGCCGGCACGGTGTAGCTGATTTGTCTGACGACAGTCACGCCGTCGGCGATGTTGCCGTAATTGGCGTTGCCGCCGCCGGTAATCGAACCGACAACAGTATTAATCGTGCCGCCGCCCGAATTATTGGTAATCGGAACGTTGACCGACAAAACTTCGCCCGGTTCGGGGAAGCCGTCGTTGTCGCCGGTCGAATCACTGACCGAAGTCGGGTTAGTGAAAATCGCGTTCGGCACGTCGAAAGCTTCCGTGACCGCCGTATTATTGCCGCCCGTTCCCGCATTTTGGATGCTGGCGCTAAAGCCCATACCGCGAACGCGGAAACCTTCGCGCACGTCGAACACGTCAGCCGAAGCTTCCGGCGCTATCGGCAGAGCCGCCGCCGCCGCGATAATCGAATCGCGTTCCTGCAGGAACGTCGGACCTACGGGCGCGAGCTTCATGCCGTCAAGGACGACTTGCAGAGCGCGAGTCGTTCCGGGCGTAAAGCCGAGACGCGTGACCATGCGGTTGCGAACTTCCCACAAAGCGCTGCTCCAAATTTCGCCCAGGTTGTGAACCTGGTCGCAGGCTTGCGTGGCTGACGAAGTTGAAACGGACGGATTGCGCGGGAAAGCGCTGTTCGGATTGGTTGCCGTCGTTCCGATAAGCGTGTCGCAATTAGCGTTTATATACTGGAATGTGAACGGATTGTACGGTTTTCCGTTCGCTCCGGTGAACGTAATCGGGGCGCGCGGGAAGCGGCGAATACCGTAATAGTAGTTCGACTGCATTCCGCCTAAAAGAAAGGTTGCATAACCGCCCGTTGTGTAGACGCCGTTAATCGGGTCAGACGGTTCGGCAAGCATCGAGTAGCCGAAGAAATCGCCCCAGCCTTCGCCCATGCCGCCCGACATATTCGTCGAAAGTCCCGACGCGTTGCCGTGCAGACGATTCGACGTGCCGTGTGTGACTTCGTGAATGATGACTTCAGCATCACCCGTACCGTCATAATCAGGCGTCGGACCCGTCCAGAGAAACATCTGCATACGTCCGCGCCCGCCGTCCGCCACCGTGCCGAAGTTTGCATTGTTCGTACCTGATGAATCCTGACCTTCTGCGGATACGCGGTCGTTGCCGACGCCCTGCCCGGTAAAATTCGTACCCTGGAAGTTGCGCGCCGCTTCGGTGAAACCGAGCTGGTAAGTCAAATCGTGGTAGCGGTTCATGACGTAGAACATCTGGATAACCGCGCCGCGCTGGGCTTGCGCCGTCAGCGGCTCGTCGCCCGGTGCCGGATTTCCCGGCGGCGGGTTCCAGGTCGAATCGAATATGCGGTTCGGACTGCCTGTGACGGGCGCGTCAACGCCGTTTGTGCCGTCGCGGTCAATCCCGGCTTCAAGGTTGTTGCCGTCGGTGATGTTCGCGCCGTCGGTAATCCAGCCGTTGTTGTTGAAGCTGCTTGTTCCTTCGTTACCGATAAAGGTTACGTTGCTTCTGGTTCCAAGTACGCCTTGCTGATTGGTGGTCGGCACAAGCGGTCCCGGTGATAACGGGGACGGACTATCTGCCGCGCCAATGAACGAATTAGCATTGCGATAGATTTGATAAGTCGCTGACTGTGTCTGGTCTGCGCTGATGTTTTTGCGCCACAGCATTCTGCCGTTTTCGGCATCGACAATGACGTAATAAGCGTTGACGGGTTTCCAAATCAAAACTCTCCACGCCGGAACGGCAACGCCCGGTTCGGTCGGAAAATACATTTTTTCGGCAGTCGTCGCCCAGTCGCCTTCACCGAAAACGGTTTTCAAATCATTCGAGGCGGCGGCATTGGGTGTCGTGTCGACTGATTTGAGTTCATAATTGATAACGCCCGCCGCCGCGCGAACGGCGTCTGCCGGGTTGCGAAAATCGGTCGAAAGCGAGTTGTAATCGAGTCCCGGCGCGAGATTGTTAATCACGCGGATGATGCGACCGTCTTTGGTAAAGCCTGCTTTGACTTCGCCGCGAAAGACCGGCACGCCGCCGATAAACTGTTCGAGATGCGCGAACGACATGTAGCCGTTCGGGTTCGTGTAATCAGCCGTGACGCGCAAATTGTCGGCTTGCTCGTCCGTGACGCCGGTTAAAGAATTGTTTTGTTTGATGAAATTACGCAGGATTTCCGAGCGCTTCATTGAAGCGGAAGTCGCGGGCGAAAGCCATTCGATATTGTCTTTCCAGACATCGGGCGTAATTACTTCCGGTGTGCGAATATCCGAGTTGTATTCGACTTTAACGGTTGGAATTCGTGATTTGAGTTCTTCTTCGCCGCGAACGAATTCGCCGCGAATATCGGCAACGAGCGCCGAGTCTTTGCCGAGTCTTTCGCGATATTTCGCAAACGCATCGCCAACTTCTTCGCTTTTTATTTCGTTGCGAATATCATAATTTTCTATTCCATCTTCGTGGCTTTTGGTTTGTTGAAAAAGTCCTTTTTTGACTTGTTTACCACCAGCCAATGAGCTGAATTGATGCGGCAGGATGAAAAGTGCTGCCGTTAATCCTAATATAATCAAGCATAGCAGAAGTCTGCGACGATCTTCCGCTTTCCAATTTTTCTGCATTTATAAGCCCTCCTCAAAGCTAAAAAAACGGTTAAATTGCTACTTACGGTAAGTAGTTTTATTTAATTTTAAACCTTAAAAATAAGGACGAAAGAAATGAATTTCCGATGATTATAAAAAATATAAATTAGGATCCTTGCCCGTCGGACAGTTTATAAAAGCATTAATTGTTAAAACAGCAGGCACAATTCTACGTGTAAATACACACTTATTTTATTAAAGAACTGGCTGGAAAAGTACGATGCTGCGGATTATCATTTGAACGTTTAGTGTATTACTTTTAGCAGAAAACCATCCGACAGTCAATTAAATTTATTGCAAAACTGTGTTAAAAATTTTGGTTTCCAATAAAAAGAACTTCCTCTCTGCATTTTAGCCTTGTTAAATACTTATTTTTGAGACCTCAGCAAAAAAGGCTAAATCGGTTCTCTGGAGGATTACCCGCAAAAAAGCGAAACGGAAATTCACGCTGAGCGTGAATTTCCGTTTCGGAGAGCGAAAAATTACTTTAATTTCCCTGGTTTAGCGGTTTACGGAACATAAGATTTGGGAATGGCTTTGTCCGCTGCAACGCCGAAGTTAACGGTCGATGAGCCGCCCGTCGAGCGCAGCACCCACCACTGACCGCGGCGATAAATCGCCGGGTCGTCCTTACCGTCGCCGTCGAAATCGCCCGGTGTCAAAACGCAAACGACAAATTGCCGTCCTGGTTCGTGTAATCAGCCGTGACGCGCAAATTGTCGGCTTGCTCGTCCGTGACGCCGGTTAAAGAATTGTTTTGTTTGATGAAATTGCGCAGTATGTCCGCGCGCTTGAGGGAAGAATTACCGGTCAAAAACGCGCGTCCCTGTTTCACGCCGGGCGCGATTACTTCGGGCTTGCGAATGTCGGAGTTGTAATCGGAACGCGCGCGCAAAGATTCTTCGCCGGAAACGAATTCACTGCGAAGGTCGGCAACCGGCGCGGCGTCGCGATTGAGCGATTGACGAAACTTGCCGAGTTTTTCAAATGCCGATTTGTCGGCGCGGATATCGTAATTTTCCAGTTCCTGCTCGCGGCTCGTCGTTTGCTGAACGAGTCCTTTTCGGATTTGTTTGCCGCCCGCCTGCGAGCTGAATTGCGAAGGCGCAATCGTCAGCGCCGTCATCAATCACAAAATAATCAGACAGAACAGAAGCGCGGGTCGCGTGTGCCCGCCGTTGAATTTTTTTATCATTAGATAAGCCCTCCTCAAAGCTTAGGAAAAGTTGCCGCTGCCGAAGCAGAAGTGTTGATTTATAACATTAAAAATGAATACAGAAGGATTTTTACTGCTTACAATTTATAACGTTATTAGTAGCGAAAACGGCTAAAAAAATATTTCAGCGCAAATTAACTGCTTGAAATTCGCGAAAGAAAAGTCATTATTTGCTACGATTATTTAGAGACTGAATTTATATCAAAACCGGGTATTCGTCAGTATAATTCGGATATTTACAATGTTTGCGGGAATGCGCATTGGCTGCCAACAAAAAACCGTCTAAAATCATCAAAGCTCAGGAAATAAATAAATAAAAGTGGAAGAAATTTTCGGTAAAGGCGGACTCCTCGCCAAACATCACAAAGAATACGAATACCGCGCCGGTCAAATCAAAATGGCGGAAGCCGTCCTGCGCGCGTTCGAGGAAAAAAAGCACCTCATCGTCGAAGCCGGCACCGGTACGGGCAAAACGCTCGCCTATCTCGTGCCGGCAATCGCCGCCGCGCTCGCCGGCAACAAGCGCGTTATTATCTCGACCGGAACGAAGAATTTGCAGGAGCAGTTGATGGAAAAAGACATCCCGTTTCTGCAAAAGGTGATGCCCAAAAAATTCACCGCCGCGTACATGAAAGGGCGCTCGAATTACGGCTGTCTGTATCGCATCAAAAAAGCCGAAAGCCAGCCGATTCTCGATGGCTTGGACGAAATGGATTATTTCGACGAAGTGCGCCAGTGGTCGCGCGAAACGGAAACCGGCGACCGCGCCGAACTGGTTAATCTGCCCGAAAACATCTCTTTCTGGTCGCGCATCAACGCCAAGTCAGAAATCTGCATGGGACAGAAATGTCCCGATTTCGAGCCGTGTTTTATCACACGGATGCGCGCCCGCGCCGACGAAGCCGATATTGTCATCGTCAATCATCACCTGTTTTTCGCGGATTTGAATGTGCGCGGCAATCAATACGGCAAAGTTTTGCCCGATTACGGCGCGGTGATTTTCGACGAAGCGCATTTAATCGAAGACATCGCCGCCGATTATTTCGGCTTTCAGGTTTCGAGCTTTCAGATTGACGAGCTGGTTCGCGACGCCGACGCGCTGCCGATTACGGACGCCGTGGCGACGCGCGATTTAACCAAGCTCGGCGCGAAAATCATCGGCTTGGCAGATCAATTCTGGATTCGCTTTACGCAGGCGCGCACCGCCGACGGCAGATTTCCGCTTGTTCCGAACGCCTTTGTCGATAGAAATCACAAAGGCGAATTGGAAGCGACACCCCTGGGCGAAGCCTACGTCGCGCTCGAAGACGCGTTCGAAAGATTGGAAACCGCTGTCGATGTTCACGCCGAAAAATTAACCGAAGCGGAAAATCTGCTCAAACGCATTCGCCAGACAAAATTCGATTTGGATTTTATCTGCACGCAGGGCGAAAAAAATTACGTTTACTGGCTCGAAAAACGCGGTCGCGGAATGTTTCTGCGCGCGTCGCCGATTGACGTTTCCGCGCTGCTCCAGGAAAAGCTTTTTGAAAAGACGGAAACCGTTATCTTAACGAGCGCGACGCTTTCGGCAAACGGCAAATTCGACTTCATCAAAGACCGTCTCGGACTTGAAGCCGAAAAGACCGAAACGCTGCAGGCGCCGTCCGCCTTCAACTACGAAAAACAGGCGATTGTTTACATTCCGAAAGCGATGCCCGACCCGCGCGCGCCCGAATACAACCAGATGGCGGCGGCTGAAATCGTCAAAATCTTAGGCATCACGCACGGTCACGCGTTCGTCTTGTGCACGAGCAATTTTTCGATGAACACGCTTTACGAACTCGTCTCGATGCGCGTCAATTATCCGTGTCTCGTGCAGGGCTCGATGTCGAAAGCCGGACTTCTCGACCGGTTTCGCAAAACCTCGAACGCGGTTCTCTTCGCGACTTCCAGCTTCTGGCAGGGCGTTGACGTGCGCGGCGAACAATTGTCGTGCGTCATCATTGATAAATTGCCGTTCGCCGTTCCCTCGGACCCGATCGTCGCCGCCCGCACACGCTTTATCGACGAATCGGGCGGCAAATCGTTTTTCGACTACTCGGTTCCGCAAGCCGTTATCACCTTAAAACAGGGAATCGGCAGGCTCATCAGAAGCAAAACCGACAAAGGCGTGATTGCGCTTCTCGATACAAGACTGCGCACGAAATCCTACGGCAGAGATTTTCTAAACTCTCTGCCGCGAATGCGAATCACGTCGGATTTAAAGGACGTCGCGAATATTTTCGACCAAAGCACCAAAGGAGCGCCATAATCCAGCCTGCGGCTGCTACAACCAGAAGGTTAAGAAAACACGAAATCCGAATACAACGAAAAATACGTTTGGGATTAAAATAACCAACCGTTTTGAATCACGCCTTTCTCCCACTATACTTTATTAAAGTAAATGGAAACCCAGCATTTAATAATTACTTTCTCGGTTCTCGTCATTGCCTTTATTCTCTTTTTGACCGAAAAACTGCCTGCCGATTTGGTTGCGCTGCTGGTCGCGGTTGCGCTCGGCGTGACGGGGGTTTTGACGCCGGAGGAGACTTTTTCGGGTTTCAGCCGCTCCGCCGTGATTACGATTATGGCGATTTTTATTCTGACCGAAGCGCTGCAAAGAACCGGCGTCGCCGAACAGGTCGGTAATATTCTGCAAAAGGTCGGCGGCGGGAGCGAGCTGCGGCTGGTTGTCGCCGTGATGGTTGCGGGCGCGTTTTTGTCGCTGTTTATGAACAATATCGCGGCGGCTGCCGTGTTATTGCCGGCGGCATCGGGCGCGGCGAAAAAGTCTCATGTCAATACTTCGCGGCTGTTGATGCCGCTCGCTTTCGGGACTATCTTAGGCGGTATGGCGACGCTTCTGACGACCTCGAACATCGTCGTCAACTCGATTCTTCACGACAATCAAATCGAAGGTTTCAGCCTCTACGATTTCGCTCCCGTCGGCATTCCGCTCGTCGTTGCGGGCATCGTTTATGTCGCGTTTGTCGGTCGCCGAAGCCTTCCGGGCGAATCGCCGATTGAGCGCACGCTCGCGCCGAATAAAGGTGAGCAAAACGACTTGATTGCCACCTATCACCTCGGCGAAAACCTTTTCCGCGCGCGCGTGCCGGAGAAATCTTCGCTGATCGACAAACCGCTTTCCGAGAGCCATCTGAGAGAAGATTTCGGCGTCTCGGTCGTCGCCATCGAGCGCAAGAACAAAAAGCTCTTCGCGCTCTCGCCCGACACGGAAATCAAGCACGGCGACACGTTGGTTCTGGAAGGCGACGAGGACGATTTCCGGCGTCGCGACGTGCAGCCTTACATGGAATTTCTGCCCGCGTCCGAGTGGCACGAAAGCGATTTGGAATCGCGCGCCGTCGAAGTCGTCGAAGCGATGCTCACGCCGCGCTCGCGCCTGATCGGCGAAACTTTGCGCTCGGCGCATTTTCGCGAAAAATACGGGATGTCGGTTCTTGCCGTCTGGCGCGGCGAAAACGAAAGCATCACCGATTTAGCCGAGATTCCGCTCGCCTTCGGAGACGCGCTTCTTTTGCAGGGCACGCGCGATAAGCTCGCTGTTTTGTCCGATGACGCGGATTTAATCCTTTTGATGTCGAAAGAGGAAACCGCCATTACCGTTCCCAATAAAGGTCGCGCGGCGCTGATGATTTTTGTCGTGACGCTTGTGTTGGCGATAATTTTGCCGGGTTTGACCGCTGCCGTGATGCTCGGCGGCGCGCTCGTGATGATGCTCACGGGGATTTTGACGAGCCAGCAAGCCTACGCTTCAATCAGTTGGAAAACCGTCTTTCTCGTCGCCGGAATGCTGCCGCTCGGGATTGCCTTAACAAAAACCAACGCCGCCGCGCTGATGGCAAACGCCATCGTTTCGACGCTCG
>DASWRC010000143.1:0-9258 GCA_036403375.1 Pyrinomonadaceae bacterium
ACTCTCAACTCTCAACTCTCAACTCTCAACTCCGAACTAATCTAAAAATTCCCGCATCCAAATCTCGAAATTCAGAAGCTGAAAAACCTGTAAATTAAAATCTTCTTTGCCGGATTGGTTAAGCGCGATGATTTGCCGGACTTCTTTATAATCAAAAAGCCCGCGCCTTTTTATCGTGTCTTCCGAAAGCAAATCGTCAATCATCGGTTTCAGACTTGTCCGCAGCCAGGAGCGAATCGGCGCGCCGAAACCCGCTTTTTTGCGCCAGATAATTTCTTTTGGAAGCAGACTTTCGGCGGCTTTTTTCAAAATGTATTTGCGCTTTATGCCTTTGATTTTCAGGTCGGCAGGGATTTTTTCCGACAGCGAAACAAGCTCGTGGTTTAAAAAGGGCACGCGGACTTCCAAATTTGCCGCCATCGAAGTTTTGTCGGTCGTGTCGAGATTTAAAGCCGGCATAAAGGTTTTGAAATCGACGTACAAAAGTCTATTTAAAGGCGACGCGCGGCGGCAGTTTTCAAAATATTTTTTGTGTTGCGCGTAGGCGTCAAAATCTTTCATCGTGCCGCGCAAATTATCCGCGTAAAGCCGCGTTTTCTGCTCGTCCGTGAAATAAGTTCCGAAGCCGAGATATCGATTTTCAAAATTCGCGCCCGCGCTGCGCACAAATTTTTTCGCGTTGCGAAGCGGGGCGGTGAGCCGACCTTTCAATCCGCCGTAGAGCATTGCATCGAGAGTTTTCATCAACGGACGGCGCACGGCTGACGGTATAAAATCGGTCATTCCGGCTAATTTCATCGCCATCTGCCGAGGATAACCCGCAAAAACTTCGTCGCCGCCCATTCCCGAAAGCATCACTTTTTGCGTCGCGCGCGACTGCTCGGAAATCAAAAACGACGGAATCGCCATATCAATCACCGGCGCGTCCATGTGATAAACCAATTTCGGCAAAAGGTCGGTCAAATCAGGCGTCAGAAGCGTTTCGTGGTAATCAATCGGCAGCCGCCGAGCCACGCGCCGCGACCATTCAACGTCGTCGGGAATAATGTCGAACTGCAAATCATCAGCCGAAATTCCGGTCGTGTAAGTCGAAATTTCGCGGGCGTGCTTCGTCATCAGCGCGACGATTGCAGACGAATCGACGCCGCCCGAAAGAAATGCGCCGAGCGGCACGTCGGCAATCATTTCCATGGCGACCGATTTGTCGAGCGTTTCCAAAACCTGCTCGCGCCAGTAATTTTCCGGGCGCCCGCTTTCTTCGCGCGAAAAATCCAAATCCCACCATTCTTTGACGTTTATTTCGCCGTCTTTCCAAACGAGAAAATGTGCCGGCGGAAGCTGGTAAATGTCTTTAAAAAGCGTGTGCGGCGCAGCGGTCCAGAGAAAGGTCAGGAATTGGTGCAAACCTTCAAAATCGAGTTCGGCACGAATTAGTTTTGAAGCCAGGACGGCTTTGATTTCCGACGCAAAAACTATTCTTTCGCCCACGCGCGCGTAGTACAGCGGCTTGATTCCGGCGCGGTCGCGCGCAAGGGTGAGAGTTTTTTCTCGTTCGTCCCAGACGGCAAACGCGAACATTCCGTTTAATTTCGGCAGGCAGCCGGTTTGCCATTCCTGAAAGGCGTTCGCTAAAACTTCCGTGTCGCAGTCGGTTTTAAATTGATAGCCTTTAGCTTCGAGCTCCGCTTTGATTTCCGGATAATTGTAAAGCTCGCCGTTGTAGGTTAAAACGAACCGACCGTCGGATGAAAAAAAAGGTTGATGACCGGCTGCGGAAGTGTCGATGATTGAAAGCCGCCGGTGACCGAGACACGCCTGAAGCGCGTCTTTGCCGAACCGGTCGGAAACAAAAACGCCTTCATCGTCAAAGCCGCGATGCTCGATTGCTTTGAGCATGTTTCCAATCAGATTTTCGGGATTCTGTGAAATTAAACCGGCGATTCCGCACATTTCTTTTTATTATAAAACTTTTCCCGCAAAGGCGCAGAGGCGCGAAGAAGCAAAGAATTTTAGAGCGGGCTTTGAAAATTATTTGATAATCTTTGCGGCTTTGCGGGAAAATCATTCCGCAACTCGAAGCTTTCGTGCCGGAACGCCCGCGACGATTGTGCCGGGCGGAACGTCTTTTGTGACGACCGCGCCCGCGCCGACGATTGCGTTTTCACCGATGGTCACGCCCGCGATAATAACCGCGCCCGAACCGATGCTCGCGCCTTTTTTGACGCGCGTCGGAACGATTTCCCAATCGGCTTCGGTTTGCGGCGAGCCGTCCGGATTGGTCGCGCGCGGGTATTTGTCGTTGGTAAACATTACGCCGTGACCGACGAAACAATTATCTTCGATGGAAACGCCTTCGCAGACGAACGTGTGGCTCGAAATTTTGCAGTTTTTACCAACGCGCGCGTTTTTTTGAATTTCGACAAACGCACCGATTTTCGAGCCGTCGCCAATCCGGCAGCCATAAGCATTGACGAACGAGAATATTTTCACGTCCTTTCCAAGCTCGACGTTATTTAGCCGGATAAAATTTTCTCTTAAATATTCTTCGGTAAACGTAGTTTCGTTCATTAAAGCGTAATTAGTTTTCCCTGATTTTTTATCGAAATTTCCGAGGCTTCCAGAATTCGCACGACGTTTAAGCCCGAAGTGCCGTCGGTCAAGGGCTTTTTATCATTTTTAACGCAGTCGATAAAATGCTCGGCGGCGAGGCTCAAGGCTTCGATTTGTTCGATTTTCGGCGAAAGCATATCGCCGGTTCTGTATTGTACGAGCGTATCGTAAACGCCTTCGCGCGTCGTCACTTCGATGCCTTTGTCGTAGATTTTTATCTTTTCGCTCGCTTCCGTGTCGTCGTAAACAATCATCGAGCGCGTGCCGCCGATAAGCGTTTTGCGGATTTTGACCGGCGCAATCCAGTTGACGTGAAAATGCGCGATTAAATTGTTTTCAAATTGCAGCGTGAGATACGCGATGTCTTCCAGGCTGTTGCCGACGTGACAGCTTCCGATTGCCGAAACCGCCAGCGGTCGGCGCTCAAGAAGATAGTCCATTATCGAAAGGTCGTGCGGCGCTAAATCCCAGATGACGTTGACGTCGTGCTGAAAAAGCCCGAGATTGACGCGCACGGAATCGAAATAATAAAGCTCGCCAAGCCGCCCGGAAGTGATGATTTCCTTCATTTTCCGCACCGCGCCGGTGTAGATGAAAGTGTGGTCAACAAAGATTTTAAGATTTTTGCGGTCGGCTAATTCGATGAGTGCTTCGGCTTCCGCGACGCTGACGGTCATCGGCTTTTCAATCCAGCAATGCTTTCCTGCCGATAATGCTTTTCGGGCGATTTCGAAATGCAGCGAAACCGGCGTCGCGATGGCGACGATTTCAACATCCGGGCGCCCGATTACTTCCTCGTAATCGCAGGCGGTTTCAATGCCGTGAAAAGTTTTCCGCATTTTTGCGAGACGGCTTTCGTCACGGTCGCAGACGACAACATTTTCAACTTCGTCGTGGGACAAAAAATTTCTAATCAGATTCGGTCCCCAATAACCGGCTCCGATAACTGCAACTTTCATTGTTTGATTTTCGACCTTTGATTTTTGACCTTTGATTGCGAGATTGGATTATTCATCTCTTATCCCGCATCCCTTTTTAGTATCCGCCTTTTGCCAGCAGCATCACCGGAATCGTTCTGAAAATAATCTTCAAATCGAGCAGCGGCGACATATTGTCGATATAAAACAGGTCAAGAATAACCATATCATTAAAATCGACAGCGCTTCTACCCGACACCTGCCACAAACCCGTGCAGCCCGGAATGACCGAAAAACGACGGCGGTGCCATTCGTCGTATTGCTCCCACTCGTACGGTAAACACGGTCGCGGTCCGACGAGACTCATCTCGCCGCGCAGGACGTTCAAAAGCTGCGGCAGCTCGTCGATACTCGTTTTTCGCAGGAATTTTCCGATTCGCGTAACGCGGGGGTCGTCCGTTATTTTATTGACCTTTCCTTTTTTCTCGTTGCCGCCGTGCCGGATAAATTCGCTGACAAATTCGCGGTGAATCGAGTCGTCGCTGTCCGTGTACATCGTTCTGAATTTATAAAACTCGAACGGCTTGCCGTCTTTACCGATGCGTTTCGTACGGAAAAAAACCGGACCTTTGGACGAAAACCTGATGAGCGCGGCGATGATTAGAAACGGAATTGCGAGCGTCAGCAGCGCGGCGGCGGCAAAGACAAAGTCAAACACGCGTTTATAAACGCTGAACAGCAGATTGTTATAATTCTGCGGCATTAAAACGACCGGCACGCCCAAAAATCTTTCGACGAAAACCTTTTCCGGGATAATGCTATAAACGTTGGACGCCAGGCGGACATTCGCTTTAGTCGCTTTTGCGAGGTCAATCAGTTCGAGCAGCTTTTCGTGCGTGATTTCGCTTTGCGCGATGATGATGTCTTCGATTTCGTGTTTTTTAACCAGCGCTTTCAGCTCGCTGATTTTGCCGACGACGTGTAAATCCTCGAAAACCTTTTCGTCTTTCGGCAAGGCTTCATCCGCGAAACCGACGACCTCAAAACCGTGGCTTTCGTCCAAATCCATCTCAACCGCGACCATCTTCGCCGTTTCGTCCGTCCCGATTATCAGAACGCGGCGGCGGAGAATTTTTTTTTGCGCGGCGAGCTGAAAAAGCTTGCGAAAAACAATTGCGCGAAAAATCGTAATCGAGAAAAAGCTGAACCCGACGAAATAAACAATCACCGCGCGCGAATCGACCCAGTCCATTCCCTTGATGAAAAAGGACGCGACTATCATCCCGATAAGACCGTAAATCAAGGCTTTGATAATGGCGACGGTCTGCTCGACGGTGGTCAGGAAAATATTGATTTTATAAAGATTAAAATGCTGAAAAATGACAATCCAGATAAACGAATAAATAAGGATAAAAACGGCTTGCGTCAACAAAAATGGCTGGGCAAGAAGCTGGTCGAACGGTTTTTCGTAAAATCTCGTCCAAACAGCCAGCGCGAACGAAACAATCAAAAGGCTGTAATCAGCGAGCGCCAAAATGTATTTGTATTTCGGGTATTGTTTCAACATTTCTTCGGTTGGTTTCCCGGGTAACGTCCTTAAGCGGCTATTTTTTGCCAGCCCCGCCCGCTTCCGCAGTCGGGATTGATCTATTTCCGCTTAAATGCCGGACTCAGAACTTTCAAGCCAATAGTTTATCTGTTCTTTCACCGAACGTTCAACCCGGTCGGTCAAAGGCGCTTTCTGCGCCGCGCTCTTCTTTTCGAGTTTAATCTTTGAAATATCTTCCGGCTGGCGGATAAAAGTGAGCAAACCGCTCTTTTCCATCGCCGCGTCGAGCGCACCCTGTTTTCCCGCAAAGATACTATAAACCGGCGTCCCGAGCAACACGGCTTCGCGGTTCATCGTGCCGCCGCCGGAAACGAGCAAATCGACGCTTAAAGCCAAATCCAAGCCGCTGACGGCAGTTTCGATTAAAAAACAGCGGTGCGTGTCCAATCTTAAGTCTTTAATGAGCTGCGCGATTTCGATTCTTTGTTCGCGAGTGCGCGGCAGGATGACGGTAAAAGTTTTTTCATTACTCAGGAAATAAGTCAATAACTCGCTCAATAAACGCTCGCTTTCCCGGCTATGATAATTTGCGGTCGTGGCAGGCGGGCGCAGGGCGATTAAAATCTTACTGCGTGCGATATTCAGCTTGTTTGTTTCGGTAAATTCGCGCCAAAAATCTTTGTTCGGCTGAAAATAATTCAGATAAAGTTCTTCTTTTAAGCCTTCGTATTTCACGCGTTTGGCGGTGGGCAGATTTATCTCGTCGAGCGTTTTATCGGGAATTTGGTCGGGAATCAAAACTTTATCGGAAAAACGGTTGAAAATCGCCGTTTCGGTAAACTCGTAGTCGTACATCGAAAGAACGGGAATTTTCAGCCAGCGCGCGGCTAAAACCATCGAGCGCGAGCCGTGGCTGACGGCGACTTTGATGTTTTTATGATTTCTGATGTATGAAACCAACTGGCGAGCGCGAACCAGCAGACCGCGAATTTTATTGAATTTATTTTTACCGTAGTGTCTGCCGATGATTTGAAAAGTTCCGGCAAAGCCAGCGTTTTCTAAAAGCTCAATCGTCTGCGCATGATTGCGGGCGGTCAGCACGACTTCGATGCCCGAATCGCGGTAAAACCTGACGAGCGGCGCAAAAAGCGGGACGTGCGGAGAATTGTCAACATCAATCCAGATGGCTTTTTTCATAAGCTAATTTCACCGCCGCGACCGGGGAGATTTTTAAAGTCTGTGTCTCTGCGGTGAAAAATTTAATTCTCCGCCGACGTTGCAATTGCGTTTTTCAGGCTTCGGCAGACTTTTTCAATCATTTCTTCCGTCAGCTCGGCATACATCGGCAGCGACAAAATCCTGCTCATTTGTGCATGCGCGACCGGAAAATCCGAGGGTTGAAATCCGCGCTGCTCGTAAGCTTCGAGAAACGGCAGCGCGGTCGGGTAATGAAGTCCGGTTTCGATACGCTCAGCGCTCAATTTCTGCTGAATCGTTTCGCGACCCGGAACCTGCACGACATAAAGATGATAGGTATGCCGCGCGTCTTCGGGCGCAAACGGAATCTGCAAACCGCTGTCGCTTAAAAGTTCATCGTAAAGCGCGGCATTTCGGCGGCGCGCTTCGAGCCAGTCGTTAAGATGCGGTAATTTTACGGACAAAACCGCCGCCTGAATTCCGTCGAGCCGGCTGTTGCGACCGACCAGTGAATGACGATTTTTCGCGATTTGACCGTGATTGGCAATCAGCCGCGCTTTTTCCGCCGTTTCCGGCGAGTTTGTGACGATTGCCCCGGCGTCGCCGAATGCGCCCAGGTTTTTGCTCGGGTAAAAGCTGAAAGTCGCCGCGTCGCCGAACGTGCCGACCGTTTTGCCCTTGTAAGTCGCGCCGTGCGCCTGCGCGCAGTCTTCCAGAACCTTCAAGCCGTGTTTGCCTGCCAGCGCCATAATTTCGTCCATCCCGGCAGGCAAACCGTAGAGATGAACCGGAATTATCGCTTTCGTCAGCGGCGTGATTTTTTCTTCCGCCTCGGCGGCGTCGATGTTATAGGTACGCGGATCAATATCAACGAAAACCGCTTTTGCGCCGACATTGCCGACGGCTTCGGCAGTCGCGAAAAACGTGTTTGCCGGAACTAAAACTTCGTCGCCCTTACCCACGCCGATTGCCTGTAAACCGATTTCCAGCGCGTCCGTCCCGTTCGCCACCGCGACACAATAATTAACGCCTAAATATCCGGCAAACTGTTCTTCGAACGCTTTCGCGTATTTTCCACCGATAAACGCGGTTTCCGATAAGACTTTCTGTATAGCTTCGTCAAATTCCTGTTTTAAACTTTGATACTGCGACTTTAAATCGACAAATGGTATATGCATTTTAATAATTATAATTGAATAAAATATTGATAGTTATTACTCATTATATTGTGCCGGAAGGGTTAAATCTATTTTGGATTTTAGATTTTGGAAGACGAATTGAAAAAGTTAAAATCCAAAATCTAAAATCCAAAATCGTTTATACCTTCTTTTCTTTCCACTTTCCGCGTTTGAAAAGAAGCGCGGAAGCGACTGCGAGCAGCGAAAACGCAATCGTAATCGCCCAGAAAACGCCGTGTGCGCCGAAACCAAAATAATTCGCCAGAAGATAGGCGAGCGGAATTTCAAACAGCCAGAAAATGAAAAAATTCAGATAGGTCGGCGTCCATGTGTCGCCCGCGCCGTTGAAGGCGGTTTCTAAAACCATTCCGAAACCGTAAAATACGAAGCCGTAAGCGACAATGTGCAGAGCATCGCGACCGTAAGCCAGCACGTCCGGCTCCTGACTGAAAAATCCGACGATTCCGTTGGAAAAGAAAAGCAATATCAATCCGACCAAGCCGAGAAAGGCGGCGTTGATATAAGCCGCTTTCCAAACGCTCTTTTCCGCGCGTTCCGGATTTTCCGCGCCGAGGTTCTGTCCGACGAGCGTCGCCGCGGCGTTACTTAATCCCACTGCCGGCAGAAGAGCGAACATAATGACGCGCAAACCGATGCCGTAGCCCGCCAGCGCATTTTCGCCGAAGCGCGCAACGATGCTGACCAGCACGCTCCAGCTTGCCGTGGCGATTGTAAATTGCAGCATGGCAGGCGCGGCAATTTTCATCAGACCTTTCATCAATCCCGAATCGATTTTCCAATTTTCCGGGTGAATCGTAATTCGTCCGCCCGGACGAAACAACCGCCACGCCGCAAACAGCACGCCGACGCCGCGCCCGATAGTTGTCCCGACTGCCGCGCCGGTCACGCCGAGTTCAGGAAAAATCCAGTTCTCGACGAGCCAGCCCGGCGCATTAATGCCGAGAAAGGCGAAAATGCTCGGACCGTAAACGAAACACGGCGCGAGAACGATATTCAGCGCGTTCGCCAGGAGCAAAACGCGCATCGCAATCGCCGCATCGCCCGCCCCGCGAAAAATCGCGTTTAGTATAAACAAAAAGACGATGACCGCATTTGCGCCGAGCATAATCCGCATAAACGTCGAGCCTTGTTCGACGACCTGCGCTGAAGCGCCCAGAATATTCAAAATCGCCGGCGCGAAAATTATTCCGATGATACTCATCAAAACCGAAGCGCCGACGCCGAGAAAAATCGCATGAGCTGCCGATTTTTCCGCGCCTTCCGTATCCTTTTCACCGACCCGGCGCGCGACGGTCGCGGTTGCGCCGATGCTTAAACCAATCGCAATCGCATAAACCAGCGCCAGAATCGATTCGGTCAGAACGACAACCGCCACCGATTCGGCACCGCGATGCGCGACAAAGAAAATATCGACGAGCGCGAAAATACTTTCCATCATCATTTCCAGAATCATCGGAACTGCCAGAAGGAAAATCGCGACGCCAATCGAGCCTTTTGTAAAATCACGCGACGAACCGGCAACCGCCTCGCGCAGGATTGACCAAAATGAATTGTTCTCCGCTCGCAGAACGGAGTTCTCCGTACTTTGTAACATATATAATTCCTCAAATTGTATAAATGAAACTAAAACCTAAAAGCGAGTTTTGCCCCGTCGCTCAGAGTAGAAGATGCGAAGCGGCAAACGTTAAAAGTTAGCGAGTGTCTTAGCGGACAATGATTCTCATAGTTTTGCGAGTTTAGCAAAACGAATCGCGGCAATGCAAATTTAAATTTCAACAAATCTCCG
>DASWRC010000144.1:0-26797 GCA_036403375.1 Pyrinomonadaceae bacterium
TATTGATAATCCGTTACAAGAAATAATTTATATCGGTGAAAGCGAGAATGTTCTCGACCGCCTTAAAATTCATAATAAAGACTCCAACAAAGATTTTTGGACTAAAACTTTTATCTTTACAAACAAAGACGATAATCTCACGAAAGGTCACGTTCGTTATTTAGAGAGCCGCTTGATACAAATTGCCAACGAAGCCAAAAGAGTCAAAATTGAAAACAGCACAAATCCCGATTATACAATTCTGCCTGAATCGGATATTGCGGATATGGAATATTTTATTGAACAAATAAAACTCCTTCTGCCTGTTTTAGGATTAACTTTTGCTTTACCTTTATCCACTCTCGCCAAAAATCAAGATAAGTTAAAGCAAACACCGGAGATTCAAATTGAGTCGCCTTTATTTAAAATGACTTACTCAGGTATCGAAGCATACGCGCAAGAAATAAATAATGAATTTATTGTTTTCAAAGATTCAACTATTCGCAAAAAGGAAAATCCTAGTCTTAGCAAAGCTACAAAAGAGAAAAGAAATAGATTGATAAAAGAAAACAAACTAACCCAAAGTTCGCATAATGACTATTGGATTTTAGTTGATAATCTACCTTTCAACAGTCCGAGCGGCGCGGCTGATTTTGTCGGCGGCGGAAGTCTAAATGGAAGAGTTGAATGGAAAGTTAAAGATTCAGGACAGACTTATGCAAACTGGCAAGAATCGCAATTAGCAAATATTGAAACTTAGTTAATTTATTATGAAAACACTAATCAAAAACGGACGCATCGTAACGGCGGTTGATGATTACCGCGCGGATATTTTAATCGAGGACGGGCAGATTTCCGTTATCGGCAAAACGCTCGAAATGGAAGCCGACAAGGTGATCGACGCTTCGGGAAAATTGGTTATTCCGGGCGGGATCGACCCGCACACGCATATGGAGCTACCGTTTGGCGGAACTGAATCGTCGGACGATTTTTTTACCGGCACGCGCGCCGCCGCGTTTGGCGGAACGACGACGATTATCGATTTTGCCGTCCAGAATAAGGGCGAATCGATGCTCGCGGGCGCGGACAAGTGGCACGCGAAGGCGCAGGGAAAAGCCGTTATCGATTACGGCTTTCACCTGATTACGACCGATTTTGAAGACCAAAACAAGCCGGAAATGTTCAAGCTGATTGACGAGGGCATCACGAGCTTTAAGTTGTTCATGGCTTATCCGGGCGTATTTCTCTCGGACGACGCGACGATTTTTCGCGCCATGAGCGCGGCGGGCGAACGCGGCGGTCTGGTTTGTATGCACGCCGAAAACGGCATCGTCATCAACGAAATTATCAAGCGTTTTAAGGAACAGGGCAGACTCGCGCCGAAATATCACGCGCTGACGCGCCCGACCATCGCCGAGGCGGAAGGCGTGCACCGCGCCATCGCGCTTGCCGAGATGGCGGAAACGCCCGTCTATATCGTGCATCTTTCCTGCACGGACGCGCTCAACCAGGTTCGGCAAGCCAGAGACAGAGGAATTCCGGCGTTTGCCGAAACCTGCCCGCAGTATCTGTTTCTTTCGATTGACGATTACGGCGAAGGCTTCGAAGGCGCGAAATACGTGATGACGCCGCCCTTGAGGGAAAAACACAATCAAGCCGATTTGTGGAAAGGCTTGAAAACGGATGATTTACAGTGCATCGCAACCGACCATTGCCCGTTTTGCATGAAAGATCAAAAGGAATTAGGAAAGGATGATTTTACGCTCATCCCGAACGGCGCGCCCGGCGTCGAATATCGCATGGAATTGATTTACAACGGCGGCGTGCTGGAAAACAACATTTCGCTCAATCGCTTTGTCGAATTGACCTCGACCGCCGCTGCAAAGATGTTCGGAATGTTCCCGAAAAAAGGCACGATTGCCGTCGGCTCGGACGCCGACATCGTGATTTTCGACACCGAAAAAGAACATACGTTTACGCTTGAAAGTCAGCACATGAACGTCGATTACTGCGCTTACGAAGGCAAGAAAATCAAAGGCAAAGTCGAAACCGTCCTGTCGCGCGGTCGTGTCGTGATTGAAAACGGGACGTGTCTAGTCGAAAAAGGCAGCGGCGAGTTCGTCAAACGCGGTGAATGCGTCAAAATTTAAAGATGGAAAATATGAAGAAGCCAAAGAAAATAATGGTTTTTTACTTCACCGCGTTTCTGCTTTTGTGTTCGTCGACGGCTTTAGCGCAAAATTCAAAAAAACAAGACAATGCGCTCGAACAGGAGCTTCGCCGCCTTGATTTGGCGGAAGCGGAAGCCGTTCAGAAAAAGGATTTCGCGGCTTTAGAGAAAATCACCGCCCCGGATTTTACGACTAACAGCCCGCGCAATGAAATCGTGAAAGGAAATGAGGCGGTCAAAGAATTAATGCGCAAGGGCGTGATTGATTACGCTTCGTTTGTCCGCGACACGGAGGCGGTTTTAATTTACGGTAAAACCGTGGTCACGATGGGTCGCGAAACAATCGTGATGGGCGAAAAATCTCCGCAAAAAGGGCAAACGATTCGCCGCCGTTACACAAACATCTGGATGAAGCGCGGCGGAAAATGGCTCTTGTCGGCGCGACACGCGAACATAATCTGCGAATAAGTCGCGCTGTCATCGAAAAACTGAAAATAAAACTGGCGATTTTTGAAACTTGGAAAGCGTGAATATTAAAGATTATGACAGAAACAATTCAACATGACGACGGAAGAATCGAACTGAAAGCAGACGCCCTGGAGGAAATTTCTCGAAGCCCGCTCTACAACGAGGATTTAGCGCCCGTACCGATTGAAAAACGCAACTGGACGACGTATAACTACGCCGCGCTGTGGATTTCGATGGCGCACTGCATCCCGACTTATATGATGGCGTCGGGGCTGATTTCCGCCGGGATGAACTGGTGGCAGGCTTTGATAACGATTCTACTCGGAAACGTCATCGTGCTCGCGCCGATTCTGCTTAATTCGCATCCGGGCACGAAATACGGCATCCCGTTTCCGGTATTTGCGCGCGCCGCTTACGGCACAATCGGCTCTAATCTGCCGGCGCTGATGCGCGCGATTGTCGCCTGCGGCTGGTTCGGGATTCAGGCGTGGATTGGCGGGCAGGCGATTCACACGTTTTTCGGCGCGATAATTCCGGGCTGGAATCTGGCGCTCGGCGCGGCAATCGGCGGGCATACGCCGACCGAATGGCTTTCGTTTCTGCTTTTCTGGGCAATGAACATCGCGATTATCTATCGCGGCATGGATTTGCTCCGTGCGGTCGAAAACTGGGCGGCGCCTTATGTTCTGGTGATGACCGCCGCGCTGCTCGGCTGGATTTTATACCAGGCGGGCGGCATCGGATTTCTCTTGCACGAACCCGGAAAGTTTCAAACCTTCGGCGAGTTTTTCAAGATTTTTATTCCTTCCTTAACGGCGATGATCGGGTTCTGGGCGACGCTTTCGCTTAATATGCCCGATTTTACGCGCTTCGGGAAAAGCCAGCGCGAGCAGGTGGTCGGTCAAACGGTCGCGCTTCCCAGCACGATGGTCGTTTTCGCCGCGATGGGCATTTTGATAACTTCCGCCGCAATCGTCGTTTTTCCGAACATGAAAGCGAACGAATTGTGGGACCCGATAAAGCTCGTCGGGCAGTTTTCGCAGCCGGTCGTCGTCGCGATTTCGATGTTCACGATTGTCATCGCGACGCTTTCGGTCAACATCGCCGCCAACGTCGTTTCGCCCGCCAATGATTTTGCAAACGCTTTCCCGAAAATTATTTCATTCCGAACGGGCGGACTGATTACCGGAATCATCGGGATTTTAATGATGCCGTGGAAATTGCTGGCTGACCCGAGCGGCTATATTTTTAGCTGGCTTCTCGGCTATTCGGGCGGCTTGGGTTCGATTGCCGGCGTGCTGATTGCCGATTACTGGCTGGTTCGCAAAAAGAATTTGAAGCTTGCCGATTTGTATAAACAAAAGGGCGTTTTTTCATTCGAAGAAAAGGTTAGTCCATTAAATAAACTTTCGGTGATTCTTTTTTTCGGTATATTCGGATTCTTTTTACACTCCCTGTTAGATATAAAACTACGGATGGAGAACATAACGGGCTCAGTAATTAATTTGATAATTTTGCCGGCGATGATTGTTATTTTCGCCTTTCTCGGTTACGTGCTGTCAAAAAAAGGCGCAAATTGGCGCGCTTGTCTGGCGACGCTTTTGGGTTGTTTCTTCGCGTGGATTGGTTTAATATTTGAACCTCTGAAAATCCTTTACGACTACGCATGGTTTGTCGGTTTCGGAGTTTCGTTTCTGACACATTTCGCGCTGATGAAAGCCTTTCCGCCTGAAGAAAATTTAGCCGCGGATGAACGCTGATAACGCGGATTTTAAGATTTGAATATGCTTAAATTGAATTGGCGGATACGAAATTAAATTTTGGAATAAAAATATTTGATTTATCCGCGTGCATCCTCGGTTAATCCGCGGCTAAAAAAGATTTTATGAAATACGAAGTAGTTAAAAATTATTACAACGGTGCTTTTCACGAAAGCAGCGCAGCGGAAAGTTTGGATGTCACGTCGCCGGTTGACGGGAATCTTCTTTCAAAAGTTCCGATGTCGGGCGCGGATGAGTTAAACGCCGCCGTTCAATCAGCGAAAAACGCTTTCCCTAAGTGGAGCGCGATGCCGATAAAAGAGCGCGTGCAGGTGTTTTTTCGTTATCGTTATCTGCTCGAAAAGAATTCGGACGAACTGACGGCGCTCGTCTCGGAAGAAAACGGCAAGACGTGGGACGAAGCGAAAGCGGAAGTCGAAAAATCCATTGAATTAACGGAATTTGCCTGTTCGATGCCGCAGCTTGTTTCGGGCGAAATTTTAGAGGTTTCCAAAGGCGTCGAATGCCGCACGGAGCATTTTCCGCTGGGCGTCGTTGCGTCGATCGTGCCGTTTAATTTTCCGCTGATGGTGCCGAACTGGACGATGCCGAACGCGCTCGTGCTCGGCAACACGATGATTATGAAGCCGTCGGAGCTTGTTCCGCTGTCGTGTCTGCGGATGGCGGAATTATTAAAAGAAGCCGGACTGCCGGACGGCGTTTTCAATATCGTCAACGGCGGGCGCGAGATTGTCGAAGCGATTTGCGCGCATGAAGACATCGAAGCCGTCAGCTTTGTCGGCTCGACGCGCGTTGCAAAATTGGTTTATCAACAGGCGACGCACGCTCTGAAACGCTGCATCGCGCTCGGCGGCGCGAAAAATCACCTGTTTGTTCTGCCGGACGCGAATCCTTCGATGACCGCCGCAAACGTGACGGCTTCGATGTCGGGCTGCGCCGGTCAGCGCTGTATGGCGGCGTCGGCGATGCTTGCGGTCGGCGACGTCAACCCGATTATCGAACAAATCTGCACGGAAGCGCGCAAAGTCGTTCCCGGCAAAAACCTCGGCGCGGTGATTTCGAAAGAGGCAAAAACGCGCATCGAAAATTACATTTCGGAAGCCGAGACGGCAGGCGCGCGCATTCTGGTTGACGGGCGCGGCGCGACGGTCGAAGGCATGGAAAACGGCACTTACGTCGGACCGACCGTGATTGATTACGTGACGCCCGAAATGTCGGTCGCGACGGAAGAAATTTTCGGTCCCGTGATTTCGATTATCCGGACGGAAAATTTAGACGAAGCGTTAAAAATCGAAAACGCCAATCCGTACGGCAACGCGGCATCGGTTTTCACGCAATCGGGCGGCGCGGCGCGCTACGTCATGGAACGCGCGAGCGCCGGAATGATCGGCGTCAACATCGGCGTGCCCGTCCCGCGCGAGCCGTTTTCATTCGGCGGTTGGAACGATTCGCGCTTCGGCGCGAACGACATCACCGGCAAAAGCTCAATCGAATTCTGGACGAAACTCAAGAAAACCACAACGAAATGGAACGCCGAAGCCGGAATCAACTGGATGAGCTGACTTGATTTTGGATTTTGGATTTTGGGTTTAGCCGCGGATGAACGCAGATTTCGCGGATTAAACCTATTAATTATTATCCGCGAAACCTGCGTTCATCCGCGGCAAATTTATGAAAACAAAACTTAAAATCATCACAATTTTAATATTCGCGGTTTTCGCGGGCGTTTTTCTCGTCTCGAAAGGAAATACGCAGACGAAAATCGAAACTGCCGGACAGAAATTCAAAAACATCAAGGTTTTGACCGATATGCCCGCCGACCAGCTCGGCAAGGTGATGAATATGATGTCAGCCAGCCTGGGCGTCAAGTGCAATTTCTGCCACGTTTCCGGTGACGCGGATTTCGAGAAAGACGACAAGAAGGAAAAAAATCAGGCGCGCGAAATGATAAAAATGAATTTCGACCTGAACAAAAATTATTTCGACGGGCGTCCCGAGATTTCCTGCAACACCTGTCATCAGGGACACTCGCACCCGCAGTCGGCGATAAATCTCAATCCGCCCGCGCCGGAAGAACGCCCCGCGCAGCCCGCGACAAAACCGACCATTGACGAAATCTTGGCGAAGTACGAAACAGCGCTCGGCGGAAAGGCGAACTTAGCGAAAATAACTTCGCGCCAAATCAAGGCGCAGCGCGTCGAACCGGACGGCAAAACCGTCGAGGAAGAAGAAATTTTGCAGAAAGGCGGCAAGCTCTCGATTCAAACCGTTTACCCGTCAAAGGAAAACGGCGGGTTTGTCGTCAAAGAAATTTACGACGAAACCGGCGCGTCAAAATTCGGCAACGGCGCGAAAATTGAGTTGAAATCAGACGAAACCGAGCAAATCAAACGCGAGGCACAGCTTTTTGCCAATCCGAATTTAAAGGCGATTTACCCGAAAATGGATTATCGCTTTACAGACAAAATCGACGGGCGCGAGGCTTTCGTCGTTCAAGCGACGACCGCCGAAGGCGCGCGCGAACGGTTGTATTTCGACGCCGCCACCGGCTTGCTCGTCCGCCGCGTCGCTTCCGCGCCGACGGTTTTAGGATTTTTTCAGTATCAAATTGATTACGCCGACTACAAAGATTTCGGCGGCGTAAAACTGCCGACCGTGATAAAATTTGCCGTCCCGAACATTCGCTGGACGCGCAAGGTTTTGGAAGTCAAAAACAACGCGGCGATTGACGATTCAAAATTTAGCGGAAAATAATTTAGCCGCCGATGAACCGAGGATAAACGCGGATAAGAAAAAAAATTCTTTATTTGCTAAAATCCAAGTTCTAAAATCTATAAAATCAAATAAAATCAGCGAAATCCGCGTTCATCCGCGGCTAAAATAAAAAGAGGGAAAACTATGTCGAGAATAATTAAATGCGGACTTATTCAAGCGCACAACGTCGGGGATGTGAACGCGCCGATTGAGGAAATAAAACGCGCTAATATCGAACACCAGATGAAAATGGTCGATGAAGCGGCGGCGCAGGGCGTGCAGATGCTCTGTTTTCAGGAGATTTTTACGACCCCGTATTTCTGCGCCGAACAGCAGACGCGCTGGTACGAAGCGGTCGAAAAAGTGCCGGACGGCAAGACCGTGCAGATGATGCAGTCGGTCGCGAAGGAAAAAGGCATGGTCTTAATCGTCCCGATTTACGAAGAGGAAATTTCCGGCATTTATTACAACACCGCCGCCGTGATTGACGCCGACGGCAAATATCTGGGCAAATATCGCAAGACGCATATTCCGCACGTCGCGCCCGGATTCTGGGAAAAATTCTATTTTCGCCCCGGCAACTTGGGTTACCCGTGTTTCGACACGGCGTTTGCGCGCATCGGCGTTTACATCTGCTACGACCGGCATTTTCCGGAAGGCGCACGCTGTCTCGGGTTAAACGGCGCGGAGATTATCTTTAATCCGTCGGCGACCGTCGCCGGTCTTTCGGAATATCTCTGGAAGCTGGAACAGCCCGCGCACGCGGTGGCGAACGGTTATTTTGTCGGCGCGATTAACCGCGTCGGAATGGAAGCGCCGTGGAACATCGGCGAATTTTACGGGCAGAGCTATTTCTGCGACCCACGCGGGCAGATCATCGCCGAAGCCGCGCGCGACCAGGATGAATTGGTCGTCGCCGATCTCGATATGGACAAGATCAAGGAAGTCCGCAACACATGGCAGTTTTTCCGCGACCGCCGACCGGACGCTTACGGCGCTATCGTGGCTGATTGATGGCGGTGTTTTGATTTGATTGCTGGAGGATTGTTCGATGGAAAACGAACCCAACCGTATTGGTGAAGAATTAAAGAATAAACCCGGCAGCTCATCGGTTATAAAGCAGCCGGAGAGCGTGTTTAAAGGATCCGTCGTTGAGGCGGAGTTTAGCAACGTCCAGCTCTTTTATGTAATTTTATTCACACCGGGGTTGTTTTTTTTCGGCTTATATATTTTGAGTTTTCTTCTTAAGCCGATGCCCAGGTCTAATTTCTGGACTACCTTCATAATTGCGGCGGTAGGTATTCTGTTTGCGCTTTTGGGCATCGCCTTCCCTTTTTTGATGCGGCTCGGGCGAAGGAAAGTGGCGCGGTCTTTCTCAACCGAGGGAGTCAAACTTTGGAACGGTAAAATCATTCCCTGGACGCAGGTCAATTCGATAGCCGGTGGTTATCAAAATATAAATCGCAGTTCGTTCAGGAAATTGGACATCACATTTCGTGATAACAGCAGCGTCTATGTGTCATCATACTGGGTCGTGAACTTTGAAGAAATCGAAAAATATCTTGCCCAAATGCCTCAGTATTGCCCGTAATAATTAGTTAATGAACGTTTAATAAAATGCAGGAACGAGAAAAATATTCGTCGGGCGCAAAATGGGAACAGGTCGTCGGCTATTCGCGGGCGGTCAAAGCCGGTTCGCGGATTTATGTGACCGGCACGACGGCGACTGATGAAAATAGTCATGTGGTCGGCGTCGGCGACGCTTACGCGCAGACGGTGCAGACGATAAAAAATATCGAAACGGCGCTTAAAGCTTTGGGCGCAAGTCTGGAAAATGTCGTTCGCACGCGGATGTTCGTGACCGACATTTCACGCTGGGAACAATACGGGCGCGCACACGGCGAATTCTTTGGCGAGATTATGCCGGCGACAACGATGATTGAGGTTTCAAAATTGATTGACCCGGAAATGTTAATCGAAATCGAAGCCGATGCGGAACTTTAATAAAATTTATGGCTGAAATTTCAATCGAACAAATCGAACAAAATTTTGCGGACATCAATCCGCCGTTGACCGAGGCTGAAGCGCTTTTCGAGGCGAATCGCTGTCTTTACTGCTTTGATGCGCCGTGCGCGCGGGCTTGTCCGACGCATATCGACGTACCGGCGTTTATTAAAAAAATCGCGAGCGGCAATCTGACGGGGTCGGCGCGGGTGATTTTCGACGCGAATCCGATTGGCGCGACCTGTGCGCGCGTCTGCCCGGTCGAAGTTTTGTGCGAAGGCGCGTGCGTCGAAAAAACTTTGATGGATAAACCGATTGAAATCGGACGACTTCAGCGCTACGCGACCGATTATGCGATGTTGCGCGACAAGCAGATTTTCGCGGCGGGCGCCCCGAACGGAAAATCGGTCGGCATTATCGGCGCGGGTCCCGCCGGATTATCGTGCGCGTCGTATCTCGCGCGGCTCGGTTATGAGGTGACCGTTTACGATAAAAAGCAGCTTCCCGGCGGGCTTGATACCTACGGCATGGCGGAATACAAAATGTCGCAAGCCGTTTCGGTCAAGGAAGCCGAACAGGTCGCGCGGCTCGGCGTGAAATTCGAGCTCAACACGGAAATCGTCGTGATGCCGCAGCCGCCTGCGCTTGCCGGTGAGTTAGCGACAAATGAGGTTAAGCTCGTCGCCTATCCGTCGGCGGACGGCGCGGATTTGCTCGCCAAACACGAAGCGGTTTTTATCGGCGCGGGGCTTGGCGCAACAAACGATTTAACCATCGCCGGTGAAAATTTGCCGGGCGTTTTCGACGCGCTCGCGTTTATCGAATACATCAAAACGCGCGATTGGATAAACGTTCCTTTGGGCAGAACGGTCGCGGTTATCGGCGCGGGCAATACGGCGATTGATGCCGTCACGCAGGCGAAACGGCTCGGCGCGGAACGCGTTCTGCTCGTTTACCGCAAAACCGCCAAAGAGATGCCCGCGTATGAATACGAATACG
This sequence comes from Pyrinomonadaceae bacterium, assembly GCA_036403375.1. Taxonomy (GTDB): domain Bacteria; phylum Acidobacteriota; class Blastocatellia; order Pyrinomonadales; family Pyrinomonadaceae; genus JAFDVJ01. The sequence goes on from DASWRC010000144.1 coordinate 10,156, forward strand.
AACTGGCGAAAAAAGACGGCATCGAATTTTTATGGCAAACCGCACCGGTCGAGATTTTAGGAAACGGCTCGGTTGCCGCGCTGCGCTGCCGGAAAACCGACGGTTCGGACGCGGTTTTCGACGTGCCGTGCGATATGGTCATCAAGGCAATCGGGCAGCAGAAACAGCTCGGATTTTTCCAATCAATCGGCATCGCGACGGACGAAAAAGGACGCGTTGCGGTCAATGAATTAATGCAGACCTCGAACCCGCGATTTTTTGCGGGCGGCGACTGCGTCAACGGCGGCGCGGAAGCGGTCGACGCGTCGCAGATGGGCAAATTGGCGGCTGAGGGCATTCATTTTGCGGTAACGGGAGAAAAAGTAGAATTTGCGGGAACAAAAATTCCGGCTATCGAAAAAAGCCCCGCGCATTCGCATGATTAATTGAAAAAACAGGCGCAAAGCCGAATATTGAGATGAAAGAGAAAATTTGTTTCGGAATTTTATTAATATTGCTGTCCGTGTTTCAACTCGTCGAAGCGCAGCAGCAATCGAGCGTTCCGAATTCCAAACTCATTGACGCCCCGCAGCTCCTTCGAGATTTGCAGACGCTTTGTGCCGACGATATGCAGGGGCGGCTCGTCGGCACGCCCGGCAGCGCAAAGGCGCGCGAATATGTTTTAGAGAGATTTAAAGCGTCGGGCATCGAAAAATTCGGCGATTCGTATTTGCAGCCGTTCGAGTTTTCCGACCCGAAAAAAGCGGACGAAAAAATCAGCGGAACAAACGTTGTCGGCTTCATAAAAGGAAAAACCGCGCCCGAAAAGTACATCGTCGTCACGGCGCATTACGACCATCTCGGCGTAAAGGACGGAAAGATTTACAACGGCGCGGACGACAACGCTTCCGGAACCTCGGCGCTTTTTGCGCTCGCCGCGTATTTCAGTAAAAACGCGCCCGCCAATTCGATTATCTTCGTTGCCTTTGACGCCGAAGAAGAGAATGAGCAGGGGAGTCGAAAATTTGTCGCCGCGCCGCCCGTCAAAAAAGAGTCAATCGTGATGAACGTCAATATGGACATGATTTCGCACAGCGGCGCGGGCGAACTTTATGCGTCGGGAACGTATCATTACCCGTTTTTGAAAGGCTATCTGGAAAATGTCTCAAAGACGGCGGGCGTTAAACTGCTTTTCGGGCACGACGCGGCGAAACCGCCCGCAGATGACTGGACGACGCAGTCAGACCACTATTCTTTTCACAAAGCGAAAATTCCTTTCGTCTATTTCGGCGTCGAAGACCACAAGGATTACCACAAGCCGACGGACGATTACGAGACTGTGACGAAGGAATTTTATGTTCATGCGGTCGAAACCATCCTCGCGGCGGTCAAAGAGTTTGACGCGAATCTGGCGCAGATTGACAAGCGGAAAGCGGCGCTGCCGAAAAATTAATCAAATTTCGGGTATAAAATTATTGACTGCTTGAAGCGTAAATTTCGGAGGGAGAAAAGATGAATAACCGGCAAAACCGGAACGAAGCTTTAGATGCGATGACGGCGGCGCCGGAGCATCACAAGGTTTTACTTGAAAACGAACAGGTCAGAGTTCTGTATTCATGGATTAAACCCGGCGAACAGACACCGGTTCACACGCACCGCTGGGCAAGCGTGCTTTATATCCTGGGGACAAGTGATTTTGTCCGTTATGATGCGAACGGCAGCGTTATTTTTGATTCGCGCAGTGCATCAACAAATCTCGAAAAGGAAACCGCCGTCTGGTCGCCGTCTTTAATGCCGCACTTCGTCAAAAATGTGGGCGACGGCGAAATTCGAGTCATTAGCATGGAATTAAAAGATTAGTTAAAGTTTCGGAGTAAATAATATGGCAGATTTAAGTATAAATTTCGCAGGGATAAAATCGCCGAACCCGTTCTGGCTGGCGAGTGCGCCGCCGACGAATATGGGGTCGATGATTGAACGGGCGTTTGACGCCGGTTGGGGCGGCGCGGTTTGGAAGACCTTGGGCGAGCCGATTGTCAACGTTTCGTCGCGGCTCGCGGCGATTGATAACGGCGCGACGCGGATGATCGGGCTTAATAATATCGAATTGATTACCGACCGCCCGCTCGAAGTAAATTTGAAAGAAGTTTACGAGTGCAAAAAGAAATATCCGAACAACGCGGTGATTGTCAGTCTGATGGTCGAATCGCGCCGGGAAGCGTGGCAGGAAATCGTGAAACGCGCGCAGGATACGGGCTGCGACGGGTTCGAGCTGAATTTCGGCTGCCCGCACGGAATGAGCGAGCGCGGAATGGGTTCGGCGATGGGACAGGTTCCCGAATATACCTGCATGGTGACGGAATGGGTCAAGGAAGTTTCGGCGCTGCCGGTGATTGTCAAACTCACGCCGAACGTCTCGCACATTGTTCCGCCCGGTCGCGCGGCGCAAAAGGGCGGCGCGGATGCGGTTTCCCTGATAAACACGATAAATTCCGTGATGGGCGTCGATATCGACACGCTGATTCCGTATCCGAACGTCGGCGGACAGGCGGCGCACGGCGGTTATTGCGGAACTGCCGTCAAACCGATTGCCCTGAACATGGTTTCGGAATTAGCGCGCGACGCCGAATTTAACATTCCGATTTCGGGCATCGGCGGCATCAATACGTGGCGCGACGCGGTCGAATTTATGCTTCTCGGTGCGGGAACGGTTCAGGTTTGCACTGCCGTCATGCATTACGGTTATCGAATCGTCGAGGATATGATTGACGGTTTGAATAATTATCTGGACGAAAAAGGTTTCGAGTCGGTGACGGAAATCATCGGTAAATCCGTCAGCCGCATGACGGATTGGGGAAATCTCGATTTGAATTACAAGGTCGTCGCGCGCGTTAATCCTGAAAATTGTATCAAGTGCAATCTGTGCTACGTCGCCTGCGAAGACGGCGCGCATCAATGTTTTGATTTTGACGAGCGGAGATATCCGGTCGTTGACGAGGTCGAGTGCGTCGGCTGCAATCTGTGCGCGCTGGTTTGCCCGGCGCCGGGCGCGATTTCGATGGTGCGGCTCGACGACGGCAGCAACCCGCAAAGCTGGAAACAGCGCACGAGCAGTTAATATTTCTTTGAAAAGACTTAGAGCAAATCTCAGGTAAAAGAAAGACAAGTTTCCCGCAAAGGAGCAAAGGCGCATAAGAAAACAAAAACTTTGCTTCTTTGCAGCTTTGCGGCTTTGCGGGAAACTTTCTTGTAATTTATTCACTAAAGTATTGCTCTATGAGCGCGATTCCTCAGTCCCGTTAAGAGACTCTTTGAGCGGCAGGCAGCCGATGCCGATTTTGTCGCCATTACCGAAGAAACTTAGCGGGCGGCGAATATAAGTGCCTTTTCGCGAACCGTCGGCGGCGGCGGTAAGCGGGTAAAACGGCTCCATACACATCACGGTGTCGCCTGTCTGATCGAAAATCACGTTCATATGCGTGCCGCCGGCTGCCGGATATTTGAAAACAATGATGCAGGGCGAGCCGAAATTATAATCGGTTTTCAATTTGGTCGGCGAGACAAATTGCAGATCTATGCGGACTTTCGCCGAGCCGGCAATTTTTTTAAGACTATCTTCCGGGACGCCGCCCGCACCGTTGCTGCCGAGCAGCGAAATCGAACTGAAATCCGCCAGCAGGTCGGTTTGCGTGTACGTCGTTCGTTTATAGTGCAAAGCCATCGCCGCCGTCCACCAACTGATTGACGCCGCCCAGCAGGCATTCGAATGCTGTTGTCCTTCCGCCTTTAATTTTTTGCTGTATTCGTAACCCATATAAATTTTCTCCCAATAATTAAACGTTTTATTAATTCATCTTCGACAGAAATAAAAACTATCGGGGAACATAATATTTGTTGGAAAATGGTTCGTCACCACCTGTTTGGGTAGTAGCTTCAATTCGGAAGGTATTAATCAATCGTGTTTTTCCGGGTTTTATTTGAAAATCTCGTTGAATCTCGGGTCGCTGCGAACTTTGTCGAAGCGCGGGTCGACGGGCGCGAAGTTGAAGCCGTAGGAATTTACTTCTTTCGCTTTTTTGAGCCATTCGACGGTCGAATTCGCATCGCCCAAAAGCGCAAACGCGAGTGAGATTTCGTAGGCAAAAGACTTCGGATTGCTTTTCACGAAAGAGTTTTCGGTCGTGCGTTTGAGATTCGCCAACGCCTCGTCGCGATTGCCGCCGACCGCCTGCACCTGCGCCGCAATCATCATCCATCCGGCATCGTCTTCGTCCGTGTTTTCGCTGTAAATCCGCTCGTTTTGATAAGCCGTCAGCGCCGCGCTGTAATTTCCGGTCGCTTCAAAAACGACGCGCTTTGTTTTGTAGGCGGGAACGAATCCTTCGTTGTTTTCGAGCACCTTGTCGGCGGTCGCGAGCGCCTCGTCGAATTTTCGCGCGTAGAAATAAACGAGCCCCGCAGCGGTCTGGATAATCGCCGATTTCGGTTCCATCTCAATCGCTTTTTGGATATTGCGCACGGCTTCTTCGTGTCTGCCCATTGCCGACGACATCAACGCGAGCCAGTGATAGGCGGTCGAATACGACGGATTTAATTCTATCGCGTGGGCGAGTTCCTGAACGGCTTCGTGGTGTTTATGCTCGTGATAAAACAAAACGTAACCCAGCGAAGCGTGCGCTTCCGCCAGATTCGGGTCGAGCTCGATTGCCTTGAGCGCGTTTTGTTTCGCCTTCTCGTAGGCATCGGGCGGCGCCGGAATCTGGTAAAGATTAAGCAGCGCGTAAGCATCCGCCAAACCGGCGTAAGCGAGGGCGAATTTCGGGTCTAACCCGCGCGCTTTTTCAAACGTCTTGATGGCTTTGTTCAGATTCCCCGTGCTGCGGTTCGAGAGCTGGAAGCGTCCGACCAGATAAAGCTGGTAGGCTTCGGGGCTGGCGGTGGAGTTTTTTGAAAGCTCCCGCTGCTCGTTTGCCGAAAGCTCGACCGTCAAAGTTTTTAAGACTCGTTCGGAAATCGCCGTCTGCAGGTTTTGAAAATTGTCGACGTTTTCGTCGAAATTCTCCAGCCAGAGAACTTTTCCGTCCGTCGTATTGACCAGCTCGGCTTTGACCTTGACGCGTTCCGCATCGACATGAAGCGAGCCGCGCAAAACATAATTGATTTTATAGATTTGGGCAAGTTCTTCGAGACTCGGCTTGTTCGGCAGCCGCAGATACACATAAGCCAGCGACATTCCTTTAACCTGTCGCAATTTTTGCCCGACGGCTTCCGACAATCCGGAGGCGAAGGATTCTTCGTTTTCGTAATCGGCGTCAGTCTCGAACGGCAAAACGGTAATCGTCTTCAGATTCGGCTGATTTAGAATTTGCGGCGTGACAATAACGGGCTTCTCCGAAAAGCTCAGATTGAATTTTAAGATTCCGCTATACGCAAAAATTCCCAATACTCCAATCAACGCCGCCGCCGCCGCCGTCGCCATCCAGAATTTCCGGGACGTTTTCGGCGCGCCGGTTTCCTCCGGTCGATTTTGCGGCGTCACGGGTTTGTTTTCCGGTTTAGCCGCCGCTCCACCGTGCTTCGCTTCAATCGGCGGCATGATGCGCGTTGCGATGTGCGATTGGTGAATGTCCTCGTCAACCTCGCCGTGCGGTTTGAGACGATTGATAAAATCGTTGTAGCGCGGGTCTTTGCGGAGCGCGTCCACGCGCGGGTCAACCGGCAGCCAGATTGCCCAGAACTCGCGCTCCTCGAAGCTTTTATCGAGCCATTCAAACGCCTCGTCAAACTCGCCCAGCTCGGTGTAAATCAGCGAAATGTAAATCGCCGGAATGTATTGATGTTCGCGGCGCTCTTCGAGTTCCTTGATAATCGCGAGCGCCTTTTCGCGCTTGCCGCGAACCGCCAGAACGTAGCCGTAAGCATACAGCGGCAGGCTGAAACGCTTGGTTTTTTCGACGCTTTTCTTACAGATTTCTTCGGCTTCCTCGTAATTTTCCGTCCACTTGACCATCCAGCCGAAGCCCTGCACGGCAACGTAATAATTCGGCTGAATGGAAAGCGCCTCGCGGATTTTTTCCAAGCCTTTATCGAATTTGCGCGCGTTACGATAAACGAAAGCCGAAATCACGAGCAGCGAGGGAATGCCCGGACTCAATTGTTCGGCGCGGCGCATTTCGCGAATCGCGTTTTCGTGGTCGCCTTTGAGACCATAGGCGAGCGCGTACCAGAAATGCGCGACCGAATAGTTCGGATTCAGCTCCAGCGCTTTTTTAAAAAGCCGCTCGCCCTCGGCAAAATCCCAGTCGTAACCGAACGCCGTCACGCCGAGCGCGACGTACGCTTCAGCGAGATTCGGATTCAGCTCGATAGCTTTCTGCGCCGCTTCTTTCGCCGCCGGGAAACTTAAAATCGGCGGTTTTGAACCGAAAATACAGATAAAATTGTAGTAATCGGCAATTCCGGCATAAGCGAGCGCAAAATTCGGGTCGTATTCGAGCGCTTCGCGATAGGCGAGCAGGGATTTCTGCAAACCGTCTTCGGTAAAACTGTTCCAGTGATAGCGACCCCGCATATACGCCTCGAACGCCTTGGCGTTGTTGGTCGGGCGCCTGCTCAGTTTTTCTTTTTCGTCTTCGGTTAACTGCGGCAAGAGCGCGGCGGCGATTTGTTCGCTCACCGAATCTTCGAGCGATAAAACGTCCGTGTATTTTTCGTCGAAGCTCTGCGCCCAGACGGCGGTTTGTTCCGCGACGTTGAGCAGCTGCACCGACACGCGCAGCCGCTCGCCGACGCGTTTGACGTGACCGTCAACGACGAATTCCGCATTGATTTCGCGCGCGATGACAAACGGGTCGGGATTGTTTTTGCCGGAACGAATAACCGAATTCGTCGGGCGCACAATCAGGCGTTTGACGCTGCTCAGACGCGTCACGAGCGCGTCCGCCAGCCCGATGCCTAAAAAATCCTCTTCCGTGTTGCCGTTTTTGCCGACCTGCAAAGTTTTGAGCGGGAGCACCGCAATCGTCGTTCCCGGTTCCGCATCCGAGACTTCGGCTTCCCGTCTCTGCTGCCGGACAATCGGATTATTCATCCGTTCGAGAAGCTGAAAATAACGCGGGTCGTCGCGCAGGGAATCGAATTTCGGTTCGATGCCGAGCCAGATTAGCCACTCGTTGCGGTCTTCGAACGCCTTTTCGAGCCATTCAAACGCCGCGTCGCGCCGGTCGTCGAAAGCGGCGTAAGCGACGGCGACGAAATACGGCTTGACGTGATGCCGTCCATTATCGTCGAGAATATCGGCTAAAGCTTCGCGCGCCTCGGCTTCGCGTCCGGCATTGACGAGCGCGTGGCAAAGAATGGCTTTCGGCAGCGCGGCGTCCTGCCACAAACGGATGCATTCGCGCAGCGCGACAATCGCTTCGTCGCTCCGACCGGCTTTATCGAGCGCGTTGCCGAGATGCAGCAGCCCCTGCGGAAAATCCTTTTCCATCTCGATGGCTTTTTCCGCTTCGGCGGTCGCGCGCCGAAAATGCCGCGTTTGATAAAGCAGCCAGCCGTTCATCACGCGCCCGCGCGCCGAGAGCGGGTTAAGCTCGATCGCGCGCGTCGATGCGGCAATCGCTTCGTCGAAACGCCCGACTGCCGCGAGATAATTTGAATACCATTCGTGAACGTTCGAGTAATTCGGGCTCAGCTCGATGGCACGCCGGAAAAGCTGTTCCGCCTTTTCCCAATCCCAATCGTGAATCGTTGTCGCAAAGGCGAGCGTCGTGTAAGCTTCGCCCAGCTCGGGGTCGATTTCGAGTGCGCGCGCGGCAGCGGCTTTGGCTTTCGGAAATGCTTCGAGCGAGGGCAGAACGCCGAAAATGCAGAGCCAGATGTAATAATCGGCAAGCCCGACGTGCGCCTGCGCAAAATTCGGGTCAAGCTTGACCGCTTCCGAAAACGCTTCGAAAGCCTTTGGAAAAGATTCGCCCGTGAATTTGTTCCAAAAATAACGACCGCGCAGGTAGGCTTCGTAAGCCTGCGGGTCATTTGTGCCGCGTTTCTTTAGCTGCTCGCGGTCTTCGCCTGTCAATTGCGGCAGCAATTCTTCGACAATCTGCTCGGAAATCGAATCTTCAAGCGTTAGAAAATCGGTGACGTGTTCGTCAAATCGCTGCGCCCAGCGCGTTGCGCCCTGTTCGATGGCAAGCAGCTGAACCGTCACGCGCAGCGTTTCGCCGACGCGCCGGATATTGCCGTCAATCAAAAAATCGACGCCGAGCTCCGCGCCGGCATTAAACGGATTGTTTTCCGTATCGTAGCGCAGGACGCTGCTCGTCGGGCGGACGATAAATTTTCGGATGTTCGAAAGCCGCGTAATCAGCGCGTCCGCCAAACCGACGCCTAAGAATTTGTCGTCCGTACTCTGCGCGCTCGCCGCGTTTATCACCTTGAAAGGCAGAACGGCAATCGTCGGGTTCGGTTTTTCGCTCGACTGGTCGCGCCCGAGAATCGGGTTTCCGGTGCGCGCCAGAACGGCTTTAAAGCGCGGGTCGGCGCGCAAAGTGTCGAACGCCGGTTCGACGCCGAGCCAGACGAGCCACGCTTCCGATGTTATTGAACAGCTTTCAAGAAGCCGGAGCGCTTTTTCGCGGTCGTCGAGAAAGGCGTAAATCAGCGCCGTATGGTAAGGCGAAACGAATTGTTTTTCGGACAATCGTTCGAGCTTTTCCAGATTGACTTCCGCCTGCTCGCGCATGCCGGCGGCGGCGAAGGTTTGTCCCTGAACGTGCAGCGAAAAGATGCTTTCGCGCATCAGCTCCTGCGCGCGGTTGGCGGCGCCGACGGCTTCTTCGAAACGCCCGAGATAGCGCAAAACCCACGCCAGACCGTAATGCGCGAGCGGGTAAAAGGGAAACATCGCGGCGGTTTTTTGATACTGCCGCAGACTTTTATCAAACTGCCGCGCGTAGTACAAAATCCAGCCCAGGTTATGCTGGTTAAAAGGCGTCTGCGGGTCAAGCTCGACGGCGCGCGTCGCATGATTGATGCCCGCCGTGAAGCGCCCTTCGGTCGTCAGTTTTATCGAATACCAGACGTGCGTTTCGGCGACGTTCGGATTCAATCGCAAGGCGGTTTGAAAATTCCGCTCGCTTTCCGACCACTCGAAATTTCCGCCGTGCTGCGCAAACGCGAGCGAGGCGTAAGCTTCGCCGAGCTCGGGGTCGAGCTCGATTGCTTTGGTCGCATTTTCGACTGCCGATTGGAAACATTCCTTTGACGGCAGAACGCCGTAAACGCCGAGCCAGTTGTGATAATCAGCGATGCCGGCGTAAGCGAGCGCATAGTCGGGGTCGTGCGCGATTGCCTGATAATAAGCGACAATCGCTTTCGCAAAACCGTCCTCGGTAAAACTGTTCCAGTAGTGGCGCCCGTGCAGGTAATGCTCGAAAGCTTCGGCGCTGTTCGTGCCGCGCTTTTTGAGTTTATCGCGCTCATCGCCCGTGAGCTGCGGCATCAATGCTTCGGCGATTTTTTCCGAAATCGTATCTTCGAGCGTTAGAACGTCCGTGAATTCCTCGTCGAATTTTTCCGCCCAGCGTGCCGCGCCTTCGCTCGTGTTGAGCAGCTGAACCGTCACCCGCAGCCTTGTGCCGACGCGCCGGATATTGCCGTCAACCACGTAGTTAACGCCGAGTTCCTCGCCTGCCGTAAACGGTTCGGTGTCGCCGCTGCCGTATTTTAAAACGCTGCTCGTCGGGCGCACGACAAAGCGCCGGACGTTTGAAAGCCGCGTAATCAGCGCATCTGCCAAACCGATGCAGAGATAATCGTCGCCGGTATCGCCGTTCGCGCCCGCGCCGAGAAGCTTCAAAGGCAGTACGGCGACCGAAATTTCGCCCGGGTTCGTGCGGTGCAGGCTTTGCGTAAGAGCCTGCCGCGCCGGGTGATATTCGGGGGCGAGAACCGGTTCGCCATCGAGATAGCGCGTGATGTCGGCGGCTAATTCGCGGGCGGATTCGTAACGCTCGTCCGGGTCTTTGCGCAGCGCTTTGAAAACGACCCGCTCCAAATCGCCGGAAAGCTCGCGCTTCAAGGCTTCGCGGCTCGTGCTGCGGCTTTCGAAGACCGCTTCGAGCGTCGTTTTTTCGTTATTCGCGCTCGTCGGCACGAAATTTTCGTCGCGCGTCAGGCTCGAACCCAAAGTGTCGGGCTGTTCCTCGCAGATAACGCGCGCGATTTCGTGAAGCGCGCGGTTTTTCAGGCGATACGGGCGATGTCCGGTCAGTAATTCATAAAGCAGAACGCCGAGAGAATAAATATCGCTGACCTTTGTGACGACTTCGCCGCGCACCTGTTCGGGCGACGCGTATTCGGGCGTCATCATCCGCATCGCGGTCGCGGTCGGGTCAATCGAATCGGCTGCCAATTCGGGATTGAGGATTTTCGCGATGCCGAAATCGAGCAGTTTCGGCATTCCGTCGCCGGTTACCAAGATGTTGGTCGGCTTGATGTCGCGGTGAATGATGAGATTTTCGTGCGCGTATTCGACGGCGTTGCAGATTTTGACGAACAGCTTGAGGCGCTCCGTGATGCTCAGTCTTTTCGCGTCGGAAAAACGATAGACGGGCGAGCCTTCGATATATTCCATGACGAAAAACGGCAGCCCGTCGTCGGTCGTGCCGCCGTCCAGAAGGCGCGCAATATTCGGATGGTCGAGCGTCGCGAGAATCTGGCGCTCGTTGCGGAAGCGGCGGACGATAAAATCCGTGTCCATGCCGCGTTTGATGACTTTGAGCGCAACCCGCTGGCGAAATTCGCCGTCGGCGCGTTCGGCTAAGTAAACCGCGCCCATGCCGCCGCGCCCGAGCTCCTTGGTGAGCACGTAAACGCCGAGGCGTTTGCCAATCATGGAAGAGGTTTTGTCGAGCTTGATTTCTTCGTCTATCGCGCCGCCGATTTTGTCCCGAACGGTCGCGCCGAGCATAAAGCTGTCCGTCCAGACGGGCGATTCGATGAAATCTCCGGCTTCTTCGTAATCTGAGATAAGGCGCTCGATTTCGGCTATTAAATCCGCGTCGTCGGCGTAATTTTCGTTGAGATAAACTAGTCGTTCGCCGGGCGCGAGGTCAACGACTGCTTGAAAAACATCTTCAATTTTTTGCCATCTTTCCGGTGACATTCTTGGTTGTGAATCTAGATTCTAAGGTAAACGACTAAAAGAACTTCCTTTGATGCAAAAATCGGCTTCATCGTTCAATCCAAAATCAAATTTTTCTACTTAGTTTCTCGATATTTGACCGTAGAGCCAGGCTTTTGCCATTTTCCAGTGGCGCTTGACCGTGATTTCGCTGACGCCCATGACTTCCGCCGTTTCTTCGACCGACAGACCGCCGAAATAGCGAAGCTCGACAATGCGCGATTTCTGCGGATCAACTTTTGCGAGTTCTTCGAGCGCGTCGTCAAGCGCGAGAAGCTCGAACGATTTTTCGTCCGAGACGACGACCAGCGCTTCTTCCAATTGTTCCTTTGAAAATTCGCCGCCGCGTTTGTCGGCGTTGTGTTTGCGGGCGTGGTCAACCAGAATACGCCGCATAATATTTGCCGCGACGCCGAAGAAATGGGCGCGGTTTTGCCATTGCACGTTTTTTTGGTCAACGAGCTTGAGATAAGCCTCGTGAACGAGCGCGGTCGGCTGCAGCGTGTGGTCGGCTCGCTCGCGGCGCAAATAGTTATTCGCTAAACTCCGCAACTCATTGTAAACAACCGGCAAAAGCAGTTCCAGAACCTGCGTGTTACCGTCGGTTAGTTCGACAAGTAGCTGCGTCACATTATTCGGGGTTGTCGGCACAATAAATTTATTTTTCCTGAATGTCTAAAATTGCAATTAAAGTATAGCGAAAAAAGCAGAAAGGGAGAAGAGGAGAAGATGAGAAGCGGAGATTTTGAAAGGCGAAGAATAAATTTTTTTACGCTTCATAAATGTTCCTGCATTTTTTCTTCGTCGCTTCACTTCCTCGCTTCTCCACTTCTTCGCTTCCTTTCTCCGCTGATACTTTTTTCAAAAACTTTGCGCGTTAAGGTCAGGAAGGCAAAACAGCCGTAAAAAAAGGAGCATTTTATGAAAGGTTTAGTTCAATACATTTTATTCGCATTTTTAACAGCCGCTTTATCAATCACGGCGGCGGCGGACGTTAAAATCAAGAGCCGTCAAACGATGAGCGGTCAGTCAACCGAAAACACGACTTACATCAAAGGCAAGCGCCAGCGCACCGAGCAGAACATCGGCGGTATGCAGATGGTGACGCTGACACAGTGCGATTTAAAGCGCAGCGTCCAATTAAATCCGCAATTGCAGGTTTATATGATAAACGCGTGGGAAAACGACCCGACCGCGCCGACCACGACGACCCAATCGGGCAATACCAAGACGGAAGTCAAAAAAGGCGGCGTCATCACGACGACGATTACGACGAAAGACACGGGCGAAGTCAAAAAGATGTTCGGCTATACGGCGCATCATCTGATTATCACGACCGAAACCGAAGCTTCCGCCGACGCCTGTACGCCGATGAAAAAGACGAAAATGGTGACCGACGGCTGGTACATCGACGCGGCTTTCATGCTCGATTGCGACTACGGGACTCGCGGAGGTCTTTACAACAACAATCGAAACGGCGGCTGCCAGGACAAATATGACGTTAAACAGGTTGGCAGCACGACGAAACGCGGCTACCCGGTCATCGAAAAAATGACGATGTACGACGAAACGGGCAAGGAAACTTTCACGATGACGAATGAAGTTCTCGAACTCGCCAACGCGACGCTCGAGCAGGCTTTGTTTGAAATTCCGCAAGCGTATCGCGAAGTCAAAGATTCCGCTTCGATGTACGCTTCGGTTCCGACCACGACGCCGACGACTTCATACAGTAAAACGACTCAGAATCCTTCGATGAATACTTCTTCAACGAACAATTCGGGTCTCGGTTCGACTATTCAAACAATGAATTCGCAGAAAGTGGAAGCCGATTCCGCCTCGACGCTCGAACCGAAAAAAGCGGGTACGGTGCGCGTCGGGCTGGCAGGCGTGAAAACCGGCGCAATCGGCGAAGGCGTCAACGCGGCGCAGCTTGCCGGCGCGATTCAGAACGCGTTTGCTCAATATGTGAAAGGCACAAAGATTGAAATCGTTCAACTGGAGGCTAAAATCCAAACGGCAATTGACGCGGAAGCCAAAGAAAAAGAATGCGATTACGTGCTCTACGCGACCGTTTCGCACAAAAAAGGCGGCGGCGGATTCGGCTTCGGTAAAGCGCTCGGCATGGTCGTCGCGCAGACCGGCGGCGGAAATTGGGGCAATACGGCGGGCGACATTGCCGGACGAGTCGCCGCGACATCAATCGTCGCCGCAACGTCGAGCATCAAGGCGAAAGACGAGTTGACGCTCGAAATCAGCTTGAAAAACGGCTCGACGGTCGCTTTGGCGAATCAATTCAAAGCGAAAGCCAAATCGGCGGGCGAAGACATCATCTCGCCGGTCGTCGAACAAGCCGCGCAGGCAATCGTCGCCGCCGTCGGCAAATAATTTCTCGAACGCAAACCGGGGCGGCAAATGCAAAAACTTAATTCTCTCCCCTGAAAAAGGCACGGGTAAAATCCCTGTCTTTTTCTCTTGATACCATTGGCGAAAATTTTGCGCGTTAGGCTTACGGAAGAAGATTTCTTCTGAAATTTTATACGACTTTAAGGAAAGCAATGATACAAATTATTAAAAAAATTACCTGTTTGGCTTTGATTTTAACGACGCTTTTTACGGCGTCGATTTTTGCGCAGGACCGCGTCACGATTGACCGGCAGGTGCGGTTTGGTCGGGGCTCGAATTCGACCGTTATAAATGGCAAAATCGCGCGCGGCACTTCGCAAATTTACCGCGTTCGCGCCCGCGAAGGACAGGAAATGGCGGTTGTTTTAAAAACCGGCGACGACACTTCGTTTACGATTTCCGGCTGGAGCGCGGGCATTCTCGAAGACGCGGACGGCGTTCAACGGGCGGTTGTCGAATTGCCGGAAACGGGCGAATACGTCATTCAAATCGGGACGGACGCGAGCGCCGATTATTCGCTCGAAATAACCATCGATTAAAAAATAAAAATCTCTCCGAACCCCGAAAAACTTGATGCGCCGGTTTCGAAAAACCGGCGCTTTTTTTCGTTGCTGAAACTTTTTTCGACATCTTTCCGCGTTAAATCAGTGAGCGCAGTTTGTCGCACGGGCGCGGCGCTTTATGGTTGAGAGGTTTTTGAGAGGAGAAAAGTTTATGTTTAAGAAAAATTTAGCGGCACTTTTAGTTTTATTTTCGGCGATTTTTATTTTCAGCGGCGCGGCGAATGCGCAGGAAACCGAAACGGCAGCGAGTTCGAGCCTGACCGGCATTGCGCTGCCCGCGGGCGCAAACCGTGTTCTTCCGGGCAGCGTTCCGGCGGAAATTACCGGGACGTTCGATAAAATCATTGCCGCCGGTAACGGCAAGATTCAAAAAGGCGACACGGAAGTTCTTGTCTGGGGCGGCGCGAATTATAAAAAAGCCAATGCCGACGCCGTCGTTAGCCGTCTGACTTCAACGCTGAAAGCGGCGGGCTGGCAGTATTCCGTCGAGGGCAACGAAGGCGGCTTGACGGTTTTCAGCGCGATCAAAGAAGGCGCCAAGCGCCGCACGGTTGTCGGATTTCACGGCGCGACCGACGACGCGCTCATTTTCTCGTGGATGGAATTGCTGTCCGCCGACGGCGCGGCGACAAACAATCAGGTCGAAGACACGCCGACCGAAAGAGTTCAAAATACGCCGGTCAGAAAGCCGGGCGGCGGCGGCGGCTCGCTGGTCGGAACGTGGACCAACGGCTCGACGTCGATGAACTATGAACAATACACGAACGGCACGACCGCCTTTCGCAACGGTTCGAACTACAAATGGGTTTTTTACGCCGACGGTCGTTTTGAGTCTATCGGTTTGATAGCCTCGACGATGTATGGCTGCACGACGACGCTTTTTAACGACAAGCGCGGTAAATATGAAATCTCGGGAACGCAAATTACGCTCATTCCGAGCAAGAATTTTTGGCGCAACCAGTACAGCTGTTCGCCCGCGAGCAATAAGGAACGCGACTACGTTCTGGACCGCGAAACCTACGATTTTCGCACGAAAACGGACGAATACGGCAAAACGCTCGTCTGTCTTTCAAACGCGAAAGGCGAAAGCTGCTACCGGCGCGAAGATTAAGCCGGAAATAATTTATCGTTTGTTTGCGCCCGCCGGTTACAAGGAAACCGGCGGGCGCGATTTTTTTTATAAAAGCGTGAAACTTTTCCCCCGAAAGATTCCGCGTTGCAGTTGAAGCCGTTCGTCGCGCTTGTTCGGAAGAGGAATGGGATTACAGAGGAGTATATTTATGAGAAGCAAAAAATTTTCAGTTTTATTGATTGTTTTCGGTCTGATTTTTATTTTTAGTTTCAGCGCCGAAGCGCAGGTGAAAACCGAGAGCGTAGTGAGTTCAAACATTGTCAAAGTCTGGCTGCCGTCGGGTGCACAGAAGGTTTTGCCGGAATCGATGCCGGCGGAAATGACCGCGATGCTCGAAAAGATAGTCGCCGACTTTGGACAGGGAAAATGGAAGCCGTACGAGACGGAAGTGCTGATTTGGAAAGGCGCGAATTTTAAAAAAACCGGAGCCGGCGCAATCATCGGGCGTCTGACCGGGCGGATTAAGACTGCCGAATGGCAGTATAAGCCGGGCAGGACGGACGGCGCAATGACGGTTTTTACCGTTCAGGAAGACGCGACCGGAAACATAGTCGTCGGCTTTTACATCGCGACTGAGGACGGATTGATGTGGGCTTGGACATTAGTTTCGGTTGAATAGTGCGGCGGGGCGGCTTTCGCCGGGGAATTTTGAAATAAAAAAAGGCGTCAGAGTAATTCTGACGCCTTTTTTTATTTTGCCAGCGGATGCTTTATAAGCCGCAGAATTTCTTCGTAACGGGCATCGTCGCGTAAGGATTCGAACTGCGGGTCAACCGTCACCCAGTTCGTCCATGTGTCGTGGATTTCGACCGCTTTTTCCAGCTGCTCGAATGTCTTTTCGCGGTCGCCGAGAGTTATGTAAACGGTCGCGAGCAAATACGGGGAGACGTATTTTTCGGCGGAAATTATAAGGATTTCGTTTAATTCCTTTTCGGCTTCTTCCCGTTTTCCGGCGGCGGCATAAGCGGCGGCGAGACCGATTTGATACATCGGATTTTCGGGCTGAAACTCGATCGCCTGCTGCGCTTTATCGATCGCTTCCGCAAAATTTCCGCCCATCCTGAGCGCGCAGCTGTACGTAAAATACCCGAACGAATAAGGCGACGGTTTGGCGAGCATCTGCGCGTGGGCGGCGATGGCTTTGTCGTATTGTTTGGAATGAAAATAAATCCACGCCAGCAGATGCCATCCCAAAATGGAGTGCGGTTCAAGCTCGCGCACAATTTGCGCTTCGGCTAAGGCATCGTCAAAGCGGCGCGTTTGCAGGTAATAGGTTTCCATCCAGAAATGTCCGGGAATCGAATCGGGATTCGTTTCGACGGCGCGGCGGAAATAAGCCAAGCCGGTTTCCCAGTCGTGCTCGCCGTTGAGAATAGCAAA
>DASWRC010000145.1:0-15209 GCA_036403375.1 Pyrinomonadaceae bacterium
TTAAAAGCGGGCGAACGATTCGATTTGGTGAAAAGAAAAGTAATTTCCAAAAAATAGTTTGCCGCTTAATCAACAAAAAGATGATTCAGCCATTCGACGAATTTTTTACAATTCGGATTGTCTGCTCGTAGATATTTTGCCGTAATCGCTTGTCCGAAAGGCTTTCCGGGTTCTTCCTGCCAAGCCAAAAAAGTATGAATTTCGGCTTTGGTCGTGTAGTCAGCTTTTACTTTAACAAAAGGTTTTTCTTCCAATGCGGCAACCGAGTTTTTTGCGTGTCCCCAAGCTATATCGTTTTCGGGAACGAGAAAGGTCAAGAAAGTTTCCAAATATCCGCGCTCGATTTGATTGTCGGGCATTATCCAAACCCCGAATATCGGTAAAAATTCCTGTTTGATAATTGTTCCGTCCGAATTAGGCGAAGTAGGTAAATTTGTAAAGCCTGCTTTTGATAAAATGCTTGCGACACTTTGCCAGCGCGCATTTATATTATCGTCCGCGTCAATAATGATACCAATTCGTTCAACCGCGCCCGAACCCGCAATCAGATAAAGCTGCGTTGCTTTCAGAACATTATCAATCCCGCCGAGTTCCGTCGGTCTTGCTTTTCGATTTATTTTGCCGGTTCGGTCGGGAATTTCGATGGTAAAAGTTTTTTCAATTTTGAAATGTTCGCAAATTGCCCAGATTGTATGTTGGTCGTCCGCACCTTCGACAAAGAGGATTCGATTTTCTTTCGCCATCTAGCGCACCTCAACATCATAATCAACCGCGTCCGCCAGCATTTCTTCTTCGATGGTTTTCGCCACAATCTTTTCGCCGTGTCTTTCCAATCGAATCAACATTCCTTCTTCGGGACTGTCAACCGCTGCCTGTGCAAACGCTTCGATACAATCTTTGCTGTGCGTCGTGGCAAAAACCTGAACATTCAAATCTCTCGCCGTTTTGAAAATCAATTTCCAAACATCAGGCAAAACTGAGTAATGCAAACCACTCTCAATTTCATCAATTAAGAGGATACCATCTCTACAATTTACTAAAGACAATGAAATGCCGAAAAGTCTTGTCATACCATCGCCCATACTGCGAAGTGCAATTGGTTCTTTTTCTCCTGTAACAACGACTTTCGGTAAACGACTTTTCCCAATATCACTACCACCAACTACATTTACTCTTTTTATTCTTTCTGAAATTAATTGTAAGGCTTCCAACACTCTGTCTTCTGCATCGGTAAGAGTAATTTTATCCCAGAGTTCTGAAATTTCACTGTCACCTAATCCACTAGCTTTTACATAAAGACATTTGTCAATTTCAGTTAAATTTTCCAATCGTCTGACAAAAATATCATCTAGCTTTTTGGTACTAATAGCTTTTCCTCTAAATGTATTTTGAATTTGTGGTTCTGCGTTAGTCACTTCTTTTGGAGAACTTATGACTTTTTTGTTTATAGTGTCATACCAATAAGCGAAAATTTGTACTTTTCTGTCTTTATTTTTCAAAGGAAGAATAGTTATAGATTTTGAATCTTCTCTTATGTCGTTTCTTCCAAAAAATAAGTGGCGAATGTTCCAAACGCTTTTCTTTAGGTCTTCTTTTTGATTTCGAAGACCAAAAACATTTTGTTCAAATGTAGATGGTGAATCATCTCTTGTTGCAAGAATATCTACAAGAACATTTGTTGCGCCACGTTGAGTATAAACCCAAATTGATTCAAGAAAAGATGATTTTCCAACATTATTTTTCCCAACAATCAAATTTATGCGTCCGAGTTTTTTTATAGTTAGGTGTTCAAAGCAACGATACCCTTTAACTTCGAGTGAATCTAAAAGAAGTTCTGATTTATTATCTTCGCCCTTTTCGGCTTTTTCTATTTCTTCAGCGGTCGTTGACATAAAATTTCTCCAATCAAACACAAAATAGCACGAATCAAACTCAAATTGAAAAGTTTGATTCGCGCCGTTCGAGTGTTTTCGTTTTGAGTCCCGCCTTTAGGCGACTTTTCATCCATCTTCAACTTTAATACTTACAAGCATATAGCCGCGTAAAGGCGGGACTCAAAACTTAAATTCTAATCCGCAAACGCGACACTTAACTGCTTCAAAGGCATTGATTCTCGCTCGTCGAGATTCGCGCTGTTCTCACGATTTACGTATTCGTACAAAATATCGCGCTGCTGCGGGGTGAAACCGGCTTCCGAGATTTGGTAGCGGAGTTCTTTTTCGCCCGCTTCGTTGTGTGCGCCGGCGGCTGAGACAACGTTTTCTTCAATCATTATCGAACCCATATCGTCCGCGCCGAAGCGCAGCGCGGTTTGCCCGAGGCGCAATCCCTGCGTCAGCCACGACGATTGAATGTGTTGGACGTTGTCGAGAAACAGTCGCGAAACCGAGACCATTTTCAGGTAATCGATGCCGGTCGGCTCCTCCGTGATTTTGCGACCCAATGCCGTGTTTTCGCGCTGGAAAGTCCACGGGATAAACGCCGTGAAGCCGCCGGTTTCGTCCTGTACGTCGCGGACGCGCTGGAGGTGTCGAACGCGGTGTTCGATTTTATCGCCGATGCCGAACATCATCGTCGCGGTCGAGCGAAGTCCGACTTTATGCACGGCGCGCATTACGTCGAGCCATTCCTGCGTATTGCATTTGGTCGAAACTCTTTTTCTAACTTCGTCATCGAGAATTTCGCCGCCGCCGCCGGGCATCGAATAAAGTCCCGCCGTTTTAAGTCGGCGCAGAATCGTTTCGTAATCAAGACCGCTAATTAAATGGATATTGTGAATTTCCGGCGGCGAAAAGCAGTGAAGCTGAAACGCGGGGTAAAGCGCGTGCAGGCGCGAGAGTAAATCTTCGTACCACTCGATATTAAAATCGGGATGAAGCCCGCCCTGCATCAGAACGCCGGTGCCGCCCAAGTCAATGGTTTCATCAATCCGGCGGCAGATTTCGTCGAACGAATGAACGTATGTGTCGGGTTTTCCCGGGCGGCGATAAAACGCGCAGAACGTGCAGACGACGTTGCAGACGTTTGTGTAGTTGATGTTGCGGTCGATGATGTAAGTGACGATTTCCGCGTTGTTTTTCCGCATCCGAATCTCGTGCGCCGCCGCGCCGATTTTCGCGATGTCGTAAGACTCCAAAAGCCGGGTACATTCTTCGGCAGTCATCCGCCCGCCGTCCAAAACTTTATCTAAAATCGGTTGAATATCAGTCATAAATTCAAAAATATTTTATCACAGAGAGAAATCAGCCACGAACTAACACAAATATCACGAATTTTTTTTATCTTTAATATTTGTGTGATTCGTGTAATTTGCGGCTGATTTCTCAGGCATTCTGCAAATTCGCCTCGCCTTTTGCGAAAAAAATCACATCACAGCGCATCCAAATTCGCCAAAGCGGCGAATTTTAGAGTGGGCGCTGAATTTTCTACAAATTTTGTGCCAAAAATCTGATACTTTCCGTCAATAGTTTACGCCATTATAAACGGGACGCAGTTTTTATACGAAAATTTTTATACTGAAGAGGTTTTTATATGAACAACCGGGAAAATTATTTTGAATCGAGAGATATAGGCTTAATATTATTTGTGGTCGTGGCGGGCTGGCTCCTGCTTTTCCAGTCGGGGTTATTTCGTTAGATAGATTTCGGGAGATTTTTTAATTAAATCTTCTGCCGTAAATATTCAATTTTTGCCGCGCTGAAACCGTGATTGGTCGGCGCGGCATCTTTATTTTGCCAGATTTCCAAAGCCTTCCGGTAATTTGCGCGGGCGCGCTCCGTATCGTTTTGCGCCGCCGCCGTATCACCGGTTTTCGCCGCTATCCACCCTTCGGCAAACTGTTGATAGTCCGCGTTTTTATCGCCGAAAGCCGCGCGCAGCTCACCGAGCGCATTAGCGAAAATCTGGTTGGCGGCAGCGAAATTTTTCTCCGCGATTCTGATTGAACCGAGCCGGATTTGCGCTTCGAACTTGTATTTTTGAACCTCGACGTTGCTTGCGTCAGCCTTGATAATTTGATTGTAAATTTCAATCGCTTTCGAGATGTTTTGCGCTGACCCGGCATATTCGCCGCGCCGCATAAATGTCACGCCGAGTTCATAAAATGACTGCGCGAGGTCGAAACGCGCCTCGGCGTTTTTTTCGTCGCTCGCGGCGGCGGCGGTCTGCTCGAGAATTTTGCGCTGAATCTCGAGCGCTTCGTCGGTTCTGCCGAGACCGCTGAGCGCCGTGCTTTCGTTAAATTCGGCGGCGAAAAGACGACGCTTAAAGCCGGCATTTTTCGCGTCCGAAGCGGTTAATTTCTGCGCTTCTTCTTTGCTTTTTTGAAAATATTCCTGCGCTTTTGTGTAAAATTCGGTCGCTTTTTTCGTGTCGCCGCCTTCTTCCGAATCGCGCGCGAGCGCGTAAATCTGCAAGCCGACGCGAATGTGCGCCATATTCGCGCGCTGGATTGACGGCGAATCTGCGGGCGCGATTTGCATCGCCTTTTCGAGAAAGGGAAAGCCTTTCGACGAAATCGCGACGCTTTCTCCGTCATTTGTGCCGAGCGGCAGCGTCTCGCCGTAAAGAATGTAGCTTTGTCCGAGCGCCGAAAGCTGTTTCGGACTTTCGGGTTCGTGCCGCGCGATTTCTTCGCTCAAATCGACGGCGGCGCGGAAATGATTTTTCGTTTCCTCCGCGTTGCCCATGCGCTGAAAAGTTTCGCCGGTTTTCGTGTGAATCGCGCGAAGTTTTCCTTTAATTTCCCAGTCTTCCGGGTTTTTCGACAAAATCTGTTCGGCGATTTTTTGCGCCTTTTGATAATATTCGAGCGCCGCGCTCGTTTCGCCCGTGTTGGCGTTGTCGTGCGGCGCACCGAGAATGTCGCCCAGACGGAAATAAGCGTTGACCAAATCTTTTTGCAGCGCCGGGTCGTCTTGGGCGTCCGCGGCGAGCCGGTCGAGATAAACGGCGGCGTCTTTCAGAAGCGATTCGCGCGCTTCGGTCGCGCCCTGCAAATCTTTAATCTGGTCGTAATATTTAAAGACCGAATTATTCGCCAGCTCGCGGACTTCGCCGAAACGTTTTTCCGCCAATGTGCGCTGCTCGTCGGCGCGCCGCGCCTGCCAGCTCGTCGCCGCGATTCCGCCGATTAAACTTAGAAAAATCAAGCCGCCGGCAACGACCGGAACGCGGTTGCGCGAAACGAATTTCTCGAAGCGATACGAAAATGTGTCGTGCCGCGCGATCACCGGCAAACCGTCGAGATGACGCCGAATGTCGCCTGCAAACTGTTCGACCGAAGCATAGCGCCGCGCCGGTTCTTTGCGAATCGCCTTGAGGATGATGTTGTCCAAATCACCCGCCAGAGATTTGCGATTTGCGATTCGTGATTTGCGATTTTGCCCGCCGGCGGTCGTTCGCCGCCCGTTGTCCCCGGTCCTTTTTACGGGCTTGGGACTTATCACCGACGAAGGACGCGGCGGTTCGGTTTCGCAGATGATTTTGGCGATTTCGTCTGGACGATTGTTCGGGAAATTGTAAGCCGAAACGCCTGTCAGAAGCTCGTAGAGAATCAATCCCAAGCTGTAAATGTCTGATAAAGTCGAAACAATTTCGCCGCGAATTTGTTCGGGCGAAGCATAGGCGGGCGTCATCATCCCGAGCGCCGTGACGGTTTGATTCTGGACGTCTGTTTCAGGCGAAAGGATTTTGGCGATGCCGAAATCGAGCAGCTTAATTGCGCCGTTTTCCGTGACCAGAATGTTGGTCGGCTTTAAATCGCGATGGACGACGAGCCGCGAATGCGCAAACGAAACCGCCGCCGAGATTTGCAGAAAAAGCTGCAGGCGTTCCCGGATATTCAAATTTTTCGCTTCGCAGTATTCGTCTAGCGGCTTGCCCGTCACAAACTCCAGCGCGAAAAAAGGCAAACCGTCTTGCGTTCTTCCGCCGTCGAGCAGGCGCGCGATGTTCGGGTGTTCGAGGGAGGCGAGAATTTGCCGTTCGTGTCGAAAGCGGCGCAGCATTATGTCGGAATCCATGCCGCGTTTCAAGATTTTCAGCGCGACCGTCTGCGAAAAATCGTCGCGTGTCCGGACGGCTTCAAAAACAACGCCCATGCCGCCGCGCCCGATTTCCCGCAAAATTTTATAATCGCCGATTTGTTGTCCGATAAAATCTTCGGTTTCCGACTCGTTCCACAGATGCGTCACGGCGGCGACCGGGTTTTCAAAATTATTTTTTCTTTCCGCCGCGAGTAGTTTTCGGACTTCTGCGAGAATTTCGGTGTCCACGCCGTTTTGAGAATTGAAAAGAAATTCCCATTCGTCGGGCGCTAACTCGACTGCCTCGTTAAAAATCGCTTTAATTTTTTGCCACTTTTCGGGATTCATATCGAAAATCAGTACAGTGAGCCGTAGCGAACAGGCTGCAAATTAGACTTGCCGGTTGCGAAGCAGAGGCTCACCATCCGCTCGCGATACCGATTTATTCAATTCGTAAAAAGGCGGAAATCGTGCCCGCGTTTAAGGAAAGCTGGTTTTCCGAACCCGTTCGCCTTCCCGCGCGCGGACACATTTCCGCCTCTGTAAATAAATCGCAGAAAATTTCTAAAAATCAGGTCAGGCGCGCCGTCAGCCAGGCGCGCGCCATCCGCCATTCGCGTTTGACGGTCGAATCGGAAACGCCCAAAACTTCCGCCGATTCCTCGTTTGTCAGACCGCCGAAAAACTTCAGCTCGACAATCTTTGCCTGCGTCGCATCGAATTCCGCCAATTCTTTGAGCGCGTTGTCGAGAAAAATCAAATCGACTTCTTCGTCCGCCGCAAACTTTTCGGCGTCGTCGAGCGCGAGTAAAGTTTTTCCTTCGCCGCGTTTTTTCGCGTTGTGGCTTTCGGCGTAATTGACCAGAATGCGCCGCATCATTTCCGAGGCAATCGCAAAAAAATGCGCGCGGTTTTGCCAGTTGACCGAATGCTGGTCAATCAGTCTCAAATAAGCTTCGTGGACGAGCGCGGTCGCTTGCAGCGTGTGGTTCCGGCGCTCGGACGCGAGCTTGTGCGCGGCGATTCTTTTTAATTCGTCGTACACGAGCGGCAAAAATTCATCGAGACTTTCGCGTTTTCCAGCCTGCGCGCCTTTCAGCATCGCGGCGAGGTTCTGAGCTTTGTTTTCTGTCATCTGCTGGTTTATTGAAGGAGCCTTATTGTCGCTCAAATCAACAATTTATACAAGGCGGTCGGCAAATTCTGACCCTCTTTTTTTTGAATTCCTGCGAGACGGTTTTGAGAGCAATTTTCAGAAACTTTTATGGAGCACCGATGAAAAAAATTATCTTCTTCCTGTTAATCAACCTTTTTGCCGCGACCATTTTTGCTGCCGACAGCGATTTGGATTCGACATTCAATACGGCGGTTAAATTATTCAGCTCCGAGGCGACGCTTTACAAAGTCAAGCTCGGGGCAAACAATAAAATCTACTTTTCCGGCTCGATGACACAGGTCAACGGCGTGTCTAATATGAAAGGCATCGTCCGGCTCAATGCGGACGGCAGCGTCGATACTTCATTCAACGCGCAGATTGACGGTCTCAACGATATTCGTGATTTTGCGGTTTATCCGGACAATAAGGTCGTTGTCGCCGCGCAGTCGGGCGGCGCGCCGAAAATCGTCCGGCTCAACGCCGACGGCGCTCTGGACGCGAGCTTTACGGGACAAACTTTCGATACCCTGCCGGAATATATCCGCAGCGTTGCCCTTCAGACGGACGGCAAAGTTCTGGTCGGCGGCTATTTTACGACGCTCGGCGGCGCGGCGCGGGCGAGTCTCGCGCGGCTCAATGCGGACGGCAG
Source organism: Pyrinomonadaceae bacterium (assembly GCA_036403375.1). Lineage (GTDB taxonomy): Bacteria > Acidobacteriota > Blastocatellia > Pyrinomonadales > Pyrinomonadaceae > JAFDVJ01. The sequence goes on from DASWRC010000145.1 coordinate 7,832, forward strand.
CGTCGATGCGGGTTTTAACGGTAATCTCGGCGGCGACGGCATATTTTATGTGCTGACGATTGTTCCGCAGACGGACGGTAAGATTCTCATCGGCGGCACTTTCAAAACGGTCAGCGGCGCGGTTCATTTCGAAATCGCGCGGCTCAACGCCAACGGCGGCTCCGATACGGTTTTTAATCAGGGCGTCGGCACGCAGCGCGCGGATTCTCCGAATTTAAACAACGGCGTGAACGACATTAAACTGCTCGACAGCGGCAAAATTTATTATATTTGCGGGGCTTTATCCTATAACGGCGCGCCCGTGGGCGAAGTTGTTCGTCTGAATGCGGACGGCACGCGCGACACCGCGTTTTCACTGACCCCGATAAATAAAGTCGGGCGCAACGGTTTGGCGATTCAGCCGGACGGGAAAATACTCGCCGTCGGAATCGGCAGAAACTACACGTCCGGCTTTCCCGTGATTCGCAACGGCATCACCAAAATCGACACCGACGGCACGATTGACGCGAGCTTTTCGCCCATCGGCATTCCGAACGGCACGCAGGTTAACGGCGCGGCTATTCAAGCGGACGGCGGAATCCTGCTCGTCGGCAATTTTGCGAGTTTTAACAACGTCCAGAAATTTTCAATCGCCCGCTTGCTGAATACCGTGACCGCGCCGCCGGTCATAAATCCGGCGCTGCGCATTGCGGATTTCGATGGCGACGGCAAAACCGACGCTTCGGTGTTTCGCAGCGGAACGTGGTTTATCAATCCTTCCGGTTCGCCGGCGCTGGCTCCGGCTGGCGCGTATTCCGTCCGGTTCGGGCAGACGGGCGACGCGCTCGCGCCCGGCGATTACGACGGCGACGGACGGAGCGACATCGCTGTCTGGCGTGAATCGGAACAGAATTTTTACATCCTGAACAGCTCGAATAATTCCGTCAGAATCGAAAACTTCGGACTTCAGGGCGATGTTCTAACCGCCGGCGACTGGGACGGCGACGGACGTGCGGATTTGTCCGTCTATCGCGAAGGCGCGCAGAGTTATTTCTTTTATCGCGGAAGTCTGAACAATCCTTCGGGCAATATCACATATCTTCCGTGGGGAACACCGGGCGATAAAGCGGTACGCGGTGATTTTGACGGTGACCGGAAAATGGATGCGGCAGTTTATCGCGCTTCGAATCAGACGTGGTACATTCGCAATTCATCGAACGGGCAAATCACTTATGCAGCTTTCGGATTGGCGACGGACAAGCGCGTTTCGGGCGATTTCGACGGCGACGGCAAAACCGACATCTGCGTGTTCCGCGACGGCGTCTGGTATATTCTCCAATCTTCGACCGGACAGGTGCGTTATCAGAATTGGGGATTGAACACCGACGCGATTGCCGCCGGCGATTGGGACGGCGACGGTAAAACGGACGTCGCCGTCTGGCGCAGCGGCGTTTACTACATTTTGAACAGCGCAAGTTCCGCCGTCAGCTATCAATACTTCGGCTCGAACGGCGACGCTCCGGTTGCCGCCGCATTCGTTCAATAAGTCTCAAGTCCCGAAAGTCCCAAGTCAAAGGTTAAAAATAATCTTTGACTTGGGACTTTCGGGGATTCCTGCGCCGGTTAAATAAAGATTAAGTCTTTGCGTCTTTCGATAAGCCCGTGTTTGTGCGCCAAATCGTAATACAGCGCGAGACCCTTCTGCATCGAGTCGTCAATCGAATAGGAAATGTTTTCGGCGAGATATTTTTTGAAATCGGCGCGCGGCAGCGTTATTTCGGTTTCGTAGTTTGAAATGATTTCGTCCAGATGCGCCAAACCCTCGTCGCGAGCCGCCGCAAAATCAATCAGGCAGGCGGTTTCCACCTTATCCTTATTCGCCATCCACATCGCAAAGACGAAGCCGAAGCCCGTAAACTCGCGCCAGATTTCGACTAAATCAAATTTTCGGTACTTTTTTTCATCGACCATCAACGCCGGGTCGCCGATGAGTAAAGCGCAGTTGGAATCGGCGAGCATTTCACTTAAGTTTGGCTTAGCGGTTTTGTAAATCGGCTCGATGCCAAAGAATTCGCGGAAAATAATGCGTGTGAGCGCGACCGAAGTTTTTGAAGAAACGTCGAGCGCGACCGTCCGCACCTCTTTTAAATCTTCGCCTTTGGTGACAAGGCAAACGCTGCGCACCCGTTCGCGCGCGCCGACGCAAACCTGCCGGACGAGCCGCGCGTCGGCGATTCGCTGGTATTCGATAACCGGAACGAGCGCGGCGTCGATGCGGTTTCCGGCGAGCAGCTCGGCGCTGCGTGCCGGCGCATTGTCTAAAATCAACTCGAATTTGCCGCGATTTGTGCCGTAGAGGAACGACCAAATCAGCGGCGCGGTGTTTGAATAGCTTGAAGCGGAGATGCGCGGTGTGGCGGCGGACATTTATCTGGTGAGCACGTCTTCGTATTCTTCCGAGGATTCAAGCACTTTTTTCGCAAACGAACAGACCGGCTTGATTAAAAGATTTTTGCCGCGCGCGTATTTGACCGCCGCACCGACCAGACCTTTGCCGATGCCTTTGCCTTTCAGAGTTTTCGAAACCGCCGTGTGGTCAATCACGATTTTGCGCGTGCCCTCTCTGTGATATGTCATTTCGGCGACCCATTCGCCGTCTTCTTCGATAAAAAACGCCCCGTTTTTTCCGTGTTCCTGTCTTTTAATTATCATTCTGCTAATAGCCTACAAAGAAATCTCGGCGAAAATCAAATCTTGTTTGAAAAATCATTTTAGACTATTCTCTAAAATTATGAAACGCCAACGCTTTGTCGCCCTTTTGCTCGCCCAAATTTTGCTTGCCGGCGCTTGTTTCGCACAGCAAACGCTGGTCATTAACGACCCGGCTGAAAGTGTAGAGCCCCTCATTATGAACACGGCGGAAATCGCTCTAATCAAGCGCGAAGTTTTACCGAAAGCCCGAAAACATTGGTCTGGAAGTGATGCCTGCGAGGAGGACTTTAAAGTTATGGGTCGCGTGCGCGGCGCGTTTTCCGCGCCGAAATCGAATCAGGAACTCGTCTTTTACCAGTTTTGTCAAACCGGCAACGGGCTTGCGAATAACGGTTTGGTCTTAATCGAAAACGGCAGAATCGTCGGCAATTACATTTCCGAAGACGGCGGCTGGGCTCTGGGTTTGAAAGTTTTGCGCGACATTAATCAAAACGGCTTGGACGAGTTTATGCTTTATTATTCGGGCGGAATACATCAGGGCGAAGGCGGCACGGGCGTCGATATAATGGAATTTTCGCCCTCCAACGTTAAAGGTTTAGGCTGGTTTCAGGCGGAAGGCTTTACGGAAGAAGATAGCTGGTCGTATAAAGTCTCGGTCAAACCGGGCAAACCGCCGCTGTTTTATCACGAAAAATACGTTTCAAAAAACAAAAAGCTGCAAAAGACGGGCAAACCGTCGCCCATCAAGCTCGAACAGGTTTCCGGCGGCTTTACCGCCCTTAAATAACACCATGAAAATTTACGACATAACGTTTCCGATTTCGGAAATAACGCCGGTTTACGCGGGCGACCCGAATGTGAAAATCGAGGTCGCGTCGTCGTTCGCGAAAGGCGATCACGCCAACGTCACCGCGCTTTGCTGCGGCGCGCACACGGCGACGCACGTCGATGCGCCGAATCATTTTATCGACGGCACGCGGCGGGTTCACCAGCTCGAACTCGGAAAATTGATTGGAAAGGCGCGCGTCGTCGAAATCGACAGTTCGGTAACGGCGATTGAGCCGGAACATCTCGGAAATCTCGAAGCGGTCGAGCGGATTTTGTTCAAAACGCGGAATTCGGCGTTCTGGAATGAGCCGGAAAAAGGTTTTCGCAAAGATTTTACGTATATTTCGCCCGAAGCCGCGCGGCGTCTGGCGGAAGCCGGGATGAAGCTCGTCGGCATCGATTATCTTTCGGTCGAAAAATTCGGCTCCGACGATTTTGCGACGCACATCACGCTGCTCGAAAGGGAAATCGTGATTGTCGAAGGCTTGGATTTGCGCGAAGTGCGGGCGGGCGATTACGAGCTGATTTGCCTGCCGCTCAAAATTATCTCGGAAACCGGCGACGGCGCACCGGCGCGCGCCGTTTTAAGAGAATTGTAATGGACGAAAAGCGCCGAACGAAAATCAGCAAGTTTTTAAGCCTCGTTTTGCGGCACAAGCCCGAAGAAATCGGGCTGACGCTTGAAGACGGCGGCTGGGTTTCGGTCGAAAAGCTCATCGAGGCGTGCGCCGTTTACGGTAAAAAGTTTTCGTTGGCGGAATTGCGCGAAGTGGTCGAAACGAACGACAAAAAGCGTTTCGTGTTTGATGAAACGGGCAGAAAAATCCGCGCCAGTCAGGGTCATTCAATCGAGGTTGAAATCGGGTTTGAAGAAAGCGCGCCGCCCGAAATTCTGTATCACGGCACGGCGGAGAAAAATCTCGGCGTTATTTTCGCCGAAGGCTTAAAGAAGATGGCGCGGCATCATGTTCACCTGTCAGCGGATACCGAAACGGCTCGAAAGGTAGGCGCGCGTTACGGCAAACCCGTGATTTTGCAGGTTGACGCCGCGAAAATGGCAGGCGAAGGATTTAAGTTTTACGTTTCGGCAAACGGCGTCTGGCTCTCGGACGCGGTTCCGCCGAAGTTTTTGAAGATTTTATGAATCGTCAGGAATTTGTCCGAAAAAGGCGCGAAATGGCTCTTCATTCGATAGATGAACTGCTTGAATTGCTTTCGAGCGAAGATTTGCAAACGCGGTTTTTAGCCGAGATGTGTCTGCGCGACGCAACTTCCACCTGATTGAATTTTCAACCGGCGAGTTCGCCGCAGGAACGTGAACGCGCGATTGAAGAATGGCGCAGATGGCTCAAAGAGCGCGAAGGAAAATTCAAGAAAAGATGGAAAAGGGAAAGGGTGAAAAGGTGAAAAAGTTTGTTGAATATTTTCGAGCCGACTTTTTTCCTTTTCACCTTTTTCGCTTTTCACCTTTCGACCGTTTACTTTTTTTTTAATTTTGCCTATATTTTTAACGCAAAGGAGTTCACGAGATGCCTGAAAAAAGTTGGGGTGACACGGTCGTCGGTTGGTTTATCGTTAAAGATGAAAACCAGCCGCAAAATTCTCAGTCGGAAGCGGATTTGAGCGCCGATGAATTAATCGCCAAATACGCCAGTCAAACGCCGCTCGCGGCTGACGGGACGAACAGTATCGAATCGAGCACGGCGGAAACCGCAAATACAAATGAAGTTCCGGCAAATTACGGGACGCCGCCGCCGGTGGTGGACGGAAAGGTTGATTTTGACGCGGTTTTTGAAACCGGCGGCGTTGACGCCGAAGAACGCGAACGAATCGCAAAGGCAAAATCTTTACTCGACAGCCTGCCGGAAAGTACGGACGTGACGGTCAAGAAACAAATCGTCGAGGCTTCGCTGAATGCCTTCGGCGTCGCGATTGAAAAAATTATCGAAGCCGGTGTCGCCGAAATCCAGGCGCTCGAATTTTACATTCGAAGCGGCGCTACCGATACGGAAAAAGTTTTGCAGGACGGCACGACGCGGATTCAGCAGTACGAACAGGAAATCCAAAATCTTCGTAAGATTATGGAAGACCGTGTAAAGGAACAAAATTCGGTGATTGCTTCGTGCAACGCGAAAAAATTGGAAGTGCAAAAAATTCTGGAATTTTTCGGGCGCGACGCGGTCGCGCAAGTCGTCAAGGAATCGCCGAAATTGCAGGAACCGGCGGAAAAAGTTGAGAGTTGAGAGTTGAGAGTTAAGAGTTGAGAGTTGAGAGTTCAAGAAAACTCCGGACTCTCAACTCTCAACTCTCAACTCTCAACTAAAAAAAGGAGATTTGAAAAATGTCATTATTTAGCAGAATCGGAAATTTATGGCGCGGCTTTCTTTCTTTATGGATTGCCGATATTGAAAAGGAACATCCCGAAATCGCTTATGAAAACGCCATCAATTCGATGATTGAAAAATACTCGAAATTGAAAACCGCGACTGCCGGAATCATTCGTCGGCGCGACGAAATCGACGAGCGGTTCAAACGAATTACGGCGGATTTGGAGCAAACCCAAGCCGAGCTCGACACGGCGGTGGAAACGAATCAGGACGATTTGGCGATGGTTTTAATTCAAAAGCAAAACGCGCTCAGGACGGAACACGCCGAGCTGACCGCCGAAGCCGAAAACGCGCGTTCGGATGCCGATTCCGCCAAATCTTCGCTGATGAACGTGCAGTCGGAAATCAAAAAACTGCAAGCCGAACGCGACACGATGCTGGCGAAATTTCAATCGGCGCAGGCGCGCGTCAAAATTCAGGAACAACTCGACGGGCTTTCGGTCGATGAAGAAGTTCGCGCGCTCGACAATGTGCGGACGCATATTAAAACGACGATTGCCGAAGCCAATCTCGGCAAAGAGCTTTCCGAATCTTCGCTCGACTCGCGGCTCGACAAGCTGAAAAATCAGGTCGGCGACGTGCAAGCCAAAAAGCAGCTCGAAGAACTCAAGGCGAAAAAAGCCGCCCGCGAGCAGCAAGGTCAACAAAAAACAATGTAATGTAGCGGTCAGTGGTCAGCGGTCAGAAAATACCTTCTGGCTTTTAACTGACCGCTGACCACTGACCACTGACCACTTTTAAACTATGAAATTAACACCATTTGCGAAAATTTTTATTACGGCGGTAATTCTTCTCGTTTTAGGATTTGTAACTTGGTATTGGGCGGGCGGAAGTATTAAGAAATGGGCGACCGGCGATAAGACCGGAACGACCGAAGACGTTAAAAAGGAAGATTTCGAAACGCTCAAAAACCCTATTAACGACCCGAAATACAACGAGGGCTCGAACGGCGTTACGTCGCAGCCGATCGGCACGGGCAAACTTAATCGTCCGCTGAAAGTCGGCATCAATACCTGGGCGGGACACGCGCCCGGCATCGTCTATAACGGCGGGCTGACGCCGAACGCGAATTCTTTTTATAAAAAGAATTTCGGAATGGATGTCGAATTCGTTCTGCTTGAAGACCCGACGGCAAAGTTTACCGCGTTTCGCAGCGGGCAGATCGATATAATGTGGGACACGGTTGACAATTGGGCGCGCGAAGCCTCGATTTTAGCCGAGCAAAATCAGACTGCAAAATCAATCATTATGCAGGATTGGTCGCGCGGGGGCGACGGCATCGTCTCGCTGGCTTCTATCAAGTCAATCGAAGATTTGAAGGGAAAACGCGTCGCCGTCACGGAATTTACGCCGTCGCATTTCCTGCTTTTATACCTGCTTTCGCAGTCGGGCTTATCGCCGGACGACCGCAACGCGGTTGAAAAAAATATCGTTTTTACGCAGGACGCTTCCTTGGCGGCGGCGGCATTTCG
>DASWRC010000146.1:0-26268 GCA_036403375.1 Pyrinomonadaceae bacterium
TTCGACAATCGGAAGTTTGCCCATTTCAAAGAGCTGTTTAACTTCGCGGCGTTGTTTGATAGTTAACGCCGCGTTAGCATGTAATTTCATAGAAGTTCAGAAATAAATACTTTCTATGAACTAACTTAATTTGTCAATACAGTTAGATACTATAATCTTGCGGCTGAAAATGGTATTCTTATAATTTCGATGGACGAAAAAAGTCCGGCGGCGGTCGCGGGACTTCGCGAAGGCGATATTATTATCGAATACGGCGGCAGAACAGTTTCGGGCATTGACGAATTACACAAGATTTTAACCGACGAAGCGGTCGGGCAAAGGCAGAAGATAACGGTCCTGCGCGGCACGCGGAAAGCGGAATTTGAAATAATACCTTTGGAGAAAAAATAATTATGGGAGATTTTACAAAAGCAGTTACAGACACAAATTTTCAGACGGACGTTTTAGGTTCGGATAAACCGGTGCTGGTCGATTTCTGGGCGGAATGGTGCGGACCGTGCCGCGTTATCGCGCCGACGGTCGACGCCGTCGCCGAACAGCTTAAAGATAAGGCGACGGTCGTTAAAATGGACGTTGACGAAAACATCAACGTGCCGCAGCAATACGGCATACGCGGCATCCCGACGCTGATTGTCTTCAAAAACGGACAGGAACAGGAACGCTACGTCGGCGGCAACATCAGCCGCGAAAAGCTAACGGAAATGCTCGAAAAATACGTCTAGTTTTTGAGCGATGAAGGACAAAGGATGAGGGATGAAAATCTCTCATCCTTTTTTATTGCTCAAATTTAATGCTGCGGTAAATTTCGGTGACGGATGTTTGCAGGTTGATTGAAGCAAGCTCAATTTTCTCTTCAGGCTGGGTGTAGAAAAACGTCAGCCAGCCGTCGTTTTGGCGACGATGCAGCTCGACGCGCATTTCGTCCTGCCAGACGATTGCGTATTCGTGTAAAGAATTTATCAGTTTGTAGGCGACAAGTTTTTCGCGTTTATCTTTTGACGCGGTTGAAGGAGAAAGAACTTCAATTATTAGTTTCGGTTGACTGATATAATCTTGCTCGTCATTAAGGTTTTCACAGGTTACAACTACATCGGGATAGTAATAAATATATTCGTTGGCTTTGGTTTTCATATCCACGATGAAAACCTCGCAGTCCGTACTTTGCAGCTGCCGGTCAATCATATTGCCGATTTGTTTTACTAAACGATAATGACGAATAGTAGCGCCAGCCATAGCATAAACTTCGCCGTCGATATATTCGTGCCGAACTTCAGAAAGTTTTTCGCCGTCGAGATATTCGGCGGCGGTGATATAAGAAAGTTTTTTCGGTGTTCCCATAATCTTCTTCCGTTTGTGCTAACATTTTACAATCAATTCAAAGTAATTCAAATAATTTTTATGAAAGCTATTGTTGTAAAAGAATTTGGCGCGCCCGAAGTGATGAGATTGGAAGAAATTCCGACGCCCGAACCGAATGAAAATCAGGTTCTCGTGCGGATTAAAGCCGCCGGCGTCAATCCGGTCGATACGTATATTCGTTCGGGCGTTTATGCTCAGAAGCCGAATCTGCCGTATACGCCGGGCAAAGACGGCGCGGGAATCGTCGAAAAAACGGGCGAACGCGTAACGAAATTCAAAGCGGGCGATAGAGTTCTGACGGCTGACGCCGGTTCGGGAACTTATGCCGAATTTGCGGTTTTTGATGAAAAGCAGCTCATCAAACTGCCCGAAAATGTTTCGTTCGAAGAAGGCGCGGGCGTTTTTGTGCCGTACGCGACCGCCTTTCGCGCGCTATTCCAAAAAGCGCAGGGAAAGAAGGGTGAAACGCTGCTTGTTCACGGCGCGTCGGGCGGCGTCGGCACGGCGGCGATTCAATGGGCGAAAAACGCCGGTTTGACGGTTATCGGCACGGCAAGCTCCGACGAAGGACGCGCACTCGTTAAAGAACAGGGCGCGGATTTTGTTTTTGACCATACGGGAGAATTGTCGGCAGACGGGGCAACGTATTTAAGCGAAATTCTTCAAGCCACGGGCGGAAGAGGCGTCGATATAATTCTGGAAATGCTGGCGAATGTCAATTTGCAAAAGGATTTCGACGTGCTCGCGAAATTCGGGCGCGTCTCCATTATCGGCAATCGCGGAAGTCTGGACTTTAATCCGCGCGCGATTATGGGTAAGGACGCGAGCGTTTTCGGGTTGTCGCTTTTTAATGCGCCCCCGAACGAGATGGACGAAATTCACGCGGCGATTTTTGCGGGTCTGCAAAAGGGATACTTAAAACCGATTGTCGGCAAAACTTTTCCGCTCGAAGCGGCAGTTGAAGCGCATCGCGCCGTGATTGAAGAAAAAGCTTTCGGCAAAATCGTTTTGACGAGTTAAGAGTTGAGAGTTCGGAGTTAAGAGTTGAGAGTTCGGGGTTAAATCAATCAAACTCTCAACTCTATAACTCTACGACTCTTAACTCCGAGTTCGATTTGGCACGCTCGTTGCTTTTTGGAATTCCCGAACAAGAGAATGTATGAAATTCATTCTAAATTTATAGAACAGAGGGAGGGAATATTATGAATGCAATAGAATTACTCAAAGCTGACCACGACAAGGTTGATTTACTGTTTCAAAAAGTAAAGGCGACGGAAGAGAGCAAGCATCAAGCGCTTTTCGAGAAAATCAAGGAAGAATTAGAGATTCACACGCATATCGAAGAGACGATTTTTTATCCGAAAATTAAGGAAGAACCCGAGCTCGAAGACATCGTTCTCGAAGGCATCGAAGAACATCACCAGGCGAAAATCTTCCTGCGTGAGCTGGCGGACTTAGCCGACGACAGCGAAAAATTCGAGCCGAAACTGAAAGTTTTGATGGAAGACATCGAGCATCACGTGATGGAAGAAGAAGGCGAAATGTTTCCGAAAGTTCAGGAAATCTTCGACGAAGCGATGCTCGACGAGCTCGGAGCGCAAATGCAGGAAGAAAAACAAAAATTCAAGAAAAGCTATTCGGCAAGCTCCAGTAAATAAAAAACCGGGAAGAGGAGAAAAGGAGAAGGGGAGAAATTTTAATTCGCCCTTTCTCCTTTTTGGTTTTAAATGCGCTTTTGAATCTGAAAATGTTATAAAATCGTTTGCAGTAAATTTATGAAAAATGCGGAAGAATACGCCGACATCATCATGCGCGACGAGCGCGAGAAAATCGTTTCGGAAACGCCGACCGTCTATGAAACCGAAAGAATCGAAAGAGTTTACGAATTTGCGGACGGCGCTCTCGTAAAGTACGAATGGCAAAACACGCCCGACGGCAGAACCTCGCCCGACGGTAAATTCAATCACCGGTTTACGCTGATAACGCTGCCGAAAACGAACCGGAACGGTTTCAAAAAGGGAATTATCAAGGTAATAAATTACCCGAAAAATTAAAAGTGAAAGGTGAATAATTTATTTTCAACTATTCACCTTTCACCTTTCGTTTTTTACTCTTTACTATTTTCGTCCGCGACGCGAAACGCCCATCAGCCTTGCCGGATAAGTCGCGAAATTTTCGATTTCGACCTGGTACTGGTCGCTTTTCTTATCGCGTTTCCAACGGATTTGGGCGGCGGCAATGTATGTTCCTTCGCCTTTGCCGGTATTTTCGTCAACCGTCAGCTCGATAACGCCGAATGGATAATCGAGCGAGCGATAACCGCCGCGATATTCGGCAAACTGCGTCCAGCGTTCAAAAACGATGAAAATTCTGCGCTGTCCGCCGGTCACCGTTTCGCGCACGACGTTGACCGGAATCCCGACGTTCGCGCCGACCGAAAATCTGCCCATCTCCTGCTTTCTAATTGCTTTTAGCGCGTCGTCCTGCCCGCCCGTCTGCAAAATATTCAAGTATTCCTGCGCCTGCTGGTCGGGCGTGGTGCGGTCAATCGTCAATGTAAACTGGCGCGTGACGGTTCGAGTGTTAAAGCCCGTTCCGTAGCTCAAAATAGTTCCCGTATAAGTTTCGCGCGCTTGCCCGTAAACTTTCGACGACACACAAATCGTCAGAAAGGCTAAAAGCAAAAACCCGAAAAATAAATAAAATCTTGTCATAATCCCTTGCTCTCCCTCGTAAATAAAATACAAAACCTGCCTAATTTTACGGTAATAAAAGGATTATATTTGTTTGCCAGGTTACATAGATTAGATTACGGCTTGCTCGGCGCGAGTTCTTCTTTCGCTGAATTCTTCAAGCACTTCGAAAACCTGCAAGGCATATTTTACGTTGCCGAACGGCGCCGAAACCTGGACGCCCTGAATTGCGTCGCGAACTTCCCCGAGCGATTCGCGCGCAATCAAGATGCCTTCTTCGCGCGCCTGCTCTTTACCTTTTTCCGAAGCAATTCGCATTCTTTCCAGGATTTCGGGCGTGACATTGACGCCCGGCACTTCGTTGTGAAGAAATTCCGCGTTTCTGAAACTCACCAACGGCCAAATTCCCGCGATAATCGGAATCCGAACGTGCGCGATTTTGTCTAAAAAGCGGCGCAGCTGCTCGGTGTCGAAAACGGGCTGGGTAATCGCATATTCAGCACCGGCTTCGACCTTCCATTCGAAACGGCGGATTTCTTCTTCCAGATTGACCGCGCCCGGATTTACGCCGACGCCGATTGTAAAGGTCGTCGGTTTGCCGATTGGATTGTTGCCCAAATCAAGCCCGTGATTGAGCCGGTTAACCATATTCGTCAAGCCGATTGAATCAATATCAAACACGGCGGTCGCGTCCGGGTAAGGTCCCATTTTCGGCGGGTCGCCGGTGATGATTAAAAGATTTCTTAGCCCGAGCGCCGCCGCGCCGAGCAGGTCGGACATCATTCCTAAAAGATTTCTGTCACGACAGCAGTAATGCAGAACCGATTCGATGCCGATTTCACGTTCGATAAGTACGGAAGTCGCCTGCGCGCTCATTCTGGTTTGCGCGCGCGGTCCGTCGGGCACATTGACCGCATCGACACCGGCTTCCTTCAAAAGCTTGATTGAAGCGAGCGTTTTTTCTGCGTCGCAGCCTTTCGGCGGCAGAACTTCGACCGAAGTGACGAATTTGCCGCCCGCAATTTTGCTGCCCCAATTTGAACGCTTCTCAAGCGGCATTACCTCGACATCCTGCGGCGTTAATTCTTCGACCGTCGCCGGCTGCTTGACGAAAACCTGCGCGGACGAGCGCGGCGAAACCGAGCGAATTGCGTCTGCCAGCAACTTAATGTGCGACGGCGTCGTGCCGCAGCAGCCGCCGATAAAGCTCGCGCCGACCTGTATAAAGCGCCGCGAAAATTCTGCCATGTATTCGGGCGAGCACATATACATCTGGCGTCCCTGCACATCGCGCGGCAGTCCGGCATTCGGCTGCGCGGAAAGTTTTTTATTGGTCACTTCGCGCATTTTTTCGAGCGCGTTCAGAAAAAGCGCCGGTCCGACCGAGCAATTCAGCCCGATAACGTCCGCGCCCCAATCGTCGAGCCGTTTTGTGAAAATTTCCGGCGTCGCGCCGAAAACCGTGTTGCCGTCCATCTGGATGGCAATCTGCGCGACAATCGGTAAATCCGAAATTTCCTTGACGGCGTTGATTGCCTGCTGAATTTCGGACAAATCCGAGAAGGTTTCGAGCACGAAAAGGTCGATTCCGCCTTCCAAAAGCGCTTCCGCCTGCTGGCGAAACATCGCTTTTGCTTCGTCGAATGAGGTCGGACCGTACGGCTCGATTCTCAAGCCCAGCGGACCAATCGTCCCGGCGACCAGAGCCTTGCTGGCGGCGGCTTCGCGCGCAATCCGCACGGCTGAAACATTAATATCGCGAAGCTGCGCGTCTAAACCGAACTGCTGGAGTTTATTGTAATTCGCGCTGAACGTATTGGTCTGAATGATTTCCGCGCCCGCCCTCACGTATTCCTCGTGAACCTCGCGCACAAGGTCTTTATTTATCAGGTTCAGCTCGTCATAGGAACGATTGATATAAATGCCTTTTTCATAAAGCCGCGTTCCCATCGCGCCGTCAAAAACGTAAATACCGCCGGATTCTATCAGTTCTCGAAAGTCTCGCATAATTTAATTTGCGATTCGCGATTCGCGATTCGCGATTAAAAGAAAGTTTCCAAAAATCGCAAATCGCGAATCGCAAATCTAAAAAGAAAGAGTCTCGCCAAACAGCGAGACTCTTTTCTAAATAATTTGTCTGTTAAGCTGTTTAGCGGCTTATTTAACGTGGTCGCAAGTCGCATTAACTCACCACGAAAGTTAAATTAGATTCTGCGTTTTTCGGCGAAAACTGTCAAGCCGGTAAAGAAATATCGGAACCGAAAATCTTTTGGAAATCAAAGATAATTCCATCACTTTCAACACGGGGCAAAACTCCGTGTCAGCTTTTATTTCAGCGTGGCAGCCGCTTATTTCAATCAGCGGAGGTCTTGTTTCAATGTCGTGATGCTGAAAAAATCCGTCCGGTGAACGGCAGCAATGGGTGATGGTTACTCTAAATATTTTTTGATTTAGCTTAGTTGGTTTCTTTGCTTTCCGCTTCCTCGGTTTCCTGTCCGGCGCCCGATTTTAGTTTCCCGTTAAGCTCGTAGTTTGCTTTTTTACCGTTGATTTCCAGATGCCAGTGCGTAAAATCCGAGACGTCGTCGCAGCCGTTGCCGTGCCCCTGAAAAACCAGAAAATACGACGTCGGCTTGACGATTCCCGCGCGAAAAATTCCCGTGCCGCTTTGTACGTAGCCTTTAAAGCGCAGCTCTTTGTAAAGCCCCACGCCCAAGCCGGTGTCTTTCGTGTCGTGTGTATCGACTTTGAACTGCACCATTTGCGCGGGCATCGGCAGCACCAGCGTGCCGGTTTTTCCGCCCGGAGTTTTGAGCGTAAATTTCCAGCTCCTGTTCGTAAACTCGTTGACGAAATTAAACGCGCCGCCCGCTTCCCAAGCACCGCTCCGGTATTCCTGATTGACAATCTCCAAACCCTTTAAAATATCGTAATCGGCTTCGCCGGTGTAAACGTCGGCTTTCCGTTGAAATTCCATCGTTTCCAGCATTCCGTAAACATATTCGCGCGGCTTTCCGGTCGAAATCATATAAAATCCTTCGTCCACACAGCACGCGCAGGCAAGCGCATTATTCGCAAATGCGGTCAGATAAAGAGCGGCAAACAGTATCGAAAATAAACGTTTCATCAAGATTTTCCTCTTAAGAATTATTCCTAAATACGTAATTTAAGACGCAGAAAAAATTATTTTTGCTGGCATCGCGGGCAGAAATATGTCGAGCGACCGCCCTGCACGATGCGTTTTATCGCGGTTTCGCAAGTCACGCACGAATCTTTTTCGCGGTCGTAAACGCGCCATTGATTTTGGTAACCGCCGTCGTAATAGCTGCCGTCGATGTTTTCGGGATTGACGTTTAAGGTCGAGCCGTGCGCGATTGCTTCAGCTAAAACTTCGCGGATTTTTTCAAACAAAACATTCGCTTTGCGCGCCGATACCCGATTCGCCGGCGTTTGCGGATTGGCGCGCGCCAGGAACATCGCTTCCGAAGCGTAAATGTTTCCCAAACCCAGAACCTTTGTCTGGTCGAGCAGCAATTCCTTCAGGCTTTTTTTTGAAGTCTTTAAAACATCGCGGAAATACTGCGGGTTAAAATCATCGGAAAACGGTTCGGGCGCGAGTTTTTTAATCTCTTTAGCTTCATGCAGCGCTGCTGTCGTCACGATTTTCATCAAGCCGAAATGCCGCTGGTCCTGAAAAACGAGCCGCGTTTCGTCTTCAAAATAAAAAACCGCGTGGCTGTATTTCGGCAATTCGCGTTCGATGGGCAAAAGCATAAAGCGCCCCGACATCCGCAGATGCGTGATGAGCGTGTTCGCGTTATCGAGGTCGAAGAGGATGTGTTTGCCGCGCCGGTGAACACGTATTATTGTCGAATCTTTCAGACTTTCGGCGAATTGGAGAGGCGGATTTTCAGGTGCGAGCCGTTCGCGAAGCAGCTCGGCGACAATGATTTTGCGTCCTTTAACCAATAAATGCAGCGATTTTACAACTAATTCGACTTCGGGTAATTCGGGCATAAGAAATTTGCGATTTTCAATTTGCGATTTGCGATTTTTCTCTGCTTTGAAGCGATTTAATTAATCTGAAATGACTATAAATCAGCAACCAATCGCAAATTGAAAATCGCAAATCGCAAATTTCTAAACTTTGGTGTAATCGGTCAGCGAAGTTTTGTCGCCGAGCACCGCACCGTCAGAAACGACGGCGTTTTTGCCGATGTGACAGCTTCGACCGATAACCGCGCCCCGGATTTCCGCCGCGCTCGAAATCCGCGAGTGCGCCCAGACGACCGAGTTTTCGATAACGGCTTTTTCTTCTACAAAGACGCCTCTGCCGATAACCGAATTGATGATTCGCGCGTGCGGTTTGACGATACATTCATCTTCAAGAACTGAATTTTCATCGACCATCGCCGTGTGCGAAATGTCGGCTTTCCAGCTTTTTTTCAGGTCGAAATTCCTGATTTTGCCGCTCAGAAAATCGTGGTGTCCCTGCAGGTAACTTGCCGGATTGCCGATGTCGCGCCAGTAGTTTTCCCGCAGAATATAAGCGTAAAAGGCTTTGTTTTTCGCGAGCAAATCGGGAAAAACGTTGTATTCGAACGAATGACTCTCGCCCGCCGGAATCAAATCCAAAACTTCCGGCTCCAGTATGTAGATTCCCGCGTTGATGGTGTTGGTCGTGAGCGCGGCAATCTCTTCCGGCTTCGGTTTTTCGCGAAATCGTAAAACCCTGTCTTCTCGGTCGGTTTCAACCAGACCGTAGGCGGAAGGATTTTCGACCGGCGCGAGCACGATTGTCGCCGACGCTTTTTTCGCCTTGTGGAATTCGATGACTTTTGCAATCTCGACATCCGTCAAAATATCGCCGTTCAGAACAACCGTCGTTTCGCGAATGGCGTCCGCCGCAAATTTGTACGCGCCGCCCGTTCCCATCGGGCTCGGTTCGGTAATAAACCTTAAATTGACGCCGTAATCCGAGCCGTCGCCTAAAATCTGCTCGATTTTATCGGGCTGGTAGCTTAAAGAAAGCGTAATGTTCTCTATGCGCGCGCGCCGCAGAATCTCGATTTGATAAAGCAGAAACGGCTGATTTAAGAAAGGCACAATCGGTTTCGGCGTGTAAACCGTGAGCGGTCTGAGCCGCGTTCCTTTGCCTCCGGCTAAAATTAGTGCTTGCATACGTTTCGGAACTTTGCGAGTGAAAAATACAGATTAAATTCTAAATACACGGAGGTCAAAAGGCGAAGTCGGAAAACTTTTAATTTGTAAAATGCCAAACATTACAAAAATTGTTAAAACTTATTGACACATTTTGTGAAAACATGTTAGCTTATGTTATGTGGATGAGCAAACAACATCATCTGCTATTTTTTTTCCACTTACAGGCGGCAGGCTCGCAAATTCTAGTCATAATTTAGGTTTTCTGCATCATTAAAAATTCACAATGAGCTTCGATAAAGTAAAAGCTATGCGAAATGCCGAGCGCTTTTTGTCGCAGGGCAAAATACGTGCGGCGATAGGCGAATACAAAAAAGTTGTCGAAAACGACCCGAAAGATTTCAGCACGCTCAACACTTTGGGCGATTTGTACATCAAAAATAGCGAGTCGGGCGAAGCCGTCGGCTGTTACACGAAAGTCGCCGAACATTTCAGCAAGCAGGGTTTTGCGCAGAAAGCGATTGCCATTTACAACAAGATTCAGCGGATTCAGCCGAATTCGGCTGACGTTTCCGCCAAGCTCGCAAAGCTTTACCAGTTGAAAGGCTCGTTTGCCGAAGCGCGCTCGCATTACGTCGCGCTCGCCGAGCAATACCAGCGCAAAGGTCATAAGGCGGAAGCCTTGGAAATCTGGAAACAAATCGCGCAGCTCGACCCGACGAACACGGAAGTTTACCTGAAAATCGCCGATTTCTGTTTTCAGGACGACAACAAAGAAGAAGCCGCGAAAGCTTTCACCGAAGCCGGACTCCGCTTAGCAAGCCAGAATCACCTCGAACAGGCGATATCGGCTTTTCAGCGGGCGCTTGAAATTCGCCAGTACGATTTGACGGCGCTCAACGGTCTGGTCAGCGCGCAGGTTAAGCTCGGCTACGCCGACGAAGCGGCGAAAACACTCGAAGGAATTCTCGAAAAACAGCCGTACAACCGCGAGATTCTTTATCTGCTGGTCGATTGCTATCTGGACGCGAATAATCCGTCGGAAGCCGAAAAAGCGGTTATCCGCCTTGTCGAACAGGAACCGGCGAATTACCCGAAATTTTTACAGCTCGTCGAAACTTACGTCAAAAACAGCGATTTGGATTCCGCCGTGCGAATTCTTTCGATGTCGTCCGAGCATCTGCTGGTCGGCGGAAAACCGGAAGAATTTCTGAAATGGACGAACGAAATCCTCGCGCGAAATCCCGAGCAGGTCGATGCTCTGCGGCTTCTGGTACGCTATTACGGCTGGCAGCGCGACGAGACGGAGCTGAAAAAATCGCTCGAAAGATTGGCGGAAATCGCGCGGCTCAAAGAATCGGCTGACGACGAACATTACGCGCTTTCACAGCTCATTTTAATTTCGCCGCACGAAGTTGCTTACGCAAAGCGGTTGCAGGAAATCAAGTACGAAGGCGGCGAAATTGCGGAATCTGCGACGGATTTCAGTTTCCAGCCGCAGCCGGCGGAAGAATCTCCGATGTTTGACGGTTTCGCGCTTGTCGAAGGCGTAACGGCAAACGGCGAGGCGGAACTTTTAGAAGATTACAGCCAATACACCAGCGAAATCGCCGACAGCGAGGCGGAAGCCTTTGTTTACGCCGATTCGGCGGCGAACGGCAACGGCGGCTTTTCAGACGGCAACGACAATTTCGCGATTGTCGGCGAGACTTTCGCCGCGCCGTCGGCGAATTCAAACCCGGTGCCGGACGAATTAAAACCGGCGGACGAAATGCGTCTCGCGCAGGAAATCGAAAGCGTTCAATTTTATGTCACGCAGGGTTATCTGGATTTAGCCGGAAAAACTCTCGACGTGCTCGAAGCCGAATTCGGAATGCGCTCCGAATTTGCCAGCCTTCGCGCGCAGATGCGCGGCGAGACGACGGCGCAGGAATTTGTCGAAGAAGCCGGTTCGGGACATGATTTCGGGACGGAAATTTTTTCGCCAGCCGAGACAATCAAAGTTCAAACCTTTACGCAGACGGTTGAAGAGCCAAAGCAGAAAGACGCCGCGCCTTTGCAAAACTTTGATTTTCTCGACGATTTCCGGAGCGAGCTCGGTCTGGAAGAAAGCGCGCCGGAAGCGGAAGGCGATTACGAGACGCATTATCATCTGGCAATCGCGTACAAGGAAATGGGCTTGATGGAAGAATCCATACGCGAGTTTCAGGATGCGATTAATATGTGCCGCGCAGACGACGGAACGCGACACTTTTTCCAATGCTGCAATCTTCTCGGGCATTGTTTTGTGGAACAGGGAATGCCGAATCTGGCTTTGATGTGGTATCGCCGCGCGCTCGAAACACCGAATTTGCACGATGAAGAACGACAAGCGATGCTTTATGAAATGGCGAATGCTTACGAAATGGGCGGCGAAGCTCCGAAAGCGGTCGAATGTTTCGAGCAAATTTACGCGGTCAACGTCGATTATCGCGACGTCAGCTCACGACTCGAACAGCTTCGCGAACATAATTTCGCGATGTAGCTTTTCCTTTTAACGAAAGCCTGCGCACAGGCAGGGCGGATTCGATTCTTTATCTTATCCGCCCTTGTTTATGCGCAGGCTTCTGTTTTTTTGCAATGCGAAAATTTTTCTGCTAGAATCGTGTTTTCCGATGGTTAACCGGTTTTCTGTCTCGTTCTGACAATGCTTGTTAGCTTTTTTCTCATAAATATTCAAACCAAAAAAATAAAAAGTGAAAGTAAATATATGCTGAAAAAAATCTTAGTGTCTGTATTATTGGCGGCGGTTTTGTCTTTGACCGTTGCGGCGCAATCGAAATATTTCGGAAACTGGGCTGCCGGAACTTCGCCGGCGGAAGTCGGCAAGCGTCTGGCGGAAAATTGGGTAAAACGCGATTTTGAATTTCAAGGCGGCAAACGACAGTACGTGATTTACCCCGAAATCTGCGCCTGGTACGGCTCTTTGACGATTGCCGAAGAAACGAACGACAAAGACCTGAAAGAGCGTCTGATACGCAAATTCGACCGGTTTTTGACGGCTGACGGCGCGAAAAATATTTCCGACCAGGCGCACGTCGATTACCGTGTTTTCGGTGTCGTGCCGCTCGAACTTTTCCGGCAGACGAAAGACGGCAAATATCTGACGCTCGGGCAAAGCTTTCCCGACAAGCAATGGGCAAAAACGACCGACGACGGCATTACGGCGGAAGCGCGCTACTGGATTGACGATATGTATATGATTACTATCGTGCAGGTTCAGGCATACCGCGCGACCGGCAATAAAACGTATCTCGACCGCGCCGCCCTTGCCGCCGCCGCCTATCTCGATAAATTGCAGCAGCCGAACGGTTTATTTTTTCACGCGCCGGATTCGCCTTATTATTGGGGACGCGGCAATGGCTGGTTCGCCGCCGGGATGGCGGAACTGCTTCGAGATTTGCCGAAAAATCACCCGAAACGCGCGCGAATCCTTAAAGGCTACACGACGATGATGGAATCGCTTCTGAAATATCAGGCGGAAGACGGTTTGTGGCGGCAATTGCTGGATAAACCCGAATCGTGGGTTGAAACTTCCG
Organism: Pyrinomonadaceae bacterium; assembly: GCA_036403375.1. GTDB lineage: Bacteria > Acidobacteriota > Blastocatellia > Pyrinomonadales > Pyrinomonadaceae > JAFDVJ01. The sequence goes on from DASWRC010000146.1 coordinate 12,791, forward strand.
GCACGGGAATGTTTACGTTCGCGATGGTAACGGGCGTCAAAGAAGGCTGGCTCGACAAAAAAACTTACGGTCCGGCGGCGCGCAAAGCGTGGCTCGGTCTGGTCAAACACATCGACGAAAACGCCAATGTCACGGACGTTTGCGAAGGCACTAACAAAGGTTATTCCGTTCAGTATTATCTCGACCGCCAGCGCAAAACCGGCGATTTACACGGACAAGCGGCAGCGAGCTGGGCGGCGACGGCTTTGCTGCGGTAAAAAATATAAAAAGAATGAGATTTCAGTTGAAAGTTTTGTTTGCCTTTTTGGTCGCGCTCTGCTGCGCGTCGAAAATTCTTTCGACTGAAGTTTCGTCCGATTTGCTGATTTGGTTTGACGCGCCCGCGCGCACTTTTACGCAATCGCTGCCGCTCGGCAACGGGCGTTTGGGCGCGATGGTTTTCGGCGGCGTCGGCGAAGAACGAATCGTCCTGAACGAAGGCACGCTCTGGTCGGGCGCGCCGCAGGATGCCGATAAACCGGACGCGGCGCAATCTCTGCCCGAAATTCGCCGGCTGCTTCTCGAAGGCAAAAACGCGGAAGCCGAAGCGCTGGTTTATAAAAATTTCACGGCGAAAGGACTCGGCTCGGCTCGTGGAAAAGGCAAAGACGCGCCTTACGGGGCTTATCAAGTCTTGGGAAATCTGCATCTGAAATTCGCCGGCGGCGACGCTGCGTTCGCGAATTACCGGCGCGAGCTTAATCTCGAAAACGCGACCGCGCGAATCACTTACACGCAAAACGGCGTAAATTTCGTGCGTGAAATTTTCGTCTCCGCGCCCGACCAAGCCGTTATCGTTCGCCTGACTGCCGACAAACCGAAATCAATCAGCTTTGACGCGGCGCTCGACCGACCCGAAAGATTCGAAACAGAGACGGACGGCAAAGACGGTTTGCTGATGAGCGGGCAATTAAACAACGGCGCGGACGGCGGCGGAATGAAATACGCGGCGCGGGTGCGCGCTCGAAACACCGGCGGTACGATTTCGAGCGCGGAAAAATCCCTGAGCGTAAAAAACGCCGACGAGGCGATTCTTTTTATCACCGCCGCAACCGATTATCTCGGGTTCGCGGGCAGAAAAACGTCGAATCCGCACGCGGCTTCATTGAATGATTTAACAAAGGCTGCTCAAAAAAATTACAAAAATCTGCAAGCCGCGCACGTTCGAGATTTCCAAAAATTTTTTAATCGAGTCAGTTTGAATTTCGGCGCGACCAATCCGGAGTTTTTGAAATTAACGACGCCCGAGCGTTTGAAAATTTACGGCGACGGCGCGAAAGACCCGAATTTTGCGGCGCTTTATTTTCAATTCGGGCGCTATCTGCTGATTTCTTCGTCGCGACCGGGCGGATTGCCGGCAAATTTACAGGGAATTTGGGCGGAAGAAGTCCAAACGCCGTGGAATGCCGACTGGCATCTGAACATCAACGTTCAGATGAATTACTGGCTGGCGGAAAACACGAATCTTTCGGAGCTTCACGAGCCGCTTTTTAAGTTAATCGAATCGCTGCAAAAGCCGGGCGCGGCGACGGCGCAAAAATATTACAACGCGCGCGGCTGGGTGGCGCACGTTTTGGCGAATCCGTGGGGTTTTACTTCTCCGGGCGAAGGCGCGAATTGGGGCGCGACCAACAGCGGCTCGGCGTGGCTCTGCCAGCACCTCCGGGAACATTATCTTTACACGCGGGACGGGAAATTTCTGGCGTGGGCGTACCCGATTTTGAAAGGCTCGGCGCGTTTTTACGCCGATATGCTGATTGAAGAGCCGAAAAACAAATGGCTCGTCACCGCGCCGTCCAATTCGCCGGAAAACGGTTATCGCGTACCGGGCAGCGATAAAACTTTGCATATCGTGATGGGACCGACCGTCGACGAGCAAATCATCCGTTATCTTTTCACGGCGGTTATCGAAGCCTCGAAAATCCTGAAAACGGACGAAGATTTTCGAGCCGAATTAACCGAAAAACGTGCACGATTAGCACCGACGCGAATCGGTTCCGATGGTCGCGTGATGGAATGGCTCGAAGAATACGACGAGCCGGAACCGACGCACCGCCACGTTTCGCATCTCTGGGCGCTTTACCCGGGCGAGGAAATTACGCCGGAAACAACGCCGGAATTGGCGGAAGCCGCGCGCAAAACTCTTGAGCGGCGCGGCGACCTTTCGACCGGCTGGTCGCTGGCGCATAAAATCAACTTTTGGGCGCGCCTCGGCGACGGCAATCGCGCGCAGAAATTATTGTCGATTTTGCTTTCGCCCGTCGGTTCGAAACCGAAAACTCAAGGCGTGCAGTTCAGCGGCGGAAGCTACGAAAACCTGTTCGACGCGCATCCGCCGTTTCAGATTGACGGCAATTTCGGCGCGGCTGCCGGAATCGCCGAAATGCTCCTGCAAAGTCACGGCGGCGTAGTGAAATTGTTGCCCGCTTTGCCCGCCGCGTGGTCAGAAGGAACAGTCAAAGGTTTGCGCGCGCGGGGCGGTTTCGAAGTCGATATGACCTGGAAAAACGGCAAATTGGCGGAAGCCGTCGTGCGCTCTGATTTGGGCGGCGATTGTAAATTAAGCTCGGGCGGAAAAATATTGACGATTCCGACAAAGGCTGGGAAAAGCTATAGGATTAACAGTCGAATGTTTAAATAGATTCTTTTAAACTTTGCGTCGCAGCATCAGGCGGTCGGGAAAAACTTTTTCTCCCGCCTGCTCTGACACTACGACGCAATGCAAGCCGAGCTTTTAACGACTTAATTATTTTCGGCACGAAGCGTCGGGCAAGGCGCTGACTTCTTCAAACCGCGGCTCGTAGTATTTGGCGTACTGCTCGATGTTGTATTGAATTTTGTTGAAAACGTAGCAGTAGAAATTTTCCTTGCTGATTCTTTCCTTGAGATAAGACATCGCGTTGACTTCGCTCCAGTATTCGCGATTTTCCCAGATTTCGACCGGCGTTCCGCCCATTTTGTCGGCTAAATCGACCAGCTCCTTGTCGCGTATGTTACGCCCGTTTTTCAGAAAAATCGAAATGTATTTGGGCATCAGCTTGCTTTGCAGTTCGAGCGTTTCGCGGTTGGCTTTCGCCGTCTGGTTGACGTGCCCGATTTCATGGATGATTTTGGTGGCGGCGAGCAGCGTTCCGCTGATTGAATAATTCGGTTCGTTCGGCGAGAGCGAATTCATCACCGGGTAATAAATCGGGTCCGGGTAGCCTTTATCAATCTTTACGCCGAGGGTGATGGTCGCGCCGACAAATTTGCCGGTTTCGTCCCACAGATACTTATCCGTTCCCGCGCCCTGCCCGCGTTTTTCGGACATCGCAATCGTCAGAATAAAACTTTTGTTCTCGGCGTAAGATTCCCACTGCTGCCGACCGAATTCGGTCGAAAGCAGCTCCTCTTTCCATTTTTCAAACCGCGCTTTATATTTGTCCGGAATATCTATCTGGATTCCGCCGTCGGTCGGCGTTTTGACAATAATCGGCTTTGTGTCGCCGTTGTTAAAACACTGAAACTGCCCGCCAAAAACGGCGGCACAAAAGATAAAAACTAGCAAAAGGGGAGAAAAAGGACGAAAAATTTTCACAAAAAACTACCTCCTGATTTCTATAATGCCGATTTATCAAATTAAAAAAATATAAAAGCGATTTGGAAAGTTTAACTTAACTTAATCTTTACTCTAAAGTCAATATTTTGATTTTAATTTCCGGCGGTGAAAGTCAGTTACCCGACATTCACCTTAAATTTAAAGTCAAAACGCGCCGCGCCGGTTTCCTGCCCGCGCGGCGAGCTGCTGTAAAACCCCTCAAACTCGAAGAATGATTCATTAAATTTAATCCGACCACGGCGCGGGTTTGCGAACCCAGCGGTGGTTTTTCAGTTCCTTGAGTAATTCTTCGGAAAGTCGTCCGTTATCGCTCGCCGCGATGTTTGCTTCGACGTTTTTGAGCTTGCGCATTCCGGGAATAATAGTTGAAACCGTTTCATTGCTCAAGATAAACCTGAGCGCAATTTCGGCAAGCGACGAGCTTTCGGGGACGAGCGGCTTGAGCGCATCGGCGCGCTCGACGCTCGGAATCAGGTTTTCCGGCGTAAAATAGCCGCTTCGCCAATCGTCCGCCGGAAACGTCGTCTCTTTCGTCAAAGTTCCGGTCAGCGTTCCTTCGTCGAACGGCACGCGGGCGATAACCGCCACGTCCATTTCTTTGCAAGCCGGGAAAAGCTCGTCTTCCGGGTTCTGGTCGAAAATATTGTAAATCACCTGCACCGAATCGATCTTGCCGCTGCGCACGGCTTTCACGCCGTTCCAGGGCTCCCAGCGATTGATGGAAATTCCGCACGCTCCGATCAAACCCTGTCGTTTCAGTGAATCGAGCATTTCCGACCAGCTATCGTCGTCCGCCCATGTGTCATTCCAGGTATGAATTTGCAGCAAATCGAAACTTTCGAGTCCCGCATTGCGAAGCGATTTGTGCAGAAATTCTTCGATATGTTCGGGCGGGTAGCATTGTTTGAGCGGGGCGTCCGCCGGCGTCGGGTATTTCATATCCTGCGGCGGCACTTTGGTCGCCGTGTAGAGTTTTTTGCCCGCGTTGGCACGCACCAATTGCCCGAGCAGATTTTCGCTCCGACCGTTGCCGTAAACATACGCCGTATCGAAAAAGTTACAGCCTAAATCAACCGCGCGCTGGAGCGACGCGAGAGATTCCTCGTCGTTCGAACCGCTCCAACCGCCCATGCCCCACATTCCGTAACCGATGTCGCTGACCTGCCAGCCCGTTCTGCCGAATTTTCTATATTGCATAATTTTGTTTTGAGCCGCGGATAAACGCGGATTTCGCTGATTAAAACCATTGATTGATGGTAGCTCTAATATATAAAATTTTTCCGAAATCCGCGTTTATCCGCGGCAAAATAATTTACTTCTTAACATCACGTGCGCATCGAAATCCGAGATTGTTCAAGCCTGAATCGGGCGCCGCGCGGCTTCGTCCGGCGACGCGGTAATTCGAACAAAAATTTTCGGCGCACAGAAACGAGCCGCCGCGAATTGATTTCTCGGTTCCGGCGGAAGCGCCCGGCGGATTTTTTTTCGGCGAAACCCGGTAATAATTTTCGTCGAACCAATCGGAAGTCCATTCCCAGACGTTGCCGGTCATATCGTAAAGCCCGTAACCGTTCGGCGCGAAGCTTTTGGCGGGCGCGCGGCTCAAAAATCCGTCTTCGCGCGTGTTTTTACCGGGAAACGAGCCTTGCCACCAGTTCGCCATAAATTTCCCGTCCGGTTTCAGCTCATCGCCCCACGCGAATTTTTTGCCGACCAGCCCGCCGCGCGCGGCAAATTCAAATTCGGCTTCGGACGGCAATCTTTTTCCAGCCCATTGCGCGTAAGCGGCGGCGTCGTTCCATGAAATCTGGCAAACCGGTTCGGCGGGCGCGGCGGTCGAATTTTCCCCTTCGGGATGTCGCCAATCCGCGCCGTCGATGCGCTGCCATTCGCCGGAATCGAAATCGAAAACGCCTGACCAGCCGTATTTTTCGGCTTCGGTCCGGTAACCGGTCGCTTCAACGAATTTTGCGAATTCCGCGACCGATACTTCATGTTCGTCAATTAAAAAAGAATCCAATTCGACCGTGTGCGCGGGCGTTTCAAACGGCATTCCTTCCGCATCGCCCATTTGAAAGCTGCCGCCGTTGATAAAAATCATTCCCGCCGGAACATCGACGTTTTCCGAAACCCCGGGCGCTTCGCCGCGACAAGCCGAAAAGGCGACCGACCAGACAATCGTCAAAAAAAGAAGCAGGAATTTTCGGCGCGCTGTTTTCATTTTTGTCTCAAAAAGATAAGATAGAGTTTATCGCAGGTTAACCGATTTTCCAATTCCTGAAATCGGGTTCAAATATATGAAAAATTTACGCCGCGGATTTTATGCTTTTTGTGCATTTTTGTCGCTGGTTTCGGCGAGCGTTCCTTTTTCTACGCTTTCGGTGGCGGCGCAGAAAAAACGGGAAAAGCCGAAATACAACGTTTTGTTTATCGCGTCGGACGACCTGCGTCCCGAGCTCGGAGCCTACGGCGTCGCGGGAATAAAGACGCCGAACATCGATAAAATCGCGGCGCGCGCCGTGCGTTTCGATAATGCTTACGCGCAATACCCGGTTTGCAACCCGTCGCGCACGTCGCTTCTCACGGGACGCTACCCGACCGAAACGCGCGTCATGAACAACAACGATTATTTCCGGCGGATAGACCCGCAAACAGTGACTTTGCCGCAGTATTTCAAAAACAACGGCTACGCGACGCTGCGCAGCGGCAAGATTTTTCACGGCGGAATCGACGACGAGGTTTCGTGGACGGAAGGCGGCGAGCCCGTCAACCCGAACATCACCGAACGGAGCAATCCGAATTTTAAGCCGACCAAATCTGCGGCGGTTGACCCGGACGACGAAGAACCGGCACAAACACCGGCGGCGAACACTAAAGCGTCGAACTCCGACCGGATTGTCGTTATGGAAGGCGACGGCGAAAAACACGGCGATTACAAGGCGGCGACGCGTGCGATTCAGTTGATGGAAAAATACAGGGAGCAGCCGTTTTTTCTCGCCGTCGGTTTCGTCAAACCGCATTCACCGCCGACCGCGCCGAAAAGGTTTTTCGACCTTTACGACGTTAACACGATTTCGCTTCCCGTAGATTTCGCTAGCGTGCCGAAAGCGCCGCCGGGATTCCCCGAAATATCGATTCCGCCGCGCAATGCCGACCTTTTTATCGGCAGGGAATCGACGCCCGAACTCGCGCGCGAAATGAAACGCGCTTACTGGGCTTCGACGAGTTTTATGGACGCGCAGGTCGGTCGCGTCATCGACGCGCTCGAACGAAACGGTTTGAAAGACAACACGATAATCGTTTTCTGGGGCGACCACGGTTATCACCTCGGCGAAAAAGGCAAATGGTCAAAAGCGTATTCGCTCTACGAGGTCGGACTTCGCGTGCCGCTGATTATCGCGCTGCCGAAAGAAAAAGGGAGCGAGTCGAGCCGGAGAGTCGTCGAGTTGATTGATTTATACCCGACGCTGGCGGAGCTTTGCGGATTGCCGAAACCTTCCGGCGTTTCCGGTCAGAGCATCGCAAAATTGCTGAAAAATCCGCGCGCCGGCTGGGATTTGCCAGCCTACAGCGTCACGGATTACCGCGGGATTTTAGGCAAATCCGTGAGAACCGCGCGCTGGCATTACGTCGAATGGGACGAAGGCAAATCGGGCGCGATGCTTTTCGAGCATCCGAAAGACCCGCTCGAATTAAAAAACCTCGAACGCGACCCTCAGTATGCCAAGGTCATTGCGGAAATGAAAGAGCTTCTCGCAAAAATGCCGACGGCGAAAAAGTAGAAAGAAATACCCGGCGCGAAAGGTTTGAGTAAGTTTCCCGGATTAAATAAACTGGCGTTTTATGAAACAGCTTCTGCCATTTAGAATCCTTTTTACGCTCGCCTTTTTGTGTCTCTCCGGCTTTGCTCAAGCTTCGCCCTCGACAACGCCGACGCTGGGAATCGAACAGGGCTTTATCGAAATCGAAACTCCGCAATTTACCCTGAAATTACTGAAATCTTCGCAAACCGTCGCCGCACTTTTACCGAAAGGCGCAAACGGCTTTGATTTTACGCCGTCCGACCTCTTGGAAAAACGCGCCGCCGACGGCTTTTATCATCTCGGCGATTTGCGCTTTAGCGTCCGGCGGCAGGGCGCGAGCGAATGGCGCTCGTTTTCGACTGCCGCCGCGCGAAAACCGGTCATAAGTCTTCCGGCTGCCGCGCCCGATTTGGCAATCGCCGATTTGTCGCCGACTTTGCCCGCCGATTGCCCGCTTCAGGTTTTTCGCAAATGGACACTCTCCGGCGGTCGGCTGGTTTTAAGTTTCGAGCTTAAAAACAAAACCGGCGAGCCGTTCGAGCTCGGCGCGCTCGGGATTCCGATGGTTTTCAATAATATTCTGACCGACCGGACGCTGGCAGAAGCGCACGAAAAATGCTCGTTTTCAGATCCGTACATCGGCGAGGATGCCGGTTATATTCAGGTCACGCGGCTCAACGGCAGCGGTCCGGCGCTAGTCGTCGTGCCCGACGGCAAAACGCCGTTCGAAGCCTATCAGCTTCTTTCGGAACCGATGCGTCCGAACCAGACTTTTGAAGGCACGTTTGAATGGCTCGCGCACAGCCGCTCGCCGGCGGAAAACAGTTGGAAAAACGCCGCGCCGTGGAACGCGCCGACCTCGGAAATAATCGCGCCGGACGCGACGCGCGCCTTTGGCGTCAAGTTTTTGGCGGCGGACGAAATTCGCAATATCGAAAAAACTCTGGCGGAAAATAACCGCCCCGTCGCGGTCGGCATTCCGGGTTATATTTTGCCGAATGAAACGGAAGGCAAATTATTTTTAAAGTATCGAGCGCAAATAAAGGAAATTGAAGTCCAGCCGAAAGGCGCTTTGACCGTCACACAGAAGGGCGCGACGACCAAAAACGGCTGGCAGACCCTGACGGTTCGCGGCAATGATTGGGGCAGAGCGCGCCTGCGCGTCAGATACGCGGACGAAACGGTTCAGACGGTTCATTATTACCTGACGAAAACGGCGACGGCAGCGGTTGCCGACCTCGGAAACTTTTTGTTTACGCGGCAGTGGTTTGAAACCCCTTCAGACCCGTTTAAACGCAGCCCGTCGGTGATAAGCTTCGACCGCGAAACCGGCAAAACAGTCGAGCAGGACAACCGCGTCTGGATTGCCGGACTCGGCGACGAAGCCGGTTCGGGTTCGTGGCTCGCCGCCGCCATGAAGGAGTTCGCGCAGCCGAACGCGGCGGAAATCGCAAAATACGAGCGGTTTATCGACGAAGTTTTGTGGGGCGGGCTGCAATATCGCGAAGGCGCGAATAAATACGGCGTGCGCAAGAGTTTGTTTTACTATGCGCCGGATGAATTTCCCGGTTTTCAATACGAAAAATCTTTTAATTGGACGACCTGGGCAAGCTGGAAAAAAGAACAGGCGGAAAGCATCGGGCGCGGCTATAATTATCCGCACGTCGCGGCGGCTTACTGGGCAATGTATCGCACGGCGCGCAGCAACACGAATCTCGTTAAAAATCACCCGTGGCAATGGTATCTCGAACAGGCGTTTCAAACGACAAAGTTTGCTTTTAGTAAAAAATCAGACGGTTCGCGGCGCGTCGAATACGTCGATTTGGGCTTGATGGAAGGCAGCATTTTTCTCGCGCTTCTGGAAGATTTGAAGCGCGAAGGTTTCAGGGAAAAAGCGTCGGAAATCGAAGCCTTGATGAAAGAACGCGCCGACGCCTGGAGCCGTGAAGAATATCCTTTCGCGAGCGAGATGGCTTGGGATTCGACCGGGCAGGAAGAAGTTTACGCGTGGTGCCGGTATTTCGGCTACGCTGACAAGGCGCTCGTCTCGCTCAATTCGATTATTGGTTATATGCCGACCGTGCCGCACTGGGGATATAACGGCAACGCGCGGCGCTACTGGGATTTTCTTTACGGCGGAAAGCTGCGGCGTATCGAGCGCCAGCTTCATCATTACGGTTCGGGTTTGAACGCGATTCCGGTTTTGTCTTTTTACCGCGAGCATCCGGATGATTTCTACCTGCTGCGCGTCGGTTACGGCGGGATGATGGGCGCGCTTTCGAACATCGACCGCGAAGGTTTCGCGTCAGCGGCGTTTCATACCTTTCCCGATACTTTGAAATGGGACGCATACAGCGGCGATTACGGACCGAATTTTTTCGGGCACGCCTTCGGCAGCGCGACGTATATCGTCAATCACCCGGAATTCGGCTGGCTCGCGTTCGGCGGAAATGTTCAAACACAGGGCGATTTAGTGAAAGTCGTGCCGCTCGATTCCGTGCGCCGGCGTGTTTATATCGCGCCATTCGGTTTGTGGCTCACACTCGACGCCGGAGAGTTTTCGGAAATTGAAATTAAACGACGGACGCAATCCATACTTATTGAGTTTTCGCCGAAAACCGTTTATACAAAAGAAGCGAGATTGCGGATTGAGCAACCCGCCAAAATCGAAGGAATCGGAGATTTTCGTCCGTCAGGCACTCTCGGATTTGAACGCGGCGCGTTTATAATTCCGCTCAAATCGGGTAAAGTTGCGATTGAAATCAGGGCAAAAAATTAGAAGAAAAAATGAAGGAAACAAACTTAGACCGTCGGACATTTTTACAGATTGCTTCGGTCGGAGCACTCGGATTAGCTTTGCCGCATTCAATCTTTAGCCAAACATTATCGAAGAATTCAGCGTTTCTGCGCACGGTTTCGTCATTTCCGCTTACTTCCATCAGGCTCAAGCCGTCGCCTTTTCTGGATGCGGTCAGCGCTAATCTCAAATATCTGCACAAGCTTGAGCCGGACCGGTTTCTGCATAATTTCCGCGTTCATGCCGGACTCAAACCGAAAGCCGAAGCTTACGGCGGCTGGGAAGCCGACACGATTGCCGGGCATTCGCTCGGTCATTATCTGACCGCCTGCGCGTTGATTCACGCGCAGACCGGCGATGCCGAAAGTAAACGGCGCGCCGGTTATATCGTCGATGAGCTGGATGAATGTCAGCGCGCGGCGGGCGACGGCTACGTTGCCGGTTTTACCCGAAAAAAAGGCGACCGGACGGAAGACGGAAAAGTGATTTTCGCCGAAATCACGAGCGGCGACATTCGTTCGTCCGGCTTTAACCTCAACGGCTCGTGGGTTCCGTTTTACAACTGGCACAAGTTGTTTTCGGGGCTTTTCGCGGCGCACGAATACTGCGGCAATGAAAAAGCGCTCAAAGTTGCGACAGGCTTGGCAGAATTTATCGACGCCGTTTTTACGAGGCTCAGCGACGAGCAGGTGCAGAAAGTCTTAAATTGCGAGCACGGCGGAATCAACGAATCATTTGCCGAATTGTACGCGCGAACCGGTGACGGGCGCTGGCTTGCGCTTGCCGAACGGATTCGTCATCGACGCACGCTCGACCCGCTGTTCGCGCAGAAAGACAAGCTTGCCGGGCTGCACGCCAACACGCAAATCCCGAAAGTCATCGGGCTGGCGCGGCTTTATGAGCTGACGAAAAAGCCGGAATACGCCGCCGCGGCGCGATTTTTCTGGGAAACCGTGACGACCGAATATTCTTACGTCATCGGCGGCAATTCCGACCGCGAACATTTTCAGGCTCCGCGCACGATTTCAAAATACATCACGGAACAGACGTGCGAATCGTGCAATACCTACAACATGCTGAAATTGACGCGGCATTTGTTTGAATGGAATCCAAACGGCGCGTATTTCGATTATTACGAACGCGCCCATTTTAACCATATTTTAGCGCATCAAAATCCGCGTACCGGAATGTTTGCTTATATGATTCCGCTGATGAGCGGCACGGCGCGCGAATTTTCGTCCGAGACTAACGATTTCTGGTGCTGCGTCGGCTCGGGAATGGAAAGCCATTCAAAACACGGCGAATCAATCTACTGGCACGCCGGCGACAATTTAATCGTCAATCTTTTCATCCCGTCAGCGCTCGATTGGAAGGAAAAAGACGCCCGCTTCGAGCTTTCGACCGACTACCCGAACGGCGACGAAATTCTTTTGTCGGTCGGCAAAATCGCCAAACAATCCGAGTTTGGAATTTCGCTCAGAATTCCCGCGTGGTGCGAAAACGCATCGCTGAAAATCAACGGCAAAGCGGCAAAAATCGTCAGGGAAAACGGCTACGCTAGCCTTCGCCGAAAGTGGAAAACCGGCGATAAGATTTCGCTGAGACTGCCGATGAGTCCGCGCCTCGAAGCAACCGGCGACAACCCGAACATGGTCGCCTTGCTTAACGGTCCGCTTGTTTTAGCGGCAGATTTGGGCGCGGCTGACAAACCTTTCGACGGCGCGGCTCCGGCGCTCGTCGGCGCGAATTTGATTGCCGCACTTGTTCCCGCGAAAGAACCGTCAGTATTTGTGACGAAAGGCGCGGGACGCCCAAACGATTTAACTCTGAAACCGTTTTATGCGCAGTGGGAACGCCGCACAGCCGTTTATTTCCCGAAATTTACGGCTGCCGAATGGGCAAATGAACAGGAAAGAATCGCCGCCGAAACAGCGCGTTTAAAGGATTTGCAGGCGCGTTCCATTGACGTGATGAAGCTCGGCGATGCGGAAGCGGAAAAGGAACACGCGCTGGTTTCGAAAATTTCCTACCCGCTGTCGTACCGCGCCAAGCCGGGACGCGACGCGCGGAGCGAAGGCTTTTTCGAGTTCAAAATGAAGGTGACGGACGCGCCGCTCGCGCTTCGCGCGACTTATTGGGGCGAAGAGGGAAAGCGCCTTTTTCATATCCTGGTTGACGGCGTGCGCATCGCTTCAGAAACGCTCGGCTACCAGAAGCCGGGCGAATTCGTCGAGCGCGATTACCCGGTTCCGCCTGAATTAGTAAAAGGAAAATCGACGGTCACAGTTCGTTTCGAGCCGGAAAAAGGAAACACCGCCGGACCGGTTTTCGGCTGCCTGATTTTCCGTTCGCTTTAAAATTAGATTCGTGGCTAAAACCTTTCCTATTTTTTCTGCTTAGACTTGAGCGCGGTTTTGATTGCTGCTTCGGCGAGCGGCTTCATAATTTCGTAGCCTTTCGCGTTCGGATGCAGACCGTCGTTTGCCAGCTCGGCTTTCAGGAAACCCTTATCATCGACCATCGCCGAAAAATAATCGAGATAGACGAGCTTTCGTTCCATGCAAAAGTTTTTTATCCATTGATTGAGCGCCAGAATCTGCGCGGGCGGTCGCTGCACGGTGCGCACTATTTTTTCGCCCGCTTTGTTCGTGTTGTAATCGCTGACGGGCAGAACGGACGCCATCACGACGTTGATGCCGTTGGCGCGCGCCAGCTCGACCATCGACGCCAGGTTTCCTTCAATCGCTTCGAGCGTCGTCGGTCCCGTGTTGCCCGAAATGTCGTTTGTGCCGGCTAGGAAAACAACGACTTTCGGTTTTAAATCAATCACGTCCGCACGAAACCTGAGCAGCATCTGCGGCGTCGTCTGCCCGCTGATGCCGCGATTGACGAACGGCTGGTTCGGAAAATAGTCCGCCAATTTCCAACCGTCGGTTATCGAATCGCCCATAAATACGACGCGCTGTTCGTCTTTGGCGGGCGGCGCGAGCTTGGAATTTGCCTCGCGGTAACGCGCGAGCTGTGCAAAATCGTTATAACGCGCCTGAAGCCGGTCGGCGCGCTGCTTTTCGACCGTCAAGGCATCAGGCGTCGGCGAAGGCGTCTGCGCGCGAGCCGGTAAAGCGAATGCCAAAAACACTAAGCTGAATATTAAGATTTTTTTCATAATTTTCGTGATTATAAACCAAATTAGTGGTCGGTGGTCGGTGGTCGGTGTTCAGAACAAAGCGAACCGACCACC